>JAJFUE010000054.1 GCA_021372575.1 bacterium | reverse complement strand
GGCCGTGCGCGTTGAAGTCGAACGCGATCATGCCGAACTTGTCGGACGGGGTCCTCGATGAAATCGCGGGCACGGCCGCGCCATGCGTGTAGGCGATCGCGCCGAGGCTGCGCGGCGCCGCGCCATGCGGCTTCGTCATGTAGCCCTGCACGAACGTCCCGTCAGGCATCGGGATCTTGACGTGGTATAGATCGACGCCGGGCGTTTGCGAGGGCAGTTGCTTGACTTCAGGCGCGTAATCGCCGGCCAGCGACGCCTTCTGTTTGGCCCAGAACGCGTCGAAATCGGCGGGCTCGGGCCGGGCCGGCTGGATTTTGAACGGGCTGAACAGCGCGCCGACGCGGCTCGTGCCGGTCGTCGGGGCATCCCAGTCGATGCGGCACATGAGCCAGCCCGGGTGGAACAGCGTGCGCTTGATCTCAAACGGCGCGCCCGGCTTGAGGAGCAGCGACCCGACGCTTTCGGTCGTGAGGCCGTCGCGCGTGAACCGGTAACGGAGTTTGACCCCGTTCGCCGGCAGCGGTTTCGTCGCCGTGAGCGTGAACACAGCCTGCTCGCCGACCTGATAGATGCCGGTGCTTTTATCGACGTTGATGTCGATCAATGGCGGCGTTTTCGGCGTCGCCGCCTGCGCCGCCGCGGCAATCACAAACATCGCCAAAGCGAACATCCGGACTCTCATCATCGGCTCCTTTGCGCAAAGCTCATCACCATCGTGCGCATTCCACGCAAAAAAATCAAATTTGATTTCAATGGCTTGCAATCCGCATTCATCCGCACCCATCCGCGTCATCCGCGTAAAAAAAGAAAAAAGCCGATCCCTCGACCGGCTTCTTTCTTCATTCTTCATTCATCATTCATCATTCATCATTTTTTCCTAATATCCCGCTTTGCCCGTCACGCGCTCGATGTGGTCCTTGATGAATTTCTCACCGATCGCGCGCTGCGCGAGGTCGGTCGAGAACGAGTGCGCCTTGTCCGGCAGGACCAGGATCTGTTTGCGCTCCGAGCCGAGCTGGTTGTATGCGGCGAACACCGTGCATGGCTGGCACGTGAGGTCGATCAACCCGGTCGCGAAGAACGCGTCGCACTTGATCCGCCGGGCGAAATAAGCGTTGTCGTAATACGGAACCGTCGCGGCGATCTTCGGGTTGAGCGGCAACCCGTCGCGCCCGACCTTGATCGGATGAGGCCACCCGTCGATGCGCCCGGCCCGCCAGCCGGACAGGTCGCACAAGGCCGGAATCCCCGCGACGATGCACGTGATGCGCGGCTCGAGGCCGGCGGCGGCGATCGCCTGCGCGCCGCCCTGGCTGCCGCCGAACACCACCAGCACCTTGCCGTCCCACTCCGCCTGCCGCGTCAGGAAGTCCATCGCCCGCATGAGGCGCTTGTACATGCCGAGAAAATAGACCGTGTCGCGGTTTTCCCAGCCGCGGTCCCAATACCGCCGCTCCGTGGTGTTGCTCAAATCCCTGTAAAATTTCGGCGGCATGCCATCGTCATGGCCGTGCGCGTTGAAGTCGAACGCGATCATGCCGAACAGGTTCGGCGGGATGTTCGACGAGCGCGCGGGCACATATGCGCCGTGCGTGAACGCAATCGCGCCAAGGCTGCGCGGGGCGGCGCCGTGAGGCTTGGTCATGTAACCCTGGACCGGGTTGCCCTCGGGTATTGGGATCTTGACGTGGTAAAGATCGATCCCGGGCGTCTTCGAGGGCAGTTGCACGACCTCGGCCGCGTAGTCGCCGGCAAGCGAGGCCTTCTGCCGGGCCCAGAACGCATCGAAATCGGCCGGTTCCTTCTCCAGGCCCGGCTGGATGTGGAGCGGGCTGAAGATCGCGCCGACCGCGGCGCTGCCGGTCGTGGGCACGTCCCACGAAATGAGGCACATCAGCCAGCCGGGGCGGAACAACGTGCGCCTGATCTCGAACGGCGCGCCGGGCTTGAGGATGAACGAGCCGGCGCTTTCGGTCGTCGCGCTGTCGCGCGTGAACCGATACCGAATCTTGAGCCCCTCCGCCGGCAGCGCGCTGGTGGGCGTGATCGTGAACACCGCGTGCTCGCCGACCTGGTAAATGCCGTCGGTCTTGTCAACCGTGACGTCGATCCGCGGCGTGGCCGAATGGGCCGCGGCCACAAACAGGCACATCGCCGCCAACAACGCGAAAACCCGGTAATTGATGGAAGCCGTCGCCCTCATCATCGACTCCTTTGCACGCGTTCGAACGTGAACCATCCTGAGCAATCGGAGCCGAAAAATAAAGGGCAAATCGTGATGGCGCGGATGGGGGAACATAGGGGACCGCTTGCCCATGCCGCTTCGGGCCAAAGCGGCCTATGCGCGCGGACGACACGAGAGGTTCGACTTGATGGGAAAGGCGTTCAAGCTGAAGGGGCGTTGATATGGTGGGGCGCGGTTGATTCGCTATTCGCCCTTCAACCTTCGGGATTGGGCTCGGGAATGGCGCCAAGTTCGGGTTCGACGGCCTGAAGTTTCTGCTTTTCCTTGAGCATTTGCAAAACGGCGCGCACAAGGGCCACATCGACGCAGTAGAAAACCGCGCGGTCCTCGTCACCAAAACGATGCAGCAGGCCGCAGTTGCTCAGGTTCTGCAACGCGCTGGAAACGATTAGGGGGTCCTCCCCTCCCAACCACAGTTGCGCTATGCCGGCAACCGATTCACAGGCATCGGGGTTGCTGACAAAGTGTTCCATGATGCGTATTTCAAGTTGCATGGCCGGGACCCCCTAATCGACTACCGGAAACCGTTCTCGGGTTCCGCGTAGAGACCAAGGCAAGGGTTGGGCCAATTTGGGATCAAATTGGTCGGCACATTCCATCCGCATGATTTGATTAGACTTATGCGCGTAAACAACTGGTGGTCGTTTCGCAAAACGCTGCTCATTCCGTATATGTTACAGGTATGGATAGCAGGGTTTCAGTAAAATTTACAGTAAAAAAATGGTGCGTAACAAAATTTGTTCAAACGGCTTCCCCGGCGGCGCGGTTGGACCGATCCGGCGGCCGCCGGCGTCAACCAGGAATGCTTCCAGCCTCTCGGCCCCGGCTGTTCCGAACGTGCGTGAGCCCGCGCACGCCAGGGTAATCGTAATCGCCCCCCGCCAAACCCCGAAACCGGGACCGGTCCGATCATGGCGATTGCCGACAGACTTTTCGCTCGCTCTAGGAGCGCGTCTTGAGGCCGAGGCGCGAAATTTTGTTGTAAATCGTTTTTTCGCTGATGCCGAGCTGGCGGGCCGCGCGGGCCTTGTTGCCGCCGCACGCATCGAGCGTCTGCTCGATCGCCAGCCGCTCGATCTCGTCGAGCGTCAGCCCCGCCAGCGGCCTGGCCGACGTGGCGTCGAGCGCGACCGATGACGGCCGAATCGGGATATGTTCGACATCGATGCGGCTGTCGTCGCAGAACGCCGACGCCTGCTCGAGGATGTTCTCCAGCTCGCGCATGTTTCCCGGCCAATGGTACCGCATCAGGGTGTCGAGCGCCCCCTGCGTGAGCTTCTTGGGCGGCTGGTTGTTGCGCCGCGCGATGCGGTCGAGGTGGTATTCGGCAAGCGCCGGGATGTCGGACGGATGTTCGCGCAGGGGCGGCACCCCCAGCGTCAGGACGTTCAGCCGGAAGAACAGGTCCTCGCGGAACCGCCGCTCGCGGACCTTGCCCGGCAGATCCTGGTTCGTCGCGGCGATCACCCGAACGTCCACTTTGATATCGCGGTTGCCGCCGACGCGCTGGAAGATGCGATCCTGTAAAAAGGTAAGGAGTTTGGGCTGGAGGTCGAGCGGCATCTCGCCGACCTCGTCGAGGAACAGCGTGCCGCCCTCGGCCATCTCAACCCGCCCGAGGCGCCGTTCGGCCGCGCCCGTGAACGAGCCTTTCTCATGGCCGAACAGCTCGGACTCGACAAGCTCGCGCGGCAGGGTCGTGCAGTTGACCGTGATGAACGGCCCGGCGGCGCGACCGCTGGCCAGGTGGATCAGGCGCGCCAGCAGGCTTTTGCCGACCCCGCTTTCGCCGGTCAGAAGCAGGTTGCCCTCGATCCGGGCCAGCCGGTGCGCGTTCTCGAGCAGCTTGCGCGAGGTCTCCGAGGCCCCGATGTAGGCCACCGGCGGCGCCGGGCTGACGATCGCCTGCCGCAGGCGCCGGTTCTCGCGGCGCAGCCGGCCGTACCGGGCGGCCTGGTTGACCGTGCCGATCAGCTCCTCGGGGTTGAACGGCTTGGCAACATAGTCGAACGCCCCATTCTTGATCGCGCCGACCGCGTCGCGGAGGTCGGTGTGCGCCGTGATCATGATCGCCTGCGTGTCGGGATAAAGCCGCATGATCTCGGCAAGGCACTGCAGGCCGTCCATGACCGGCATGCGCACGTCGAGGAGCACGGCGTCGATGTCCTCGTTCATCTGGTCCAGGACTTCGCGGCCGTTGGCGGCCGTCATCGTCTTGAATCCGGCACGCTCGAGGGTGTAATTGAGCAGGGTCCGGATGTGGGTATCGTCGTCGGCCACCAGGACCTGGATGGGGGGTTCAGTCGTTTGGGAAGATGCTTTCATGGCTCATTTCACTTTAGGTTGATCCAACACCGATGCAAATAAAAATCGGCTGACTCTATGCTGAGCGGATCTGTTCCGTTCTATTCATTCCCCGGAAATCAACTCCCGCTCGACGGGCAAATCGACGGTCACCTTCGTTCCGTGGCCAAGCTCGCTTTCGATGTTCACGGCGCCGCCGTGGCGCTGCACGATCTCGTGGACGATGGCCAGGCCGAGGCCGGTGCCGGCGATCTCCATCCCGGGCCGGTGCACCCGGTAAAAGCGCTCGAAAATGTGGGGCAGATCGGTCTGGGGGATCCCGATGCCGGTGTCGGCAACGGTGATCGTGAGCTGGTCGCCCGCGGAGGCGCTCACGGAAATCGCGCCGCCGGCCGGCGTGAACTTGATCGCGTTGCCGAGGATGTTGACCAGCATCCGCTGAAGCGCATTGTGGTCGCCGATCGGCAGCGGCAGCGGCCCGTCAATGTCCAGCTTGAGGTCCAGGGCCGAGGCCTCGATCATCGGGCTGAGCATGGCGCACGAAGACTCGATCAGCCCCGCGATATCCACCGGCCGGCGCTCCAGGCGCAGGCGGCCGCTTTCGAGCCGCGAGATTTCAAGCAGGTCCTCGATCAACGCCTCCAGCCGCAGCGTCTCCTGGTCGATGATGTCAAGGAACTGGTTGCGGAGCGACTCATCCATCGCGCCGTCCTCGCGCAGGGCCTTGGTGAAGCCCTTGATCGAGGTGAGCGGCGTGCGCAGCTCGTGGCTGACGGAGCCGACGAAATCCGTCTTGAGGCGGTCGATTTCGCGCTCGCGCGTCACGTCGCGCAGGATCAGCACGCGCCCGGCGACGCGCCCCGTGGGATCGACCCACGCGCTGGCCACGACGCGCAGCGTGCGCGGGCAGGGCTCGCGCAGGACGAGCAGGATTTCCTCGGCCTGGTCGGGCCGGCACGCCTCCAGCATTTCCCTGAAACGCAACGGCGGCGGCGTGCAGTCGCCGAGCAGCCCCATCAGCATGCCGCCGGTCCCGGTGCGCCCGGAAACTTCCAGCAGCTCGCGCGCCACGTGGTTCATCATCGTGACGCGGTGCTCAAGGTCGGTCACGATCACGCCGTCGCCGATGCCCCGCACGATCAACTCCAGCCGCTTGGCCTGCTGGTTCAGGCGCTCATTGACCGCCGTGAGCTGCTCGTTGGCCCGCGCGAGCTCGGCCGACTGGCGGGCAACTTCATTCTCGGCGTCGCGCCGGGCGGTGACGTCCAGCCCGTAAAGATTCACATACCTTCTCCCCGGCACGCGCGCGCAGATCATCATCCACGCCCGGTCGTTGATCATCAGCTCGAACTCACACGTGCGGCCGGCGGCGATGGAGCGCCGGACCTGCTCCAGCGGCTCCCACGGAAGCGCCTGCCCGACCTGGATCGACCAGGCATCCAGCAGCGGCGCGCTGGCCGTGTTGGCATAAATCAGCACGCCGGCCTCGCTCACACGCATCACCGGGTTGGGATCCTCGGCCGGAAACCGCGCCATGTCGGCCAGAAACGAACACGTCTGCGTCTCGAGCGTCACGTCCCGGATCGACCCGATGAAGGCCTCGATCGCGCCCGACGCACCGTGGATGGCGGCCGCCGTGATCAGCGCGTCGATGACCGTCCCGCGCGCCTCGAGGCCGACGCGCCCCTCGCGCACCAAACCGTCGGTTTGCAACCGGCGCATCAGGTCGGCGCGCTGGGCCGGCTCGGCGATCATGCCCGGAAGCGAGCGGGCCGTAACCCCCGAGTCGATGCCGAGCAGGCGCGCCGCGGCGGGATTGATCTCGAGCAGCATGCCGGCGGCGTCGGCCAGGAACAGCGCATCGGCCGAGTGGCGGAAAACACGCTCATAACGATCGGGAGCGGAGCCGAATGAGCTGGATACACCCTGGCATTCCATATAGTTTGCGCCTGTCCTCACAGGTTTCTTTTATATCCCATGGCGCGCAGGAAAGCAAACATATTTTTATACGTGGGTAACTATACTTACTATTTAGTTTTATCAGCCCTTCCGCTGTTGAAACCGGCGTGAAATTCGAGGTGTTGGTTCGTCGATGCCGATACGATGTGTGCGCCTGTTCTTCGAGGGCTCCCACCCACGAATGTTCTTACCTGACCATTTCGCTCGGCACAACCAAAAAATCAGTTTCGCCACCTGATTTTTCCACATATGAGCGGATTGGGGCGCATTTCGTAAAATTTATAGGATTCTGCCGGCTCCATGCGACCCGTGCGGCCACCGTTTTGGCCGGAATCCGCCGGCGTATTCTTCAAAATAAATCGCACGCAAGCGGTGGGGTGATCGCGGGAAACATGCTGCCGGCCTTGATGACACCGAGGCTGATGCCGATCGCCAGGGCGCGGCGTGGACTTCCGGACCGCCGGATTGTCCGGGTGTGCTTATTGCCCGATGCGTCGCGGCGACCACGGCGCGTTCGCGACCACCTGCGTCCAGCTCGTGCCGTTGCTTGACGACCAGACATCGTTCTTGAGCTGAAAATCGGAAAACTTGTTCGACCCCGCGCCGCCGATCAGCCACAGCTTGTTGTTGAACACCAGCAGGCAATGGCCAAAGCGCTTCCCGAACGGGGCGCCGTCGGCCGCCTTTTCCCACGCGGCGCCGTTCGAACTGCGCCGGATCAGCGTGTCGCCGCCGATGACCCAGAAGGAATTGTTGAAGTAAACCGCGGCTCCGTGTTGCTGGTAGTAAGGGTACCAACCGGCCGCCGGCTGCGCCACCGGCTGCCATGAAGTGCTTGCCGGCCATGCAGCCGGCGATGTCAGTGCCAGGATGCCGAACAGAGTCGCAGCAATACGAATACGGTTCATAAACATTCTCCGGTCGGGTATGAACAACCATGAACGTGGAATATATAACCAACCGGATGGATTGCCAACGACTATGACTCATCTCTTTCTTGAATTCCCCGGCCATGCCCTTCAATGGATCACATCTCCCGCGCGGTCTTTTTCGCGCCTTTCGCCGTTTTGCCTTTTTGCGTGAAGAATCCGCCTGGATCCCCCCAAAAAAATCGTCATCCCCCTTCACTTTAAGTTTCATAAGGGTCGTTAAGTTTCCTAAGGGAATTACATTTTCTTATTGTCCTCGATTATCATTTCGCGCATCGGGCGGCGCTCCACCCGCGCCCCCGCAATCTTTTCCGTGTATTCCGTGTGTTCCGTGGTTGAAGTTTTTTCTCAGGACTCAGCACTCAGGACTCAGCACTTGACCTCTTCTCCCTCCATCTCCGCGCTCGAATCCGCCGCCGCCGATCTCGGCAAGCTGCTTAGCGGCTGGACGCGCGATCGCCTTGCCGAGGCCGAAGCCGCCCACGCCAACCCGTCCGACCCCGACGCGCGCTCCCGTCGCCCCAATCTCGTCACGATCAACGCCGGCATCCAATCCCTCTGGCGCCTCGTCTCCGTCCAGAAATCGATCCTGCAACTCAAGAATCCCCCTTCCGCGCCAACCCCCGACCGCCCGCCGTCGGAATTCCTGTTCGGAGTTCAAACTTCAGTTTGCTCCGGGAAAACTCCCTCTCCGGCCATAGATTCCCATTCAACCGCGCCGATAACCGATTCCCCCAAGCCTCAATCGTCAATCGTAAATCGTCAATCCCACGCTC
>JAJFUE010000050.1 GCA_021372575.1 bacterium | reverse complement strand
GCTCGTGCTCGACTGGCCGCCGAGCTTGATGCGCAGCGGCTCGGCCACGGTGGCGTCGCGCTCGGCCTTGGTGATGTAGCCGCAGTCGTACATGCTGTTGAGCACGAGGTTGCGGCGCGCCTTCGTGTTTTCCGGGTTCTTGACCGGGCTGTATTTGCCGGGGCCGTTGGGGATCGCGGCGATCGTGGCGCATTCGGCGAGCGACAGCTGCGAGAGCGGCTTGGAGAAAAACGTGTTGGCGGCGGCCGCGACGCCGAACGCCGCGTTGCCGAAATCGATGTGGTTCAGGTAGAACTCGAGGATCTGTTTCTTGCTGTAGCGGCGCTCGATCTCGAGGGCGAACACCGCCTCCTTGATCTTGCGCCAGTAGGTTTTCTCGCGGCCGACGATCGGCAGGATTTCCTTGTCGCGCGCCAGTTGCATCGTGATCGTGCTGGCGCCCTGTTTGCCGCGACCGCCCATCAGGTCGGCCTTGAGCGCGCGCAGCACGCCGATCAGATCGACGCCGTAGTGGTCGAAGAACCGGCGGTCCTCGATGGCGACGAACGCGTTGCGCAGCGTGGCCGGGATCTCGTCCAGCGTCACCACCTGGCGGCGTTTGTCCTTGTTGCGGAACTGGCCGATCTCGACGGCGCCGCTGCGGTCGAAGACGTGCGAGACCTGCGGTGGATCGTAATACTCGAGCGTTTCGGGGGCCGGCAGCTCGCGCAGGATGCCGATGAACACGCCGACGCCGACGGCCGAAACCACCGTCGTGAACGCGGCGACAATCAAAAACGCCCAGCGCCACCACGCCATCCGCCGGCGGTGCTTTCTCGGTTGGGCAGGGGTGGGCGGGGCGGCGGGGTAATTCGAATTCATTGCGTTCTCAGACTTCACGATCCACGATCCACAGGTTCACGATCCGCCAGTTGCTCCGGCTCGACCGCAACGACCAAGATATCAATTAAGTATGCCGTTTCGCGAGACGTTTCCAGTCGCGCGGGCACTTCGGACGGCGCCATTGGATATGACCCGAACTCCTTGCGCAGGGTTTGGAGGGCGAACGGCGCGTCCGGAATCTGGGCCGGCTCGACGCCCATTTTCGCATTTTCTGCGAGCCGGCGGCCGAACCGAACGAGCTGGTCCATCAATTTCCGGTATGCCTTGCCGGCCGGATACTTGTCCGGCGCATCGATGGCCGCCAGCATCGCGATGCCCAGCCGCCGGCGGTATTCGACGGGGCTCATGCGCACCTCGCGCAGCGCCCTGATGTGCGCATCGACGGCCGGTTTCAGCTCCGGCGCGAGGTCGAGCAGGAACGAAACCTGTCCGCCCAAGCCGGGCTTGGGCATGGCGAGGATCTGCCGGGCGCGCCGGTCAAACCCCGTCGGGATCGCGGCGATCATCCGCTCGCGCACCTTGAGGAACTCGTCCCAGCGCGCGGCGGATTCTGTGTCCGCAGCGTTCGAGCCGTTTGGCGCGGATGGCTGTTTGAAATTGTATTCCTTGGCGAGCGAGCGGTAGGTTTCCCGGGTGGTCGTGCCGAAATCGACAAGCCGGCGATACTCGCGCGCGGCGTTGAGCAGCCAAAGCCCCGCCGCCGCCACGACCGCCACCACGATCACCGAGAGCAAAAGAAAGAACTTCTTCATCGCGTGACATTCAGTGGACATTCCAACACGGAGTCCATGCTAGCATAACTGTTGGCGGTTGGTGAATCGTGGATGGTGGCGATTCGAGGGTTCGATTACGATTACGATTACGAGCACGAGCACGACGATTTTACACTTGTCCAGCGTGAGTGTGTGGGATGCCTGAATTACCCGAAGTCGAGACCATCGCGCGGCAGATCGCGCCGGTTCTGAGCGGCCGGCGCGTGAAGGCGATCGAAATTTTTGATCCGCTGCTGAAGTTTGCCCCTCCGGCGGGACGGTTTCGGATCGGCGAAGTCCGTCGCATTGGCAAGGAGGCCGGCGTCGAGCTGATCGCGGCGCGGCGGCCACCGCTGTGGCTCCTGTTTCATCTGCGCATGACGGGCAACCTGATCTGGTCCGCAAATCATGGCGCGCCGCCAGTGCCGCCGGCACGGGCGCGGATCGTGCTCGAGGGCGGCGCGCTCGAGTTTCGCGACGTGCGCCGACTGGGGACGATGCGCCTGGTCGAAGGGACCGTGCCCGAGCCCGGGATCGACCCGACGGGGCCGCGGTTCACGGCCGGGAGGCTCGCCGCATTGCTCGAAGGATCGCACGCGCCGATCAAGCCGTGGCTCATGCGCCAGGACCGGCTCGCCGGGATCGGCAACATTTACGCCTCGGAAGCGCTGTTCGAGGCGCGCATCGATCCGAGGCGGCAGGCGGGCGGCCTGACCCGCGACGAGATCGCGCGGCTGCGGCGCGCCATCGGGCTGATTTTGCGGCGCGCCATCCGCGCATGCGGCACGACGATCAACGACTACCGCGACTCGCGCGGCAGCCATGGAACGTTCGCCTCGCGGCTGGCCGTCTATGGCCGCAAGGGCGAGCCGTGCCCGCGCTGCGCCACGCCGGTCGAGCGCGTCGTGCAGCAACAACGCAGCACGTATTTCTGTCCGCATTGCCAGAAATAACGGGGACCGGCACATGCTGAATCATGGCAACCAAGTGCGCGGATACTGGGGCGTCAGCACGGCGCGCAACGTCATCGGCGTGATCGTGGCGATCGCCGTGCTGATCGCGCTGTGGATCGTGCAGACGCAGCGCGTGGTCTATTTCCAAGTCGTGGGCAGCTCGATGGAGCCGACGCTCAAGCTCGGCGACCGCTACATCATGAGCGAGGCCGCCGACTACAACGTCGGCGACGTGATCGTGTTCCGCGAACCCGGCGCGGACTTCATCACCAAGCGCATCGTCGCGATCGGTCCGGCCAAGGTCGAGCTGCGCAAGGGCCAGCTCTACGTGAACGGCGAGCGCAACGATCCGCCGCAAGGCCCCACGCCGCCGCTAAAGATGAAAAACAAGTCGTGGGACGTGCAGCCCGGGCAATACTTCGTCGTCGGCGACAACCGCCCGCGCAGCTACGACTCGCGCGATTACGGCCCCATCGAGCTCAACGCCATCAAGGGTCGGCTGCATCTGAAATAAAGCGTGACTCGAAAACGCCGCTCGCCGGCTTACAGGCGGGATTTGATTTTCTTGAGATCGGCTGTCGGCCGGGTTCGGTTTTGGGCCGGCAGTTGCGCCGAAAGATTCTTCACGTTCTGCATGCGTTCGGCCGTCGGCGGGTGCGAGGCGAACAGGTTCAGGACCGGGATCGACTTGTCGCCGTATCTGGCCTTGATTTTCGCGAAGAAATCGTTGATTGCCATCGGGTCGTAACCGAGGTTGTTGAGCGTGTTGACCGCGACCGCGTCGGCCTCGTCCTCCTCGACACGGCTGTATTTGAACAACGCCCCCGAGGCGAGCAGCTGGCCGGCAAGCTGGGCCGGCACGCCCGCCGAGCCGAGAAGCAGGTCGCTGGCGAGCGCCACGCCCTGCTGCGCGGCGATCTGCCTGGCGCCGTGGCGACCGCTGACGTGCCCCAGTTCATGCGCGATCACGCCGGCCAGCTCCGCCTCGTCGTCGGCCGCCTGGATCGTCGCCGAATGGATATACACGTCGCCGCCGGGAATGGCGAACGCGTTGAGCTCCTTGTCGCGGATCACGTGGAACCGTGGCGGGACGGGGCCTTGCGGCGTTTTGGACCAGAGGCGCTGGCCGAGGTTGTTCACGTAAGCGTTCATCTCACCGTCGTTGATCATCGTGAGCTTGGGCTCGATCTCCTTGCGCAGGCTGGCGCCGAGCTCAACTTCCTTCTGCGGGCTCATCATGAACACCGAGCAGCCGGCCAGGTTCATGACGGCCAGAAGCATGAAACAACGGACGAACGCGCGGCGAAGCAATGGATAAGGTTTCATTGGATCCACCCTCGATCGAAATGGAGCACGTTTCAACAAAGCGTACGATAATTTATTTGGTGAGGTTCGGCCAGTTCAATTCGGAGACATAGACGCCGCCGCCGCCGCCGTCGCGATCGACGTCGGTCCAAGCGGCCATCGACCAGTCCCCGACGGTGACCTGATCGACGCGGCCGGCAAAGCGCTGGCTCGAGGGCGAGAGGACATAATTTTTGCTCAGGGCGCCGTCGGCGCCGATCGAGCGGATGCAGATCTGTTGGCCGGCCGTCGTGAAGTTGCGCCACGCGACGACGAGCCGGCGTAGCGGCGAACCGTCAAGGGCCGGCTGGGTGTGCTCGCCGGAAGGAGTGTCGAACAGCCAGTGCCGCGTCGTCGTTTCGGTCGAGGCGGCGGTGCGGCTGCGCACGTCGAGCGCGATCTTGCCGACTCCGGCCCCGTCCACATCCTGCCAGCCCGCGGCAAGGGCCCCCGCATCGGCCCGCAGGACGACGTAGCCGCTCTGCGGAAGCGCGCCGGCGAGCGGCTGAATCGAGGCCGCGACCCAGCGACCCGTCCTGGCCGACCACTCGTTGATCGCGAGGCGCCCGCCGATCGCGTCGATTTCGTACCACGCGACGCGCAGCGGATTGGTCGAGACGATCTGCGGCGCGATCGCCGAGCGGCTGGCGCCGGAAACGACCCCGAGATCCAGCGGCGGCTTGCCATTCGGCAGCGTCATGGCCCGGATCGTCGTGCTGGTCGTCGTTTCGGCTTCCCAGACAACAACGACGCCAAGGCCGGGAACGTCGGCGATGGAGGGGAATTCGTCTTCGCCGCTGCCGCCGATCCGCAGCGGAACCACGGAGGGGGTCACATATGGCGTTTGGGCGTTGGCGTAATGCAGTTGTCGGCGGCCGGATTCGATCGCCGTCCAGACAAGGTGCACATGGCCGAACGCGTCATGGGTCAGGGTCAGGTCGCGCGGCTGCCCGCCGATGTTCTTCTGAAGGGTCTGGATCGGGTCCCAGATGCCGATGGCCGAGCCGACGCGGTGGCGCAGGTTGATGCGTGCGCCCGGGCCTTCGCCGGCAATCCAGGCGATCGAAATCACGTCGCGGCTCTGCGCGGCGATGTGGATATCCTGAACGGGAGCCGCGCCGTCATCGAGCCGAAGCGGCTCGCGCAGGCCGAACGAGGTCTGCGCCATCGCGGCCGAGGCGAACCAACAAGCCAGCCACAACGCTCCCAGCGTGATTTGCAGAATCTTGAGAGTATTTGACCTGGCGTTCTTCATAAACATTCAAATCATAGGATATAAGGAGCCCGAGATACAATCCAAATCAAGAATATATAACGTTCTTTGACCCTTGCGGGCATCTTTTCGTCACAAATCGGCCACTTGATGACCATATGTCACCTTTGGGGGGGCCTGTCGATGATCACCGCTGATGTCTCTCAGATGAGCGTCCAATCAAAATAGACGCGCAAGGGGGGGCGATGTTTCCAAAAAATTTTGTTTTTTTGTGTGCATCCGTCCGCGGTCGCGTTTCTTTTTCGATTGAACACCGTGCCGGGAGCTTATAGAATCCAACGTCTGTCGTGCCCTGAGGCGGAGAGGTGGCCGAGTGGCTGAAGGCGGCAGATTGCTAATCTGTTGAAGGGTATAATGCTCTTCCCCGGGTTCGAATCCCGGCCTCTCCGCCAGCCCTCCAAATGAATATAAGTCCTGAGTCCTGAGTCCTGAGTAACAACATAGATTCCGGAATTGTGGACGCATGCTGAGCCCCGAGACGGCTCGGCATTTTTGTTTACTCAGGACTCAGCACTCAGCACTCAGGACTTTTCAACTCGTTTCGGTCGCTTCGGTTGCCATCGAATCGATGATCGCCTGGCAGGCCTCGAGCTTGACGTTCAGGGCTTGCGTCTCGGCTTCGAGCGCGCGGCATTCGCGTTTGTAGTCGGAGGCGTTGAGCGCGCCGGCTTCCTGCAAGGCTTCGAGCTCCTGGCGGCGCGTTGCGAGCTGGGCGGATTCGGCCGTGAGGCCGGCCATCTCCTCGCGGCGGCGATCGAGCGTGCGGCTGTATTCGAGCAGCACCTCCTCACGCTCGGCCTTGAGGAGCTTGAGTTCGTTGCGATACTGCGTCATCAGGCGCTGGTAGGTGTGCGCATCGACAGAGGCCTGCATGTTCGACAGCGTGCTGACCTGGGCCATCTTTTCCTGGAAGCGTTCGGTCGCGCGCTCGAGCTTCTCGACGACGAGCGGCTTGCCGTGGATGCGGTCCTTGATGAATCCGGCGGCCTCGCTGGCGAATCCGCGGGCGCGGCGCGCTTTTTCCTCGAGGCCGTATTGGCCCGCCTTTTGCTTGGCCTTTTCGGCGACGCGATTGAGCCCGCCCCATTGGAACAGCCCGCCGAAGCCGATTTTCGGCCGCGGGAATTTGCGCTTCTCCTTCGGTGCGGCCGCCGTTTCGGCGTGCGCCGGCTCCTCGGGCGGCTGCGCGATGAGCGCGCGCTTGCGGATCAACGTCACGATCAGCATCACGAACATGATGCCGGCAAGAATCTCCGTCAGCAGGCCCATGCGATACGGGAGTTGCGAGACCTGCGGGTGGCTGCTCAGCACGCGCGCCGACATCCACAGCGACAGCGACATGATCAGGAAGAACACGATCAGGTTCGGCAGAAGCCACGCGAGCATCTCGCCGTAGAACGTCAGCAGCCGCCCCCAGCGATAGGGCGTCTTGCAGCCGACGAACAGCACCAGCGAAAAGAGCGTCCCCGCGAACAGGAGCAGGATCTTGCCGATGTCCACCGCCTGGTCGGTCTCGATGTAATCCATCGTGATGTGCATGAGGGCGTAGAACATGAGCGCGGTGGCGATGAGCGAAATCGACGGGACCGCCAACTCGCGCATGAACGCCTTGAACACCAGCCACATGTCCCGGGCGAGCTGCCCGAGCGTCCCGAGCAGGTAGAGGAACATCTGCTCGAAGACGCGGTAGAGGCGCTGAAGGATCATGATCAGCCGCAGCAGCGACCGGATGAGCGGGCTTTCGCCGGGCGCGATCTCGATGGGCGGCATCGGCTTCTTGTGCACCATCGCGTAGCTGTGGATCGCCGAGTAGCCGACGATTTCGATCAGGAACACGCGCCACAGCATGTTGTCGGCCCAGCCGACGTAGAAATCGTAGTCGGGCTTGGCCTTGATGATGTCCTGCAGGTTGACGTTCGGGTAATAGCCGTGGCCGTGCAGATATTCCGCGATCCGCAGCACGAGCAGCAGCGACGTGCAGATCGCGATCAGCGACAGGATGACGAGGCGGTAGGAATTGACCCAGCCGTAGCGCCGGCCCCACAGGATATACAACGACCCGAACACCAGGACGACCACGATGCCGAGCACAATGAAGAACGGAATCGGGTTCTCGTTGGCGATGCCGGGGAGCGTTCCGAGAAGCGTCAGCAGGAAGTCGGGCGCGAGCGGCTGGCCGGGCGACAGGAAGAAGAACAGGAAGTCATGCCTCGTGTTCGGCTGCATGAAATGGAACATCGTGAAGAAGCCGAGGAAGAAAACGAGGTTCCACGTGAGCAGCCGGAGCTTGAGCCCCGCGCGGCCGGCCATGAGCATCAGCCCGAACTGAATGTAGAAAATCCAGAACCACGCGTAGAGCGGCCACGACCAGGCCAGGAAATCCCGGGCGAGGTAAATGGCCATGAACGTGCCGAACGCGAACGACAGGTTGAGCACGAGGCGCCAGTGGCCGAGCCGCACGCGCGGAACGCCGCACTTGTCGCAGAATAGAAACGGGAGCTCGCCGGGCTCGCCGCAAGTCGGGCAATTCAAATGTTTTGGGGCCGGTTTGCTCATGACCAACTCCGAACGGACAAGACTGATTGAGGACAGTGTTGACCAGCGCCGGATGCTTGTCAACTGGACTGTCACGATGAATGATTGAAGTTTTGGCGGGGAGTCACATAAAATCGTGAAACGTGAGCCAGGCGGACGTTGGATGACGAGCACGAACAAGGGGGCAACCATGTTGAAACGGACATGCGCGATTGCGTTGTGGATCGGCCTTGCGACGGCGGCGTTTGCCGCGCAGGGCGACGCCGCCACATCGCCGACGCTCAAGACGGCGCCGCACGACCTGCTCGCCGCGATGCGCGTCGTGCGGCTCGACAACGGCATGGTGTTCCTGATCTGCCCCAACCGGCGCGCGCCGGTTTTCTCCGGGGTGATCCGGTTCGACGTCGGCGGCAAGGACGAAAAGCCCGGCACGACCGGCATCGCGCACATGTTCGAGCACATGGCGTTCAAGGGCACGCCGCAGTTCGGCACGAAGGATTACGCGCGGGAAAAACCGGCGCTCGAGAAGGTCACGGCGGCGGCGAAGCAATACGACCGCCTGCGTTCGCTGGCCATGCAGCCGTGGACCGACAAGGCCAAAATCAAGCCCCGGCTCGACGCCGCGCGCAAGGCGTTCGAGCAGGCGCAGGCCGAGGCGCAGCAATACGTCGTCCCCAACGAGTTCGACCAGATCTACAGCCGCGAGGGCGGCAGCGACATGAACGCCAGCACCTCGTCCGACGCGACGACGTATTACGTGAGCCTGCCGTCGAACCGGCTCGAGCTATGGATGAAGATGGAGTCGGCGCGGATCTCCGAGCCGGTCATGCGCGAGTTCTACAAGGAGCGCTCGGTCATCCTCGAGGAGCGCCGTATGCGCAACGACAACGACCCGATCAGCCGGCTGTGGGACGTGACGATGGCGACGGCGTTCGTGGCCAGCCCGTACGGCTATCCCGTGATCGGCTGGAGCGACGACATCGCGAACCTGGAGGCCGACGAGGCATACCGGTTCTTCCGGCAGCAATACACCCCCGACCGCGCGGTCGGCGTGCTGGTCGGCGACCTTGACGTCGAGCGGACGCGCCAGATGCTGGTGAAGCATTTCGGGCCGCTCAAGCCGCGCCCGGCCGGCGCCGACGCCCCGCGCATCACCAGCGAGCCCAAGCAGGCGGGCGAGCGCATCGCCAAGCTCGCGGTCGAGGCGCAGCCGACGCTGCTCCTGGGCTGGCACAAGCCGTGCGCGCCGGACCCGGCCGACGTGCAGGCCGAGCTGCTCATGCAGGTCATTACCGGCGGCCGCAGCGCGCGCTGGTTCGAGAAGCTGGTCAAGAAGGAGCGGCTCGCGGCCGATTGCTCGGCGTTTTCCGGCCCCGGCGAGGTGCTGCCGAACCTGTTCATGATCTACTCGACCCCGCAGGGCAAGACGACGCTCGACCAGTTGCAGGCGGCGATCCTTGCCGAGGTGGATCGGCTGCGCAAGGAGCCCGTCACGGCCGAGGAGCTCACCGCCGCCAAGAAGATGCTGCGTGCCGACACGATGCGCTCGCTCGAGGACAACCTCGGTATGGCCCGCGAGCTGGCCGAGGCCGCGCAGATCGGCAAGGACCCGTATTACCTCGAGACGCGCCTGCGCCAGATCGAGGCGGTCACCGCGGCCGATATCCAGAAGTTCGCCCAAACGTATCTGATCGACGACAACATGACCGTCGGGCGGATGGAGAAGTAAGTCCTGAGTCCTGAGTGCTGAGTCCTGAGTCCTGAGTGCTGAGTGCTGAGTGACGCAGAAAAAAGGCACGGGCCGCGAGTGGTGCGATCCGTGCCTTTTGTTTGGGCTCCGGGGACGTTTCTTATCGCCAGTTCGGATTGACGGGTTGCGGCGCGGAGGTCGCGGGGGTCACGGCGCCGGCGGGCTGGGCGGCCTGGGCCGGGATCAGCGGCGAAGCCGTGGGCGGGGCCGAAACGGCCGACGGCGGCGGGACCGCGGGCGCCTGCTTCTTTTCGGTTTTGTCGAAGAACACGGGGCCGTGGTCGTCGTCCATCAGGTCGATGCCGACGATGCCGGTGACGGCGTCGAGCAGCTCGGCGCCGCTGAAGGCGATGTTCGCGCCGATGGCCCACAGGTGGAGAGAGAGGCCGAGCTCGCTGGCGTCGCGCTGCATATTACCCTGCTGCGCGGCGAGGAAGCCCATGTACTGCTCGTCAATGCGCTCGTGGAAGAAGATCGAGCCGCCGGCGTCCATCTTGCGGCCGCCCCAGCCGATGCAATAGGTCTCGGTGTCCATGTAGGAAAAATAGAGGGCCTTCGTGGCGCGGAACGTGCCGCCGAGGCCGCTGCCGAGCGACAGATAGACCTTGGGCACATCGAAGATGTCGGCCAGGCGATTCGGGATGTACCACGAGACCGCCTGAAGCACTTTCATCGGGGTGGAGGGTTCGGATTTTTCCTGCGGCGCGACGGTGACCGGCGAATGCACCATCGGGACGTCGAACTGGGGCGAAGCCCCGCCGGCCGCGGCCGCGTGGCCGGGCGCCGGCGCGCAAACGAGCAGGACCAGCAATAAAACTCCGCACAAATGGGCCAAAAGTAGCTTCTGCATGGTTCGTAACTCCTCGGGCTGGTGTGGAGGCGACGACAACAATGTGATCCTGTAGAACTATCGGCATGAGGGTGGGTCAAAGTCAAATAATAATGCAAATTTGATTGACTGTTAAGGGGGCGCGGCTAAGCTGAGACGGGTATTCTATTCGACGATCGGAAGCGTAACATGAGCAACAATCGCCGCCTCGACAGGGAACTCGGAATCCAGGCCGCCGTGGCGCGCGTGGCGCTGCTGGTGATGGCCGCTACGATGCTGGCCGGCTGCCAGAGCGCGCTGCGCGTCGAGCAAATGCCGAGGATGCGCTGGCTGGTGATGTCGCCGCAGCAGACGGATGTCTCATCAACCTCCACGCGCGAAGTCAGGGGCTGGTGGTTCGGAGCCCGCACGATCCGGCGCAATCCGCGCGGCGGCCAGATGCTGGCGGACGCGATCTCGCGCGACCTGGCGGTCTATCCGTTCATCAACCAGTTCTCGCCGATCGACCTGCGGTATTACTTCGCCGACAAGCGGCAGATGCTCCTGAAG
>JAJFUE010000031.1 GCA_021372575.1 bacterium | reverse complement strand
CATCGCCCTTGCCTCGGCGCCAATGCGTTAAATCCCCGGGGGTCCGGGGGACAGCGTCCCTCGGAGCGATCCCTTAGCCGGCCGCCGCCTTCTCGATGGCCGCCTCATCGATGCGATCCATCTTCATGTAGCAGCGCGTCCCCCAGCGCGTCCCGGCGATGTGGCGCAGGCGGGCCGCCACGAGCATCAGCGCGCTCTTGCCGTCGGGGAACGCGCCGACGACGCGCGTGCGCCGGCGGATCTCGCGATTGATCCGCTCCAGAGGATTGTTCGTGCGCAGGCTGCGCCAGTGCTCGTGCGGAAAGGCGAAGGAACTGAAGGTTTCTTCGGCTCCAGGAGCGCTTGAGCCAGATGCCGTCCACGAATACGCAAGCGAACTCGCCCATGAGCGGCGCGGCCAGCCACGCCTCGATGCGTTCCTCGCGGCGGCGGTAGCGCTCGATGATCGCCGTCTCGAACGGCAGCGTGCGCAGGCGCGGCACGTTGAGGACAATTTTCCTGAAAAAATTTCACCAACTTTCGCCCTCCCTGTTCGTCTGGTGTTATGAAGTGGAGGTGCGGATAGCTGCGAATTGTTATATACATTGGAGATATGAGAGTGGGGGGAACCCTTATGAGACGCGCGTTCACATATGTTGAATTGACGATCGTGGTGGCGATCATGGCGATTCTCGCCGCGATTGCCATCCCGAACTTCATGGAGGCCAGGACGCGGGCCGGCGTCTCGCGAAGCAACGCCGACCTCTCCATGCTGGCCATGTCGTGCGAAACCTACAGGCTGGAAAACCGCGCCTACCCGCTCAACTCCACCTCCGGCAAGCCGAACGGCTGGGACCTCAGGGCCCTGACGACGCCGATCCAATACCTGAGTTGGCTGCCGATGGATTCGATGACCACGGAAGACGCGCGCGGCCATCAGCATGAGCGCAGGATGACCCCGGCCCCTTACACTTATTTCAATGCCATCCAGCTCGATCCCAAGCAGGGCTTGCAACTGGTCCCGGGCCCGGACTCAACGGATTTGCCCGGATTCCACGCCGCGCTGTTGTGGGGGCTCGGGCCGTCCTCGACGCTGCCGATGCAGCCGGCCGCGCCTTCCACGAGAATTCTCGAAGGCGGCAAGGTTCAAATTCTCGTCTATGACCCGACCAACGGCACGGTCAGCCTGGGCGACGTTTATCAGCCGGTCCCCTGAGTCGCGGGGCTCGAAGTTCGAATCAAGGAGAACAGACCCACCGATGTTCAGACTCTTTCGCACGCCGCGGCACATGGAAGACCTGGCGCTGTTTTCGCGCCATCTGGCCGGAGCGCTCGGGGCCCGCGTGCCCCTGCCGCAAGTCCTGCGCGCGTTTCAGCTCGACAGTGAGGGCGGGGCGCTCGGCCGCGCCGTCGGCCAGCTGGCCAATGACGTCGAGCAGGGCCAGCCGCTTTCGCAGGCCATGGAGCGCCACCCGGACATATTCGCCGCGCCCTACCGGCGCCTCGTGAGGCTTGGCGAACAGGGCCACACCCTGCCCGGCATGATGCGCGAGACAGCCGACCGCTTCGAGGACGGCCTCAAGATTTACGAGCAGTTCCGGCGCGCGGCGGCCTACCCGCTCATTGTCCTGCTGGTCCTGTTCACGATCTGCTCGTTCCTGACGGTCAAGGTTCTGCCCAAGTGGGAAGATATCTTCAGCCAGATCGGTTTTCCGATGGAGAAGAGTTTTGCGCACGTATTCAGCTTCAATGCGAGCGACACCCTGATCCTGGCCAACGTCATCCTGCTGATCCCGTGCCTTTACCTGCTGGCGGCGCTTCTGGGGCTGCGCGTGTGGGGTTGGGGACCGGGCCGGCTGGCGCTGTCGATCCCGGTGATCGGGCCAATCATGCGCATGTCCGAGTCGGCCAATTTCGCAAGCTACCTGTCGCTCCTGCTCGCGCACCGCGTTCCGCTCGCCGAGGCGCTGGAGCTGATCGCCGAGGCCAGCGAGAACTCCTACGTGCGGCAAGCCATCCTCGATTTCCGCGACCGCTACGAGAAGGGCGAGAAGCTCGGCAAGATTGTGGAGAGCCAGCCGCTGCTGCCGGCGGGGATGTCGGTGATGATCGCCGCCGCCGAGGACCAGGGCGAACTGGCCGCGACGCTCGACGAACTGGGGCATTTTTATCGCGACCGCACGACGCACGGCCTGCTGGTGCTGCGCGAAATCCTCGAGCCGTTGATTTTGATCCTCATCGGCCTGTTCGTGGCGATGATCGCCATGATGTTCTACTTCCCGCTGTTCCAGCTTCCGAAACTGATCGGGTGATTTGATGGAAGAGATCGACGCCATCACTCCATTGCCGGCGGGCCCCGATGAGGCCCCGGCGTGGCTCGCGCGGGTGATCGCATGGGCCGGCGCGCGGCGCGCCACGGACCTGCATTTCTTCCCCGGAGAGGCCGACGCGGCGCTATGGGCGCGCATCGACGGCCAGTTGCGCGAGGCGGCGCGTTATTCGCTCTCGATCCACGAGCGGCTGGTGGCGCGGCTCAAGGTCCTCGGCCGCTGCACCGACTACAGCGGCGACCCGATCCAGGAAGGCCGGTTCCAGCTCAACGGCCAGGCCTCGGGCGGCGAGGCGCGGCTCTCCGTGCTGCCGACGCTGCGCGGCGAAAAGGCCGTTGTGCGCCTGATCGGCGGGGCATTGGGGCCGCTGCGCCTCGAAGAACTGGGTCTGTCCGAGACGCTCATCACGCGGCTGCGCGCGGCGACGGACATCCCGCAGGGGCTCATTCTGGCGATCGGTCCGAGCGGCTGCGGCAAATCGACCACGCTTTATTCATTACTGGCCGACCTGGCGGAGCGCGCCGGCGGGCCGGTCTCGATCCTCACGATCGAGGACCCGATCGAGCGGTCGCTGCCGTGCGCGGCGCAGATCGCGGCCGACCCGGCGCGCGGACTCACGTTTGTCTCCGGCCTTCGCGCGCTCCTGCGGCAGGACCCGGAGGTCATCATGATCGGCGAGATTCGCGACGCCGAAACCGCCAACACGGCGCTTCAGGCGGCGCTGACCGGGCACCGGCTGCTGAGCTCGATGCACACGCTGACGCCGGCCGAGGCGCTCGTGCGCCTGCGCCAGATGGGCGCGCCGGCCTACGTGATCGCGTCGGCGCTGGCCGGGGTCGTGAACGTGCGGCTCATGCGGCTCATCTGCCCCGACTGCCGCCAGTGGCGCGAGCCGTCGGAGGAAGAAAAGGATCTGTTTCCCGCACTCGGCGTCCGGGTGGCTGATGGAAACGGTTGCGATCGCTGCCTCGGGGTGGGCCGGCTGGGGCGCACCGGGATCGGCGAGTGGCTCGAGCCGACGAGCGCCACCGCCGCGGCGCTGGCCGCGGGCGAACCGGCATCGGCGATTGCCCCAACCTTGGGCATTGGCGTCGGCGCGCGCGAGGGATTTCTGGATGCATTGCGGCGCGGGCTTGTCGCGCCGGGCGAAATCACGCGGCTGACGGGTCTCGTCAGCCTATTCCCCTCGAGGGAAGGACAGGCATGATTCAAAAAACCGCCAGGCACTCTATAACTATCAGGATCATCACGAGCGTCCTCGTTGGCGTGACGATTTTTGCCGTGGCATATTCCCTGATTATTTATTTCGCCTTCCCCACGCATCAACCCGCGAGCGGGTTTGACAATACTCTAAGGATATTCCCCAGTTTCGAGGTATCCGCCGAGGCCACCACCGCTTTTGCCTTGGGCGCACTTTGGTTGTTGTGGATCCTTCACATCCTGGTGCTCGTGGGAATCCGGCGGCTGACGACGCACACGATCCGGGATATCCTGGCCTGGTTCGTGATGGTTCCCGTGGTCATTTTATATGTGGGCAGTTTTTTCGCCGTCGTGTCCGAAATCATCAGCCAACCCTCGAATGTCGCGGAGTTCTACAGCGCCCTCGCCTTGCTGATCGGCCTTCTCACCGCCATCCTGGTGGTCGGACTGCGCATGCACCCGCTGCTGGCATTCTCGATTCCGAGCAACTGGGTTTCGATCATTCCGCTGGTGATCAGCTACCTGATGCTGCTGAATCCGTACGTGCTGCTGGCCGGGATGATCTTTCCGAGCCACCGGCGGCTGAAGGAATACTGGCGGCCGCGGCCGTTGCCGCGCTTCAAGAAGAAAAAGGCCATGACGCTGATCGAGCTGCTCATCGTGATCGCGATCCTTGCGATCCTGGCGCCGGTGACGGCGCGGGTGGCGGCGCAGGCGCGCATCGTCTCGGAGCGGCAGGAGCTCTCGCGCGAATCCGTGGCGCTCATCGAGGACGAACTGGCGCTGCTCCGGGCGCGGCCGGAGCTTCCGGCGCCGGGCACGTACGCCATCGATCCGCAGGCGGCCCGGTTGCATCCGGACCTGGCGCCGCTGGCCAAGGTTGAGATCAGCGAGACCAGCGGCCCGCTTGTCCAGGCGCGCGTGACGGTCGATCTGACGGCGAAGAACGGCATGCCGGTGTCGCTCGCGACGCTGATGGCCCCGCGCAAGGAGGCCCAACGATGAGCCGCCGCGCGTTCACCCTCATCGAGCTGCTGATCGTCGTCTCGATCATCATGGTCATCAGCGTTCCCGTTTATCGGATCGTGTCGCGGACGATGGGCGCCCACCGGCATTTCGACCAGCGCATGGCGCTTCAGGCGGGAGCACGCGACGCGATCGACGCCTGGCACCGGGATGTTTCCCTCGCGGCATCGATCACGCCCGCGCCCGACGGTAAGTCAGTGGTGATCCGGCAGGGCGATTCCGCGCGCGACATTGAATACGTTTTCAGCGGCGGCCGGTTTTTGCGCCGGCAGGCCAACACGGTCGATCGGTTGTTCGCGAATCATGTGGTCGAGTCGGCGTTCCAGCCCGAAGGGGGCACGTGGCGGCTGAGCTGGACCGTCGAGGATTCAGACGGGCTCAACACGTGGAGGCGCACGTTCGGGGCGATCGCGGCCCCGCTTGCCCCGGCACCGGCACCGGCGGAGGAGGCGCGATGATGATTCAACTTCTCAGCCCAGCCCATCGCCGCCGCGCCGTGAGCCTGGTGTTCATCATCGTGATGCTGCCGCTGGCGCTCGTCATGATGACGTCGATGTTCGGCGAGCTGCAGATCCGGCAATCCGAGCTCAAGCGCAACGAGCAGCGCGTGCAATCGCGGCTGCTGGCCGAATCGGCGCTGGCGCTGGCCTCGACGCTGGCCGCGCCGCCCGAGAAGCCGATCACGGGCGTCGTCGAGGGGGCCGGGACTTACACGGTCGCGAGGACGAACGGCAAGGACGGCCGGCCCGCGTTCGAGCTTGCCGGTTATTTCAACGCCCCCGATTGCCGGATCGTCACCAGCTGCATCGCGGTCAAGAACCCCGACGGCGGCCTGTCGATCATCGAATCGACCCAGCACGCCGTGGCCCGGGAACGGCGTGGATCGTGATCGAAAGGCTTGCGTCCGGTTGTCCCTCGCTCACGCTCGGGCAGCTGCATCCCGCGATCCACGATCCGCGGTTTTCACTTTCTTCTCGTGATCCTGAAATCGATCGGTTATGATGTCCGGGTTGTGCGCCAGTCTCGGGGGAGCTGGCGAGTAATGAAGATTTATGGTTCAAATGGCCATTTTTAGATTTGACTTCGCGTGTCCACGTGGAGAGAATGGCCGTTTGTGTGAAGGCCAGTAGCTCAACTGGTAGAGCACCGGTCTCCAAAACCGGGGGTTGGGGGTTCGAGCCCCTCCTGGCCTGCCACCGATAAGCCCGTTCGGCCCAACGGCCGGCGACGAATCGAAAACGAAGTGAGATCATCATGGCGACGGGACATTATGTGCTTCTCGGCCTGCTTCTGGCGGCCATCGTGCTCGTGGCGATGTCGTGGACCAAGGTCATGGCCAGCGTGGCGGGCCTGCGCGAGTTCTTCCGCGAGGTCAACTTCGAGATGGGCAAGGTCACGTGGCCCAGCACCGAGGAAATCGTCAATTCGACCGTGCTGGTGTTCATCGTCATCATCGCGCTGACGGTCATGGTCATGCTTGTCGATGGCGCCTTCGCCCGTATCTTCGGCATGCTGCTGCTTGGCGGCGGCCAATCTTGATGTGTTCAGGAGATTCTTCGCAACGTGGTAATGGTGAAACTAGGAGATAATCCGCTCATGGCAGGTCAGACCCAGTGGTATGCGCTGCATACCTATTCCAGCTTCGAAAACAAGGTCCGGACAACCATCGAACGGCTGGCGGAACTGGAAGGCCTGGGCGATTCCGTGCGCCAGGTAATCATTCCGCTCGAGCCGGTCATTGAGATCAAGAGTGGCAAGAAACACACGGTCATGCGCAACCTGATGCCGGGCTACCTGCTCGTCGAGATGGAAGCGCGCGACGATATTTTCGACATGATCCGCAACATCAAGGGCGTCAGCGGCTTTGTCGGCGGCGGCGCCAAGCCGGCCCCGCTCAGCCAGGGTGAAGTTGATAACATCCTGTCGATGATGGCGAGCAAGGCCGACAAACCCAAGCCCGAGATCTCCTACGCCGAGGGCGACCAGGTCAAGGTCACCGAGGGGCCGTTCACGAACTTCATCGGAACGGTCGAGCATGTGGACGAGGAAAAGCACCGCTTGTCGGTGATGGTTTCGATTTTCGGGCGCCCCACGCCCGTCGAGCTCGACGTGTTGCAGGTCGAGCCGGTCTAAGGCATGAGTCCAGAGGGGCCGGCCGGCTGCACGTGGCCGCGCGGCAATATCAACGAAAGTCGTTGACAGATGGCAAAGAAAGAAATCGCACAGGTCAAGATTCAGGTGCCGGCCGGCAAGGCCAACCCGGCCCCGCCGATTGGCCCCGCTCTGGGCCAGCACGGCGTCAACATCATGGAGTTCTGCAAGACGTTCAACGCCCGCACCAAGAACCAGGAAGGGCTGATCATCCCCGTGGTGATCACCGTCTTCAGCGACCGCTCCTTCACGTTCATCCTCAAGTCGCCGCCGGCGGCCGTGTTGATCAAGAAGGCCGCGGGGCTGGCGAAGGGTTCGGGCACGCCCAACAAGACCAAGGTCGGCACGATCAACCAGGCCCAGATCCGCGAGATCGCCCAGACCAAGATGGCCGACCTGAACGCCCACGACATCGAGCACGCCATGAGCATGGTCGCCGGCACGGCGCGGTCGATGGGCGTCACGGTGGTTGAGTAAGCCCCCCTGCTGGCAACGACTAGCGAGAGGAGAAAAACATGAAAGTCGGTTGGCTTAGGTTTTTCTTTGTCGCAATGTTGATCTGCACAGGTGGCAATCTGGTCTTTGTGGCCAGCAACCCGTCCGGGCCTGTAGTGCTCGGTTTGATTGGAAGCAGTTTGCTCTCGCTTGGATTCGGACTTGACCTCATGCGCCGAAGCAGGCGGGCGATGAACAAAAGGCAACCCTTAAATTAGCCTGCTTTAGCAGGCTCTGCTTTGCCCCCGGCTTCAGCCGGTGGGTTTTAGATGAAGGAGAAACAAAAAGCGCGCTTCAGCGCGGCTTCTCGAAAGGGGCTTCAGCCATGCTTTCGACCTCAAGTCATGTCTTCTCGGAACTTTATGTGCATCTAAACTGGCACACGAAGAATGACCTCCCGATGCTTGACTTGAATCTCGAGCCGGTGCTGTTCGAATACATCAGGAATTACTGCGAGAAGTGCAAAGGGATCGGATTCAGAGGCATTGGAGGAACCAGCGACCACATTCATCTTTTGATACAGTTCGAGCCATTTATCTGTCTGGCCGACTGGGTCGGCAAGATCAAGGGCGGCAGCTCTCACGAGATGAATGAAAACTTCGGCAGCGACCGGCTTCAGTGGCAAAGAGGATATGGGGAGGTCAGTTTCGCCAAACACGACATGCCAAGGTTGCTTGGATACGTCGAAAATCAGAAAGAGCATCACCGGAAGGCGAAAGTAAACAGAACATTAGAGCTATTTGGAACATACATGGAGAATGAGCCGCAACAAGATTTGATCTGAAGGAAGTCGAGAAGCCGCGCTGAAGCGCGCTCATTTGAGTTTGAAAAACCCTTGAACCCACCGGCTGAAGCCGGGGGCAAGGCAGAGCCGGCTGAAGCCGGCTAAATAAGAAACCCAGATTCTCTCACATGAGACTGGGTAAATAAGTGGGAGGCTGTCAAAGCCGTTTGCACCACAGGAGGATGAAGATGCCACGTCACGGCAAGAAGTATCTCGAAGCGATGAAGAACCTGCCCCTCGGGCAGAAGTATTCGGTTCAGGAAGCGGTCGCGCTTCTGAAGCAATGCGCTTACGCCAAGTTCGACGAGAGCGTCGATCTGGACGTTCGCCTCGGCGTCGATCCGCGCAACGCCGACCAGCAGGTCCGCGGCACGGTCAACCTGCCCAACGGCACCGGCAAGTCGGTGCGCGTGGCGGTGTTCGCCAAGGGTGACGCGGCGGCCGCGGCCGAAGCCGCCGGCGCTGACGTCGTGGGCGCCGAAGACCTCGTCGCCAAGATCCAGGGCGGGTGGCTCGAGTTCGACGCCGCCGTCGCGACCCCGGACATGATGCGCGAAGTCTCCAAGGTCGGCAAGGTGCTTGGCCCGCGCGGCCTCATGCCCAACCCCAAGACCGGCACGGTGACCCCCAACGTCGGGCCCGTCGTCAAGGAACTCAAGGCCGGCAAGGTCGAGTACCGGCTCGACAAGACCGCCAACGTCCACTGCAGCTTCGGCAAGAAGAGCTTCAGCGAGCAGGCCCTGGCCGAGAACCTGCAGGCGCTTCTGGATGCCCTGAACAAGGCCCGGCCGGCCTCGGCCAAGGGCATTTACATGAAATCGGTTTCGATCAGCACGACGATGGGCCCCGGCGTGGCCATCAAGGTCTGAGCTTGACACGATAAGCTTTGTGTTTTCAGTGCTGATCAGGTAAGATGTAAAGTTGCCGCTTACTCCATAGTCGGGTTGAGCGGCTACGCTGTCCGAGCCCGAGACAGCAGGTCCCGCCGCAGGGCGGGGTAATGCGCAAGAGTTGCGCGCGCCTGCCGAGGCATGGTCCAGGACTCATCGAGTGGGGGTCGAATCCTTTCCCCTCGGCGGTCGCCATGCCCCCCACCAGGGCGCATCGGCGGCACATGCCAAAGGGGAAGGGAGGTGAGTGACCGAGTGGTCAGACCAGACAAAATGGAGCTCGTCCAGGGCGTAACGGAGCAGCTGCGCAAGTCGCAGTCGATCGTGTTGACCGATTTTCAGGGCATCACCGTCGCCGAGGTGAACGATCTGCGTTCCCAGCTGCGCGCTCAGTCGGTGTCGATGCGTGTCATCAAGAACCGGCTATTGCGGCGGGCGTTGGTGGAGGCTGGCTGCGACGCGATTGACGACATGCTCGTCGGCAATACCGCCGTGGCTTTTGGCGAGGAGGATCCCGCAGCCCCGGCCAAAGTCCTGCTCAAGTTCGCCAAGACGAACGACAAGGTAAAAATCAAGGGTGGTCTGCTGGAAGGGCGTCGCATCAACGCGGCGGGCATTTCCGACCTGGCGAAGCTGCCGGGTCGCCGCGAATTGCTTGCCATCATCGCCGGCGATTTCAAACAGCCGGCGACGAAGATGGCCGTCGTCATGCAGCAGGGCCTGCTCAAGGTGGCTTACGCCATGAAGGCGTTGGCCGAAAAACAGGAAAACACCGGCGTGGCCGCGTAACCACACGCGACCGTGGCGGGCTTTTTCCATTTCATTCGACCCAACTTTCGATGACATAAGGAGCTATTGAGGAACATGGCAGAGACTCTTACCACCGATCAGGTCCTGGAAGCGGTTTCCCAGTGGTCGCTTCTGCAGATCAACGAATTCGTCAAGAAATTCGAAGAGAAGTTCGACGTCAAGGCCGCGGCCCCCGTGGCCATGGCCGCCGGCCCCGCCGCGGGCCCGGCCGAGGCCGCCCCGGCCGCCGAAGAGAAGACCGAGTTCACGGTCGTGCTGAAGGCCGTCGATGCGGCCAAGAAGATCAAGGTCATCAAGGAAGTCCGCGCGATCAAGCCCGACCTGGGCCTGAAGGAAGCCAAGGACCTCGTCGATAACCTGCCGGCCGACGTGCTGGTCGATGTCAGCAAGGACGACGCCGAGAAGGCCCGCAAGCAGCTGGTCGAGGCCGGCGCCGAGGTCGAGCTGAAGTAGTTCGGCAAACCCTTGAAGGGGCCGGCGCCGGAGCCGATTCAAAGGCTTGCGGCGCCGGCCTGAAACCGTTTCACCCCCCTTGGATTTCCAAACACCGCGCCCCGGCGGCCCATGCGCCGGCAAGCCCGGACGGAGGTTCCAGCGTTCATGGCGGTCAAAAAGCCCTCCCACGGCAAACGTTTTACATTCGCGCGCATCCCCGAGCAGATGGAGATGCCGTACCTGCTTGAAACCCAGAAGCTCTCCTACAGTGAGTTCCTGCAGCTCAATGTTCCGCCCGACCTGCGCGAGAACAAGGGCCTGCAGGAAGTATTCACATCCGTTTTCCCGATTCAGGCGGCCAACAACCCTTCGACTTTGGAATTCGTTGAATACAGCTTCGGCTCGCCCAAATACAGCGTGCGCGAGTGCATCGAGCGCGGCATGACGTTCGCCGTCCCGCTCAAGGTGCGCCTGCAACTCGTCATCCGCGAGACCGACGAGGCCGGCGTCACCGAGGTCAAGGACATCAAGGAGCAGGAAACCTACATGGGTGAAATCCCGCTCATGACCGAGCAGGGAACCTTCATCATCAACGGCGCCGAGCGCGTCATCGTCAGCCAGCTGCACCGCTCCCCGGGCGTCTCCTTCAGCAAGGGCGTTCACTCCAACGGCAAGGACATTTTCTCGGCGCGCATCATCCCGTACCGCGGCGCGTGGGTGGAGTTCGAGATCGACATCAGCAACCTGATGTGGGTCATGATCGACCGCAAGCGCAAGATCCCGGCCACCGCCTTCCTGCGCGCGTTCGGCAAGCACGACGACCTCGATTTCGTGCGCGAATTCTTCACGACCGAGCCGGTCGCCCTCGACGACTTCTCGCGCGGCGCCACCAAGGCCACCGACCTCGAAAACTTCGTCGGCGAGGAAGTCATCGAGGAAGTCATCGACCCCAAGAGCGGCAAGAAACTGGCCGAGCGCGGCGCCCGCGTCACCAAGAAGCTCGTCGAGCAGATCAAGAAGAGCGAAGTCAAGAAGGTCTTCCTCACCGTCGCCGACGCCTACAGCGACCTGCTCGGCCGCATCCTGGCCGAGGACGTCGTCGATACCCGCACCGGCGAGATCATCGGCGAGGCTTGGGAGCGCGTCTCCACGCTGTTCCTGCGCCGCGCCGCCGACAGCAAGATTTCCAAGGTCAAGCTCCTCGCGCGCCAGCACGAGGAACGCGACACGATTTTCACCACCATCGAGAAGGACAAGGTCCGCTCCTACGAGGAAGCCCTCATCGAGTTCTTCAAGAAGATGCGCCCGGGCAACCCGGTCTCGGTCCTGGCCGGTCGGCGCCTCATGGACGAGATGTTCTTCAGCGAGAAGCGCTACGACCTGGGCCTCGTCGGCCGCTACAAGATCAACCGCACGTTCAAGCACGGCGTCGAGCAGAACAACCGCCTCCTCGTTGCCGAGGACGTCATCGCGGTCATGAAGCACCTCATCCGGCTGCAAAAAGACCTTGAGGATCCGGACGATATCGATCATCTCGGCAACCGCCGCGTCCGCAGCGTCGGCGAGCTGCTGCAGAACCAGATCCGCGTGGGCCTGGCCGACCTCGAGAAGACCGCCCGCGAACGCATGGCGATCATCGAGCTCGAGAACATGATGCCGCACAACCTGATCAACGCCAAACCGGTTGTCTCGGCGATCAAGGACTTCTTCGGCCGCAGCCAGCTCAGCCAGTTCAT
>JAJFUE010000002.1 GCA_021372575.1 bacterium | reverse complement strand
CCGCCCGAGGCTCGCCAGCACCCCCAGGAAATCGGCGACGAAATGAAACGTCACCATCAGCTCGATCTTGTTCCTGATCAAATAGGTCCGAATCTTCAGCGCCGCCGCGAGCGCCTTCAAGTCCGTCGCCCGCGTGATCGGGATGTTCGTCACCGGCATCCACCCGAGCCGCTCGAGCCGCCCGCTCATCTCGCCGCCCTCGAAGTAAATCACGTGCGGCTCGAACAGCGTCCGGTCCAGGTTGCTCGCCAGGTCATGAAAATGGCGCTCGCTGCCGCCATTGTCCAGATGCTGGATCATAAGAAGTGTTTTAATCGGGGCCATCGGTCCGTTTCGTGCTCGTGCTCGTGCTCGTAATCGTAATCGTAATCGAAACCGAATCCATCGCCGAATCGCGAACAATTCGATATCGCGCCCGTCTGGATCGAGACTCACCCAGCCTCCGCATTCCGCGCTCGATCACCATTCTTCGCCGATGAGCCGCGCGAAGTAACTGGCCCCCGCGACGAGTTGTTCGATCTCGATGAACTCATCGGAGGTATGCGCCTGGTCGATGCTGCCCGGCCCGACGATCACGATCGGCAGCCCCAGCGCCCCGAGCACGCACGCGTCGGTCCCGTAATCGACGCCGATCGGGTTGGGCGGCACGCCGAACTGCGCCGCGACCTTGCCGGCCATGCGCGCCAGCGGATGGTTGGCGTCGGTCTGCATCGCCGGCGCGACCATGTTCGGCTCCTGCTGCCGCGCCTTGAATCCGGGCCACTTCTTCTCGCACGCAGCGAACAAATCTTCGAATTCGCGCAGCACCGCCTCGGGCGTCTCGCCCGGGATCATGCGCCGCTCGAGGAACACCCGGCACGCCGGCGGCACGAGGTTGTATTGCACCCCGCCCTGGATCATGGCCACGTTGATCGTCGGCGGCTCCAGCAGCGGCGCGCGCCGGTCGCGGATCATCGGCACGTAATTGCGATCGATTTCATCGACAAGCACCGCCGCGGCCGTGATGGCGTTGACCCCCAGGTGCGGCCGCGCCGCGTGCGCCGCCTTGCCCTCGAAGTCGATGTTCCAGCGGATCAGGCCCTTGTGCGTCGTCACGACGCGCAGGCTCGTCGGCTCCGCGATCACGATCGCCGCGACGTCAAGCTTCGTCCTGGCCAGCGCCTTCGCCCCCAAAAAACCGCTTTCCTCGTCGGCGCACAATGCCAGCTCGATCGGCCGCGGCGGCTTCTGCCCTGACTGGTGCCACGCGATCACCGCGTGCATGAGCGAGGCGACCTGCCCCTTGGCGTCGGTCGATCCGCGCCCCCACAGGCGTCCGCCCTCGATGCGAGGCTCGAACGGCTCGATCTTCATCCCGCTGACCGAGACCGTGTCGATGTGCGTCTGCAGCATCAGCGCCGGCCCGGAGGAACGCCCCTCGATGCGCACGCGCACGTTCGGCCGACCTTCCGGGGAGTCCGCGATGTGCGCGTCGAGGCCGGCTTCGCGCATGAAGCGCGCCGCCCACTCGGCCACCTTGGCCTCGCCGCCGGCGGGACCGTCGAAACCGGGGTTGACGCTGTTGATGCGTACCAGCTCGGAGAGCGTGCTGATCAGCTTTTCGCGTGTCAGAAACGGGGAATCAATGGGAGCCTGCGTCATGATCGGATCAATTCCTTGGATAATTTCGTGAACAATACAACTCAGCGCATCATTTCACGCTTTTGTTCATGAAAAAGCAAATTCGAAAGGCGATCGAAGAGCTTTGGGCTGGAGTTTGCGAATAAGAATCGCCGGCGAGGGCGCCATGAGCCCATGTGGAGTGCGGCAGCTTGCTCCCCGTTCGCGTGGCAACCCGTCACGGGCAAGCAAGCTTGCCCGGCGACAGCGGCAGCAAGCTTCCGCAATCCACATAGGAGTTCGCCGCCGGCGGCGATTTCCTGCGAATCTGCTACTGCATTTCCGCCGTCGGGAAAACTTCTATCTCGACGCGGCGGTTCTGCGCGCGGCCGGACTCGGTTTCGTTGCTGGCGATCGGGCTCGACTCGCCGAGCCCGCTCACCGAAACGATGCGCTGCCGCGAGACCCGGTATTTTTCCAGCGTGGCGGCGACCACGTCGGCGCGCCGTTGCGACAGCGCCATGTTCGCCTCGTCGCTCCCATCGGAGCTTGCGTAGCCGCGAACCGCGACGCTCGTGTCGGGGTAGTCCTTGATCACGTTGGCGACTTCGCCGATCTTGGCCTCGCCCGCGGGGCTCAACGCCGACGACCCGCGCTCGAACAGGACGTCGTTGCTGATGCGCAACGTCATGCGCTTCGGAACCGGCGGCTGGCCCTCCTCGGGCGAAGGCGCCGTCTCGTTGACCTGAACGTTAACGTCGGGGATCTGCTCCAGGCGCGCCGCGGCGCGGCGATCCAGGGCGTAACCGATGCCCCCGCCGATGAGCGCGCCCGTGGCCGCGCCAATCGCGGCTCCGGCCCCTTTGTGGCCGCTCTGGTGGCCGATGATGCCGCCGGCAAGCGCCCCGGTGGCGGCGCCGACGCCGGCGCCGACCGCCGTGCGCTCATGGCCTTTCATGCTCTCGCAGCCGACCGGCCCCGCGATCAGCGCCGAAATCATCGCGAATACGACAAGCCATGCACTCATTCGTGTCATGATCCTGACTCCTCGGAAAACCATCGTTAAGATACGGACACTTCATCCATTCTAGCCCCCAGACCGCGCGAATTCCAATTTTGTTCCGATTTCGGGAACATTCTCACACGGCGATAGTCATGGGGAAATGTTAAAATGCGCCCATGCCGCCCTTGAAAGCGCGGCGGCGAACGTTTATCGTGGAATCGATGATGGCGAACCTGACACCCTCCTCCAAGACCCACACCGGCTGGTCGGCCCTCTTGAAATCGAAGTTCCGCATCGTGCGGCGTTTGCTCCTGGTCGGGCTCGACGTCGTGCTGCTGCTGACCGCGCTGTGGTTCGCCTATGAGGTCCGCCTCGATTTCCGCCGCGGCGTCGGCGGCTTCGTCACCGACTACCTCGTCCAATACCTCTATATCGCACCCGTTTTGGTCCTGGTCCGCATCCTGCTCCTGCAAAGCCTCGGCCTCTACCGCGGCTTCACGCGCTACACCGGCATCTACGAGGTCATGAACATCGTCGCGGCGTGCCTCGCCGGCAGCGTGATCCTTTCCATCTTCAACGTCCTGACCGGTTACATCCCGCCGTTCCTGACGTATCCGCACGACGTCTATGGCACGCACCTGATGCGCGTGCCGTGGGGGACGGTCGTCATCGACGGCTTCATTTCGACGGGCCTCGTCGCCGGCGCGCGGCTGCTGCTGCGCCTGTGGACCGAACGGATCATGCAGGCCGGGACCGAGAACGCCCGCCGCGTCCTGATTTTCGGCGCCGGCCCCGCCGGCGAGCTCGTCGCGCGCTACCTGCTCAAGAACCAGCGCGAGGTCTATCGCCCCGTCGCGTTCATCGATCCGGACCCGCAGCTGCGCGGCATGCGCATCCACGGCCTGAAAGTCGAAGGCGGCATTGAGCGCCTCGAGTCGGTCGCGCGCCGGCGCAAGGTCGATATGGTGCTGATCGCGCTGGAAAAACCGTCGCCGGCATTGCTGCGCCAGCTCGTCGAGCAGTTCCGCAGCGCGCGCCTCGAGTTCAAGATCATCCCCGACATGCAGTCGGTCATCACCGGAAGCGTCCAGATCAGCCAGCTTCGCCCCGTCGAGATCGAGGACCTCCTCGGCCGCGATCCCGTCGTCCTCAAGACCGACCCCAGCCAGAGCTGCCTTGCCGGCCGCCGCGTCCTCGTCACCGGCGCCGGCGGCTCGATCGGCTCCGAGCTGTGCCGCCAGGCCATCGAGCACCGCCCGACCGAGCTGATCCTGCTCGGCCGCGGCGAAAACAGCGTCTATGAAATCCTCTATCACATCGGCGCGCGCGCGGCCGAGCTCGGCGTGCCCGTCATGCCGTATGTCGGCGACGTGCGCGACAAGGACCTCGTCGAGCAGATCATGCGCGCCCACAAGCCGCAGGTCGTCCTGCACGCCGCGGCGCACAAGCACGTGCATTTCATGGAGGCCCAGCCCGCCGAGGCCGTCAAGAACAACGTCGTCGGCACGCGCATCCTCGCCGAGGCCGCCATCGCCTGCGGCGCCGAACGTTTCCTCATGATTTCGACCGACAAGGCCGTGCGTCCGGCCGGCGTCATGGGCGCCAGCAAGCGCGTCGCCGAGATGATCGTCAGCACGCTCAACCGCCGCGGCACGACCCGCTTCATCGCCGTGCGCTTCGGCAACGTCCTCGGCAGCCGCGGCTCCGTGATCCCGCTCTTCCGCAAGCAGATCGCCGCCGGCGGCCCCGTCACCGTCACGCACCCCGAGGCCACGCGTTACTTCATGACGATCCCCGAGGCCGTCGCGCTCACGATCGAAGCCGGCAGCGTCGGCAAGGGCGGCGAGGTCTTCCTGCTCGACATGGGCGAGCCCGTCAAGATCGTCGATCTGGCGCGCAACCTGATCACCCTCTCCGGCCTCGAACCCGGCGTCGATATCCAGATCAAGTTCACCGGCCTGTGCCCCGGCGAGAAGATGTTCGAGGAACTTTTGACCTCGGACCAATACCGCCAGCCGACAGTCCACGAAAAGATCTTCCGCTGCGAGCAGCCCGACTACGACTGGGACTGGCTCTCCGACCGCGTCGATGCGCTCGAGGACCTCGCCAAGGCCGGCGACGCCGAAGCCATCAAAGTCGCCCTCGACGAACTCATCCCCGACTACAGCGGCCTCAAGAACGCCAACAACGGCGAAAAATCCGAAGCAAATACAACAGCCGTCAAACAGGCCTGATTCACGGCGACAACCAACCCCGGCAGGCCGCGTTTGCCAAACGCGGCCTGTGTCAGTAGGTCGCTTCGGCCCGAAGCGACATGAAAAACCAAACAACCAAAATCCAGGTCACGAAATTCACGAAAAAGTGTCCGGTGCATGCCGATTCACAACCCACCCGGCAATGCACCAATCGGGATGGTTCCAAGTTTGGCGAATCGATGATTGGTTCGATTACGATCACGAGCACGAACGGACAACTTTCGGCAAGCGCTCTTAAGTGAGGCGGGGGTGGACATGCGAAAGTGGCGCGAAATTCGGGAGGATTTCGGGGATGGGGGGGAAAGTGTGGAAACGATTCAATGGGGGTGAGGTATTGTTCGTAGTCCCGCCTTCAGGCGGAAAAACCGATTGGTTGGTTCCATTCCGCCTGAAGGCGGGACTACGAACCTCGATTATGGCGGGGAGGTCAGGAGATCGGCGCGGAGGGAATCGAGAAGGTTGCCGGAGCCGGGGAAGGTCGGGCGGCTCGTGATGACGTCGAGAAGTTTCGATTTAAGCTTGTCGGGCAGAGCGGGAGCGGGTTGATGCGTGGACGGAGGCGGAACGTTGGTCGATTGGGTTTTGCCGATCGGGAGATCGGCGTTCCCAGGCTCCGGGATCGGCATGGTGGCGGAAATCAGCGCGGCGGTTTGGGCGTGGAGCTTCTCGGTGCGCGCGGCGATTTCCTCGATCGAGGTGATCGAAGGGACCAAAGGGACATATGGGACCAAAGGGACGGATGGCACCGATGTCGCGGGAGTGTGGGAATGACGATTTACGATTGACGATTGAGGCTTGGGGGAATCGGTTATCGGCGCGGTTGAATGGGAATCTATGGCCGGAGAGGGAGTTTTCCCGGAGCAAACTGAAGTTTGAACTCCGAACAGGAATTCCGACGCCGGGCGATTG
>JAJFUE010000181.1 GCA_021372575.1 bacterium | reverse complement strand
CTTCTTCGCGGGCAAGGCCGCGCCGGCGTATCAGCTCGCCAAGCTCGTCATCAAATTCATCAACAACATCGCCGGGGTCGTCGCGGCCGACAAGGTCACGCGCCACAGGCTGAACGTCGTCTTCCTGCCCGATTACCGCGTCACGCTCGCCGAGGAGCTCATCCCGGCGAGCGACGTGTCGAACCAGATCTCGACGGCGGGCTACGAGGCCAGCGGCACGAGCAACATGAAGTTCATGATGAACGGCGCGCTCACGATCGGCACCCGCGACGGGGCAACGATCGAGATGGCCGAGGAGGCGGGCGAGGAAAACTTCTTCCTGTGCGGCCTGACCGCCGAGCAGGTCGCCGCCAGCCACGGCTGGTACAGCCCGCGCTGGCACTACGAACACAACCCCGAGACGCGCGTCGCGCTCGATCAGATCCTCTCGAACCACTTCAGCCCGAACGAGCCCGGCATCTTCATCCCGATCGTCGATAACCTGCTCGGCAACGGCGACTACTACATGCACCTGGCCGACCTCGAGCGCTACCTCGACGCCGACCGCCGCCTGTGCGAACTCTACGCCGACCCCGACGCGTGGGCGCGCAAGGTCGTCCTCAACATCGCCGGCTCGGGCAAGTTCTCGAGCGACCGCACGATCGCGCAATATGCGTCCGAAATCTGGGGCGCCAAGCCGTGTCCGGTGGCGTAGGACGGCCGGGTTGGAGGCGCACGCGCGCGGCCGATGCTCATGCCCGAAACCGTTCAATGAATAACCGATGCAAGCCGCCCCGGCTTGATGACGATTTATTTCTTGTGAAGGCGGTGGATTTGCTTTAGGAATCGAATGTCAGGATTCGCGTGCTAAAGTTCAGGTCATCAAAGGAGAGCGATCGATGAAACGGTGGCTCAATCTGGCATTTGTTGCCTCGTGCGCGATGATTTTTCTCGCGTGCAGCTTGGGGATCGGAACGAAAAAACAGGCCGCCAACGTTGGCATCATCCCGGCGCCCGCGAAAATGGAGTTGCTCGGCGGATCGTTCCCGGTCGGTGCGAAAACGCGCATTGTTCTGCTTGGCGATACGAAGCCGCTCGCGGCGCGGTTCCTGAGCGCGGGTCTCAAGGAGCGCACCGGCATGGAGCTTCCGATCCTGCGCTCCGGGAAGGCCGTCAAGGGCGCGATCGCGCTGGAGCTGTCGAAGGATGCGTCGGGCAATCCCGAAGGCTACAAGCTGACGGTGAAGCGCGACGGCGTGCTGATCAGCGCGCCGACGGAGACGGGACTGTTCTACGGCACGCAGTCGGTGCTGCAAATGGCCGATGCGCGGCAGGCAACGCCCGCAAAGAAGCTGGGGCTGCCGTGCGTGCGGATCGAGGACCAGCCGCGGTATGGGTACCGCGGGCTGATGCTCGACGAATCGCGGCATTTCTTCGGCAAGGAAGTCGTCAAGCAGACGCTCGACCAGATGGCGTACCTTAAGATGAACCGGTTCCACTGGCACCTGACGGACACGCCGGGGTGGCGCATCGAAATCAAGAAATACCCGAAGCTGACCGAGGTGGGGTCGATCGGAAACAACACCACGACGGAGACGGCGCCTGAATTCTACACGCAGGACGAGATTCGCGAGATCGTCGCCTACGCGGCGGCGCGCCAGATCATGATCATCCCGGAAGTCGATATGCCGGGCCACGCCAACGCGGCGGTGCGGTCGTATCCGGAGCTTGCGGGCGGGATCAGCCGGCGGCACGGCCACTTCGTGTTCAATCCGGCGAAAGAGGAGACATACCGGTTCCTCGAGGACGTGCTGAGCGAGGTCGCGCAGCTGTTCCCCGCGCCGTTCATTCACCTCGGCGGCGACGAGGTTTCGTTCGGCAACCAGGATTGGAAGACCGATCCCGAGATTTTGAAGTTCGGGCGCGAACGGGGGCTCAACAACCCGATCGAGCTCGAGCATTACTTCGTCAAGCGCATGGCCGACTATATCAACAAGCTCGGCAAGACGACGATGGGATGGGACGAAATCACGTCGTCGGGCGTGTCGCGCGACGGGTCGGTGCTGTTCTGGTGGCGGCACAACATGCCCAACGCCCTGAAGGTCGGGCTCAAGGAAGGCTACCCGGTCGTGCTTTGCCCGCGTACGCCGTGCTACTTCGATTTCATCCAGGACAAGCGCGACAAGGTCGGGCGGACGACGCTGCTGAACTCGATCGACAAGGTCTATGATTTCCCCGACCCGATCATCGCGAAATACGCGCCGGCCGGCACCGAGTCGCAGATCATGGGGATCGAGGCGTGCGTGTGGAGCGAGGACATCGCGGGCGCCAAGCGCATGCAATACATGGTGTATCCACGCATCGCGGCGCTGGCCGAGGCGTGCTGGACGCCGAAGGCCGGGAAGCATTACGAGGGCTTCATGAGTCGGCTGGGCAGCTATTTGTGCGTGCTGGATCAGGAAAAGATTTATTACTACGACCCGTTCAACCCCGACAAGACGCCGGAGGCCGCCGGGCCGGGCAAGGCCGTGAAACCGTATTGAGTCGCCACTCAGCAGAGTGGTATGCGTTTCGCATGCGTAATTTTAGAGTGCTTCTCGAAAGTTTTGTCCGCCTCGTGCTCGTGCTCGTAATCGTAATCGTAATCGTGAGACGCGACAGAACTTCTCGGACAAAACTTTTCAGAACCACTATAGACCGTTGAAACGGTTTCCCGAAGGCAGGGTTGCCTGGACCCCGCGATGAATCGCGGGGTTACGAGGATGGGTGCTTAATCATCGAGTACTCTGGGAATTAGAGCTGTTGACAAAAGTTCTGCCTGTATCGATTCGGGTTGCAGCCAAGCCCCGGCAGGGGCGACATAAGTTAGCCCAGCGCGTAAGCGCTGGGTTGGATGGCATTTTATTTCCCTTCCAAGCCCCGGCAGGGGCGACA
>JAJFUE010000173.1 GCA_021372575.1 bacterium | reverse complement strand
GGCCGCCGAGTCGCCCCGGCCGCGCGGCTGGCAGGTCGAGGTCTATCGGGGCGCCACCCGCGAAGTGGTTTCGATTAACAAGTAAGAGTGCTGAGTCCTGAGTGCTGAGTCCTGAGTTGAATACATCGTTGTTGACCACAGCATTGCTACGGGGTTCCTCACTCAGGACTTAGCACTCATCACTCAGGACTCAGGACTCAGCACTTCATCAAAGGAGTCGGTCGTGGATATTACTTCTTCCCTCAATCGGCGCGCGGGCGCCATGTGTGCGCTGCTCATGATGCTGCTCGCCTCGATCGGCTGGGCGCAAATGGGCGAGCTGACGCTCGGCGAGCGCACCGAGCCGATCGGGGCCATGGTCGGGCAGTCCCGGATCATGCGCGCGCCGTGGAAAATCAGCCGCGTCACGGTCGGCGATCCGAAAATCGCCGACGTGCAGATGCTCGGCGTGGACCGCATGATCCTCGTGGGCAAGTCGCCCGGGCTCACCGACCTCAGCGTGTGGAGCGACGGCGACAGCAAGGTCTATCACTACAAGGTGGAGGTCAAGATCGACGTCGAGCGCTTCCAGAAGGAGCTGCGCAAGCTGTTTCCCGGCTCCGACCTCGGGCTTTCCTACACGCAGGGCGTGTACGTCCTGACCGGCACGGTGAGCACCGCCGAGCAGGCCGAGCGCGTGCAGATGCTGATGACGCAGATGTCGGACCAGATGAAGGTCAAGTTCGTGAACCTGGCGCGCATGCCGGGCGTCCAGCAGGTGCAGCTCAAGGTGCGCGTGGCCGAGGTGAACCGCACGGCGATCCGCGCGCTCGGGTTGAACGTGCTCAAGACGGGCGACAATTTCTTCGGCGTGCTGCAGACCGGGTCGGCCAGCGGCGGGGCGATCAATCCCGTTTCGATCGGCCCGCTGCAGGGATCCGCGGCCAGCGGCAGCACGTTCTTCGGCTTTCCGAACGACGTGCAGGTCAATCCGCTCGTGACGATGATCGCCGGGTTCCCGGGCACGAACCTCGAGTTGTTCGTGCAGGCGCTCGCCGAGAATCAGTACCTCAAGATCCTCGCCGAGCCGACGCTTATCGCACGCAGCGGCGAGCCGGCCGAGTTCCTCGCCGGCGGCGAATACCCGATCCCCGTCGTGCAGGGCGGCCAGTCCACCGCCGTCTCGATCACGATCGAATACAAGCAGTACGGCGTGGGGCTGAAGTTCGAGCCGACGGTGCTGGGCGAAGGCAACATCCGCATGCGCGTCGCGCCGGAGGTGAGCGAGCTTTCCGACATCGGCGCCGTCGAAATTGAGGGATTCCGCGTGCCGACGCTGCTCACGCGGCGCGCATCGACGACGTTGGACATCAAGAGCGGCCAGACGTTCGCCATCGCGGGCCTGATCAGCCAGAGCAACCGCACGCGCGTCAGCAAGGTTCCGTTCCTCGGGTCGATCCCCGTCGTCGGCGCGGCGTTCCGCACGGTGCACGACGAGAAATCCAATACCGAACTGCTTGTCCTGGTGAAGGCCGAGCTGGTCGAGCCGATGTCGCTCGGCAAGGAGCCGCCGCTGCCGGGCACCGGCGACCAGTCGCCGAGCGATTGGGAACTGTATGCGCTTGGCAAGACCTATGGCAAGGGCTGCATGGCGTCCGAAGTCGATGCCGAGTGGATGCGCGAGCATGACTGGGACAAGCTGCGCGGGCCGGGCGCGTGGGCCGGATACGACCAGCCCAGGAAGTGATGAAACACCCGGAAACCGAGCGGTAGAGGGGCATAGGACTGATAGGACTGATAGGACCCATTCAACGATCTTGGAGCTGTTCATATGCCGTTGCTTTCAAAAGTCATTCTTGTCAGCCAGGACCCGCGCCTGAGCGACGAGGTGCACGATGCGCTGAGCAACGGCAACGGCGCCACGGTTGCGGTTTGCCGTGATCTGAAAGAGCTCAAGGGGCGTCTTCAGGCGGATCAGTCGATGGTTGTGCTGGTCGATGACGGCGCGCGCGACTGGGTGGCGCTGGGCGAACTCGAGCCGGTCGTCAATCAATACGCGCACAGCCGGTTCGTGCTGCTGACAGGCCAGCGTTCGCCGCAGATCCTCCTGCGCTCGATGCAGATCGGCATTCGCCACGTGCAGCTCAAGTCCGAAATCGCCGCCGACCTGAACGTGGCGGTGGGGGCGCTCGTGAACACGCTCAATCACCGGCAGGCCGCGCGCGGATCGATGATCACGATCCTGTCGGCCGGTGGCGGATGCGGCGCGACGACGCTGGCGACCAACATGGGACTCGAACTGCACGCGCGGCAGAAAGAGTCCGTGCTGCTCGTCGATGGCGACAACCACTACGGCGCAATCGGCATCTACCTCAATATCGACGGCCGCTACGGGCTTAATTACCTGCTCGGGGCCCCCGAAAAGATCGACAGCGTCCTGGTGCAATCGACGGCGAGCCATTACCGCGACGGCTTCGACGTTTTGCTGAACCCGATCGTCGAGAAGCCGATATACGGCGCCGAGCCGTCGGCGAAGCGGTTCGGCGAGCTGCTCGAGGTGTGCCTGCAGTCGTACGGCACGACGATCCTGGACCTGCCGAGGCCGTCGCCGGAGATGTTGCACGCGGCGGCGCGCGTCAGCACGCTGCTGCTGATCGTGATGCAGCCGGCGGTCAAGGACATCCGGATGGCGCGCATCCTGATGAACGCGCTCGAGATGACGGGCGTCGGCCCGAGCCAGATCCTTGTCGTTGTCAACCGCTACCAGAACCACCACAACCCGATCCAGTTGCCGCAAATCCAGAAGGTGTTCACCACGGCCGAGCTGTTTTGCGTGGGGAACGATTATGTCAATGCCAATCGCGCGGCGACGGAAGGGCTGCCGCTGAGCCAGTGCGCGCGCAAGTCGCGCGTGGCGCACGACGTCGGGGAACTTGCGTCGCACTGCATGCAGCGGCTCCAGACTTCCCGGAACGAGGTCCAGACGGTCTCATGATGAACCAAATCCCATCCACATCGACGGCGCAGCGCACGGCGGGCGGCGGAAACGGCCGGGCGGAGGTCCCGCGTGGCGACCTCAAGGCACGCGTCCATGCGATGCTGCTGGAGTCGATGGACCTTTCGGCGGCGCGGCGCATGAGCATGGCCCAGCTCTACGGCGAATGCTCGCGCAAGATCGAGGCGCTGCTGCGCGAGGAACAGGTCCCGATGTCGGCGGCCGACAAGGACCGGCTGATGCAGGACATCCTCGACAGTATCTTCGGCCTCGGGCCGGTCGAGGACTTCCTGCGCGACCCGACCATCAGCGACATCCTCGTCAACGGCCTCGGGCCGGTCTATATCGAGCAGAACGGGATGCTCACGAAGACCGACGTGCATTTCACGAGCGAGGCCGAACTGATCCAAGTCATCCAGCGCATCGCGAACCGCGTAGGGCGGCGCATCGACGAGAGCGCGCCGATGCTCGACGCGCGGCTCGCCGACGGCTCGCGCGTCAACGCGATTATTCCTCCATTGGCGATCGACGGCCCCGCGCTCAGCATCAGGCGGTTCGGCACGATCGCGATTGAGCCGGAGCGGCTCGTCGAGCTCGGGAGCATGACGCGCGAGATGGTCGATTTCATGCGCCTGTGCGTGTCGTCGCGCCTCAATATTTTGATCTCCGGCGGCACCGGCAGCGGCAAGACGACGCTGCTCAACGTGCTTTCGAAATGGATTCCCAACAGCGAGCGCATCATCACGATCGAGGATGCGGCCGAACTTCAGCTTCAGCAGGAACACGTCGTGCGGCTCGAGGTGCGGCCGCCCAACATCGAGGGCAAGGGCGAGGTCAACCAGCGCGACCTGCTGCGCAACGCGCTGCGCATGCGTCCCGACCGCATCATCATCGGCGAGGTGCGCGGCAGTGAGGCCCTCGACATGCTGCAGGCCATGAACACCGGCCACGACGGCTCGATGACGACCGTGCACGCCAACAACCCGCGTGACGCGCTGCGCCGCATCGAGACGATGGTCAGCATGACGGGGTTCAACTTCCCGGTGCATGTCAGCCGCCAGCAGATGGCATCGGCGCTGAACCTGCTCGTGCACCAGGTGCGCCTGACCGGCGGCCGTCGCAAGATCCAGAGCATCGCCGAGGTCGTCAACATGGAGGGCGAGAACATCCTGCTTCAGGATCTGTTCCGCTACCGCCAGACGGGCGTCGGCGCCGACGGCCACGCGCAGGGTTACTTCGAGTGCTGCGGCGTGCGGCCGCAGATCATGGAACGCCTGACGGCCGAAGGCCACCGCGTTCCGGAGAACATGTTCAAGCAAAGAGTGCTGAGTCCTGAGTGCTGAGTCCTGAGTCCTGAGTGTGTGGACGAATTGTAAGATGTTTCGGCTTTTGAACCGCGCAGCGGTTCGATCATGGAAACGAAT
>JAJFUE010000166.1 GCA_021372575.1 bacterium | reverse complement strand
CCCCCGGCGGCGCTGCGCTTCGCCGGGGGCTACTCGCGGACGCACCTTTGGTGCGTTCACATCGCCAGTCGCGGCCTGAATCCAATCATTTGCTCGTAAATATTTGGGGAATGACAAGCGCTTACGCTCGGGCTACTGCATAAAGCGGCGCACGGTTGGGGGATGAGGCTGCGCTTTCAGCGCTCGGATTTGTGGGGGCTTCTTTCCTGGGGCTTCGCTTCGCTCCGCCCCAGGCTGGGATGAAATCGCGCCTTTGGCGCTCCCAGGGCTGGGTATCAACTGAATCTGTTGAATATCCCGGTGACGACCAACTATCATGTGCGGGCGACGGTAAGTTGGGGCGGATCGATTCACCGCGCCGGCGTGCGTTTTTACGATCCGACCCTGTATCGCAACGCGGCCCGGAGTTGGCTCAATTTCGAATGAATTCGGTAACGCCCGATGTCGATCGCCCAGGACACCCAGCCCACGCCGCCGGCTAAAACTTCGCCCCTGATTCCATGGGCGCCCGTCTTGTGCCTCGCGCTCGTTTTTCTCTCATGGTTGCCGGCGCTCTCGATCGGGCTGGAGGCGGACGATTTTTATTTTTATTCGCCGAAGGTCACCGATCACCCGTTCTCGTATTTCGCCCGCGATGTGCTGGACACCCCCGATTCCCTGTTCCTGCGGCCGATCCCGATTCTTCTGTATGCGCTGGAGACGAGGCTGCATTTCTCGGCCCCGGCGGCGCATGCGGTCTCGATCGCCATTCATTTAATGAATACGCTGCTGGTGGCGGCGTTCGTGTTGATGCTCGTGCCGGGTGCGGGCGTGCGATCGCATGCGTTCCCGATCACGGCCGCGATGCTGTTTTTCGGCTGCCATCCGCAAGCGCCCGGCGCGGTCGGGTGGATCGGGAGCCGGTTCGACCTGATCGGGTGCTTCTTCGGGGGGCTGGGGCTTTTGCTGTGGATGCGTTCGTATCGCTCGCCGCGCTGGATGCCGCTTACGATTGCCGCGCTCGCCGCATTCGCCGCGGCGTTGTTCACCAAGGAGCCCTGCATCGCGTTCGCCGCGGCCGCGTTCGTGGCGAGCATGCTGGAGTGGCGGTCTTCGGGCAAGGGCGGCGTTGCAGGGCGGCTGGCGCGCCCCGTCGCGCTTGCCGTCGTGACGGGCGCCTACCTGGCCTGGCGCACCTACGTCCTCGGCGGGATCGGCGGCCACGCGGTCTCCCATAAAACATTCAATGTCGCGGCGGCGTTCTGGTATGCCGTCGCCGATTTCTGGCCGCCGCTGCAGGTCCCGAACGCGCTTTCGGCGCCGACCATCGGGCTTGTCGTCGCGGCGGCGATTCTGATTGTCGCATCGAGACAAACCGGACCCGCCGCGCAGGCGCTCGATTTCAAGGCGCTCGTCACGCTGGCGGCTTTATTGGCCTTCGGGCTGGCGTTGTGCGTGTCGTTCCCGATGGACCGGAACCTCATCCTCCGCCGGGCTGAGTCGCGCATCAGTTACGGCCATGTGTTCGCAATCGCGGTGATGCTCGGCATGCTCCTCGGCCGCGTTCGGGCCGGATGGACGTCGTGGGCGTGCCGCGTCCTGTGCCTCGTGATGCTGCTGCCGGCGATCCCGCTTCAGCAGCAATGGATCGGCTACTGGAAGGAAGCCGACGACACGGTCCAGAGCATCCTGCGCCAGACGCAGCAACTGGTTCCCAACCCGCCGCCGTCGCCGACGTTCGTGTATTGGGGCGTGCCGCTGACGACCAAGCACTATTGTTACGTGTTCGGCTACGGCCTGCCCGAGGCGCTCGCAATCAAATACGGCCGCGGCGACATCAGGGTCATCCGGTACGGCGGCGAAGAACAGAAATTGCATCCTACCCCCGACATGATCCGCTTCGATTACAACTGGGATCGGGACAAGCTGCGGCTCATCCCGCCGGAAGCGCGGTAACCGTATCGGCATCGGTAATTTCGAACGTGCGTTGAGACGCGCGCGCTGAAAGCGCAACAAGAAAAAAGCCTGGGGCAGAGCGAAGCGACGCCCCAGGTCAGGTCGCAAAACGCCCACGAGCTCTGAAAGAGCGGAAGAAATAGATTCCATTTCTTTCGCGTCTTCAGCGCTTTCTATTACTTGGGATCCTATCCTGGGGCGTCGCTTCGCTCTGCCCCAGGCTGTACTCTGTCGCGCTTTCAGCGCTCTGGTTGATCCGTCATTGAATCACAACCAGCTTGCCCACGGATTTGTTCGGCATTTTGAATTTCTCGCTCCGGATTTCGTTTCTCATTTCCGATTTCTCATTTAATATTGTTCTCAAATGAAGCTTCCGCCGCCACCTTCGCTTTCGGAGCTCATCGACCTTGAACAGCAGTTCGAGGCCGACGCCGCCGTTTCGCGCGCGCAGCTCGTTCGGCGCGACGCCGAGATCGGCCGCTCGATCAATGCTTCGGCCCTCGACGGCATCGCGCTTTACCGCGCATGGCTGGGCGCGGTTCGCGATCCCGATCAGCCCTGCATGGGCCGTCAGGTCGATCAGCTGCGGCGCTGGGTGACGGCCGCGCTCGTGGTTGGCGGGTTTCTGATTGGGCTTGTTGCCGTGAGCGGTTGGCTGTCGATGGCGTCGGGGCGGCCGATCAACGTCATCCACCTGTGGGCCGTGATGGTCGGCGTGCAGCTGATGCTTCTGCTCGGGTGGATTCTTGTGATTCTGCCGGAGCGATGGCTGGCGCGCATTCCGGGTATTGAACCTTTGCAATGGATGCTGCGCGCGGTGGCGCGAGTCGTGCCGACGGCGGCCGGCTGGGTGGGACTGCGGCTCGGGGTCAGCGGCGGCGATAAGTTGCGCGATCTGTATGCGCGGCTGCGGCGGCTGGATTGGCAATACGGCCGCGTCCGGTTCTGGCTGCTGCTGAGGCTCACACAAATTTTCGCGGTCAGCTTCAATATCGGCGCGGCGCTGGGGTTCGTGATCATGGCGACCGTGAGCGACCCGGCGCTCGGCTGGCGATCGAGTTTACTGAACGCCGATCACGTCCACGCCGCCGCGCGCACGATCGCGCTTCCGTGGTCGCGATTGGTTCCGCAAGCCGTGCCCACGCGCGAAGAGATCGAGGCCACGCAGTATTCGAGCCTCGAGCAGCGCTACGTGCGCGGCGGGCCGGCCGCGGGGACGCGCGTGTGGGCCGCGTGGCTGCCGTTCATGCTCGCCTCGCTGCTGTGCTACGGGTTCGCGCCGCGGCTGCTCGCGCTGGCCTTTGCGCATTGGCGATACCGGCGCGCGCTGCGCGACGTCGATTTCAGCCACGCCGATTTCCAGCGACTGCGCGAGCGGCTCGTGAGGCCGCAGATCGAAACGCAGTCGGAGGAATCGGAAGAGCCTTGCCCGGCCGGCGCACCGGGGATTGTGGCGGGGCTCGATGTGGCGCCCGCGCAGTCGCCGCTCGTGCTCAAGTGGGCCGGAGTCGGCGAGTCCGACTCGGGAATCTCGCAGCTTGTCCAGCTCCGGCTCGGCGTTCAGCCGCGGCGCGTGATGACCGTCGGCGCGCTGGACACAAACGCCGATGCGGCCGCGCTTGCCGAGGCCGCGTCCGATGCCGCGCCGGTCGTGCTGATCGTGGAGTCGTGGGAGCCGCCCGTGGGCGATTATCTCGACTTCCTCGCGGCACTACGCGAGCACGCGCCGCGCCGGCCGATCATCGTGCTGCTTTATCAGTGCAATGAAGAAGGCCGGCCGGCCGCGCCCAAGCCGTTCGACGCCGAGCAGTGGCGGCGGCGATTGAGCCTCGCGGCCGACCCCGGCCTGCGCGTCGATGTGCTCGTGGAAGAGCAGGCCCGATGAAAATAAGCGCAGATGCGTTTCGATTACGATTACGATTACGAGCACGAGCACGAACGTGACCACATCCTCCCAACCGCCCGTCTTCGTCGTCGTCGGCCATGTGAACCGCGGCAAGTCGAGCATCGTCTCGACGCTTGCGGCCGACGAGTCGGTGCGCATCGACGCGACGCCCGGCACGACGCGCCAGTGCCGCTCCTACCCGATGCGGCTCAATGGCCAGACGCTTTACGTGCTCGTCGATACGCCGGGGTTCGAGCGCGCGCGGCACATGCTGGCGTGGCTGCGCGAGCGCGAAACGAGCACCGCCGACCGCCGCGCGCTCGTGCGGCGATTCGTCGATGAACACGCGCGCAGCGGCCAGTTCGAACAGGAAATCGAGTTGCTGCGGCCGATTCTGGACGGCGGCGCGATTCTTTACGTCGTCGATGGGTCGATCCCGTTCAACCCCGGCCACGAGGCCGAAATGGAAATCCTGCGCTGGACGGCACAGCCGCGCATGGCACTCATTAACCCGATCGGGCCGGCGGATCACATTTCACAGTGGCGCGCCGTGCTCGACCAATACTTCAGCCTCGTGCGCGTGTTCAACGCGCACAGGGCCGATTTCGAGCAGCGCGTGCGGCTGCTGAAGACGCTGAGGGAACTGAGCGACGAGTGGCGGCCGGCGATCGAGCACGCCATCGAAGCGCTGCGTGAGGGCCGCCGGCACGACCGCCGCGAGAGCGCGGGCGTGATCGCCGACATGATGGCCGACATGCTCGGGCTCGTCGAAGAAAAGCGGCTCGAAGTCGGCGAGGACGTGGAGCCGAAAAAGCGCGAGCTCTCGCAGAAATTCCGCGATCGGCTGCGGCGGCGCGAACAGGCGGCGCGCCAGGCGATCCTGCAGATCTACGCGCACGAGCGGCTCGAGGTGATGGAGAGCGACCTCGAGCCGGTCGGCGCGGACCTGTTCGACATGTCCACGTGGTCGCGGCTCGGGCTGAGCCGCGGGCAGCTCGCCGCGACGAGCGCGGCGATGGGCGCGGCCGTCGGCGGCTCGATCGACTTCATGGTCGCGGGGCACAGCTTCATGCTCGGCACGGTGATCGGCGGCGCGGTCGGCGCGGCGTCGAGCTGGCTGGCATGGGACCGGCTCACGCAGGTGCGCGTGCTCGGGCAAACGCTCGGCGGGCCGCTGCTGCAGATCGGGCCGATCAGGGAGCCGAATTTCCCGTGGGTCGTTCTGGATCGCGCGCTGCTGTATCACGAAGCCGTCGCCGGGCGGGCTCACGCCCGGCGCGATCCGTTAAAGATCGAAACCGGCGAAGGCCGCGAAGGGCCGACGAGCAAGCTGGAGTCGTCGGCAAGACGGCGGCTTCAGGACTGCTTCGAAAGGCTGCGCAAACACAAAGACCCGCTCACGATCGAACACGCAAGGGAAGATCTGGCGCGCATCGTCGAGGAAATGATTTAGATATACCGCGAACGCCCGAAGCCCGGGAACGCCAATCTCCCGATTGGCGAATTAAAAATAAAAAACAAAAACCGCCACTCAGGAGAGTGGCGTTCCCAGGCTCGGGGATCGTAATTTTTTCATGTCTTGCGCGGGTGGTTTCGTGTATTTCGTGACACGCCTTAAAAAAAAATCACCGAACTTTTGCTCGCGTTTGACACTTATGTTTGGATTGCCGATGAAAGGACATCGTTTGAGCCACAATACAAAACACCGCTGGGTTTTTTGGATTTTGTTTGCGGGTGCGACGCTCGTGGTCGCGCTGCTCATTGTGATCGCAATAGCGCTGGCGCCGAATGGACCGGAAGAGGCCCGGGTCCGGCAGCTCGCGGGTGAATTCGTAAAAGCACGCGAGCAATTATCGATATCGGCACACGCCAATCAAAACACCATGACCGCAACGACCGCTTCAAAACCGGCCGGCGCTAAACCCGCCTCCGACGACCAGCAGCGCTGCGACCAGCTCTTTCTCTCGCTCCTGCACAAATTCGACGAGTACGGCGATTATCGGCAGAACATCAGGAGCTATGGTCCAGACGATAAATATGTCGATTCGCGGAGGCAGCTTGCCGAGCTTGCGGCATTTTACGAAAAGGGTATTCGCGTTTCGGACGCTGCCCGGCACAAATTCAAACTTCCTTACGGCCGCGAAATCGGGCTGATGCAGGACACGATCGTGAATTACGCGATCGGCCAACGTTATCGCGAACGAAACTTGCGCGCATTTGAACGGCCTCACCAGCCGCAGCCGGTCACGCCCGAAAAGGTCGACCGCATGCTCGAGGCGATGCGCATGCGCCGCGTCACCGGCTGCCCGGCGTGGCCGAACGGACAATATCCGCCGATGACCGAGGTGAACTGGCAGCTCGCGTGGATGCTCGACCCGGGCGGCAAAAACTTGAGCACGCCACCGCCATTGCCGCGGCCGATCGAAACGGTGCCGCTGGAGCTGCTCGCGGCGCGCGACGGCCGCGCCGAATACGAGACCTTTCTTGTGCTGCTCGCCGAGATGGAAGCCGAATACGTCAACTTCCGCTCCGAGCTGGCCGACCCTGGCAAATTCTTCAAGTGGGACTGGAACCGCCAGCAATCGTGGCTGACTCGCTACTGGAACCGCGGCGACTTTCGGAGCCGCGTGTATTACGCCGGCGAATTCTGCGGGTCGGTGTTCGACACAGTCGCGTATCACCGCCGTCGCATCGAGGATTCCGAATATGCGATGAAGCAGGCCGGCGAAATGCTGGATTACATCCACGAAGCATCGACCAACGGTCCCATTCAGAGGGTAACCGAAGAAAAGTTATGGCAGCTGAAGGAATACAACGACCAGATCGAAAGCCGCGCGCTCGCAGCCGCGCTGGAGCTCAGGCGCGGCAAACCGATCCCGCCGCCCGAAGCAATCACCGCCGATGCATATCTCTACGACCTGATCACGCGCCAGCCAATGCTGATGTTCCGCTCGTCGGCAGGCCCGGGCATGACACGCCTGCACATCGCATGGCCGCTGCGCACGATGGAGAAAATGCCCTCGATAACCGCGCTAGTCCGCAGAGCCGAAGGCCCATCGGCGTATTGCGTAAACGTAATTTTGAACTCGACCCACCCCGGCCTCGACACCGTGCCACAAATCCAAAATTAAACTTTTTCGTGTCTTTCGCGCTTGGTTTCGGGTATTTCGTGAACTGCATTTCAGCGGGACTTTTTCGGCGAGGTAATCTGATGTCATCCTTCAAGCGCATTGCGGTGATTATGGCCGGGGGGACGGGGGAGCGGTTCTGGCCGCTTTCGCGGACGTCGCGGCCCAAGCAGCTGCTCAAGCTCACGCGGCCCGACATGTCGCTCCTTGAAGAAGCCATCGAGCGCATTGCGCCGCTCATCCCTGCGGAGCGGATTTTGATCGCGACATCGGCGACGGTCGCGGGGCCGATCCGCGAGGCGATGAAGGGGTCGGCGGTACCGGTGGAGAACATCGTCGTTGAGCCGGCCAAGCGCAACACCGCGGGGGCGCTGGCGTGGGTCGCGGCCAACGCCAAGGCGCGCTGGGGCTCCGAGGCCGTGTCGATGGCCGTGCTTACGGCCGATCATTCGATCGGTGCGCCGGGGCGGTTCCGCGAGGTGGTCGATGCGGCGCTCACGGCGGCGGAAAACGAGCAGGCGCTCGTGACGCTCGGGGTGACGCCGACGCGGGCGGAGACCGGTTACGGGTACATTGAAGTCAAGGAAACGGATCCGCGGAGCAAACTGAAGTTTGAACTCCTGACTGAAATTTCCCCCGTCGCGTCGTTCCGCGAGAAACCGGATCGGGAAACGGCGGAGCGGTTCGTGGCGTCGGGGCGGTTCTTCTGGAACAGCGGGATGTTTTTCTGGCGGCTTGACACGTTCCTCGAGGAGCTGGGCGCCGCGGCGCCGGCGCATGGCCAGGCTGCCGCACGGATGGCCGAAGCGCTGGCGGGCGGGGACGCAGCCAAGGCGACGGCGGTCTTCAACGAACTCACCGACATCTCGATCGATTACGCGCTGATGGAGAAGGCCCGGCACGTCCTCATGGCGCGCGCCGACTTCCCGTGGGACGACGTCGGGGCGTGGGATGCGCTGGCGCGAAGCTTCGGCAAGGACGCCCAAAACAACGTCGCAATCGGCGACCCGATCCTCATCGATACGCGCAACTCCATTGTTTATAATGATCCGGGAGCGAAGAAGATGGCCGTGGCCGCGGTCGGCGTCGAGAACCTGGTCATTGTGGTCTCGGCCGATGGGGTGCTGGTCGTGCCGCGGGACCGGGCGCAGGACGTAAAAAAAATCGTGAACGAATTAAAAAAGCGCGGTGCGGGGCAGATTTAGGGATGAAGATTTGATTCGATTACGATTACGATTACGAGCACGAGCACGAGCACGACCTCAGTTTTTTCTTGCATTTCATCTAAATCGAATGATTTGAGCGCATACAACATGTTGCGTTCTCGGCCGTCTATCAGCACAATATGTGTTGACACGGAGGCTGTCTCAGAGCTAAGCTGCCGACCCTAAATGATGACTGAAACGAAGTCGCTTTTGGTTTTTCTTCGCGTCACCATATGATATCATTCCAGTAGGTCTGGGGCCGCAGATCGCTGTGCCCTGTTGAGGAGATTCGAGATGAAACTCACCCGCCGCTTCACGCAACCGGGCATCAACCCGCTCGACCAGGTCGTCTTCGAAAAGCGCCGCTCGATGATCACCAACCCCGACGGGTCGGTGGTGTTCGAGGCCAAGGACGCCGAGGTGCCGCGCGGGTGGAGCCAGCTGGCCACCGATATCGTCGTGTCCAAATACTTCCGCCGCGCCGGCGTCCCGGGCGAGGCCGGCCGCGAAACCAGCGTGCGGCAGGTTATCCACCGCATCATGCACTCGATCCGCACGCACGGCGAGCAGATGGGCTACTTTGACGGCCCCGAGGACGCCGAGGCGTTTGAGGCCGAGCTGAGCCACGTGCTGGCGCACCAGATCGGCGCGTTCAACTCACCGGTGTGGTTCAACTGCGGCCTGTGGCACGAATACGGCATCGAGGCCAGCGGCGGCAACTTCGCGTGGAACTTCGTTTCGGGCGAGGTCGAGGAGATCCAGAACAACTACTCGCGGCCGCAGTGCTCGGCGTGCTTCATTCAGGCGGTCGATGACGATTTGATGTCGATCTTCGAGCTGGTCAAGACCGAGGCCAAGATCTTCAAGTACGGCTCGGGCACGGGCACGAACTTCTCCAAGCTGCGCAGCAAGTGGGAGAAGCTTTCGGGCGGCGGGACGTCGAGCGGTTTGATGTCGTTCCTCGAAGTGCTCGACCGCGGCGCCGGCGCAACCAAGAGCGGCGGCACCACGCGGCGCGCGGCCAAGATGGTCTGCCTCGACATGGACCACCCGGAGATCGCCGAGTTCATCAACTGGAAGGTGCGCGAGGAGGAGAAGGCCAAGATCCTCATCGAGCACGGCGGGATGAGCGCCGACTTTAACGGCGAGGCGTATCACACGGTCGCCGGGCAGAACTCGAACAACTCCGTGCGCGTGACCGACGAGTTCATGCAGGCCGCGCAGCAGGGCAAGGAGTGGGGCCTGTATCCGCGCACCGGCACGCCCGAACAGAGGCGCGAGCCGGTCAAGCGCGTCGATGCGGCCGACCTGCTCGAGCAGATCTGCAAGGCCGCATGGCGCTGCGCCGACCCGGGCGTGCAGTTCGACTCGACGATCAACGACTGGCACACGTGCCCGAACTCGGACAAGATCCGCGCGTCGAACCCGTGCAGCGAATACATGTTCCTCGACGACTCGGCGTGCAACCTGGCGTCGATCAACCTGGCCAAGTTCCTGAACGAAGACGGCACGTTCGACGTCGAGGCGTTCCGGCACGTCGTGCGGCTGTTCATCCTGGCGCAGGAAATCCTGATCGATTTTTCGAGCTACCCGACGGCGCCGATCGCGCTCAACAGCCACGACTACCGGCCGCTGGGCCTGGGTTACGCCAACCTCGGCGCGCTGCTGATGGTTTTGGGGATCCCATACGATAGCCCCGAAGGGCGCGCGATGTGCGGCGCGATCACGGCGCTCATGACCGGCCACGCCTACCGCGTCTCGGCCGAGATCGCGGGGCAGGTCGGCACGTTCGCGGGCTATCCGCGCAACGCCCGGCCGTTCCTGCGCGTCATGCACAAGCACCGCGACGCGGTCGATCACATCAGCGCCGAGTTCTGCCCGAGCGAGCTGCTCGAGGCGGCGCGGCGCGCGTGGGACGAGGCGATCGATCTCGGCGAGAAGGTCGGCTACCGCAACGCGCAGGTCAGCGTGCTGGCGCCGACCGGCACGATCGGCCTGCTGATGGACTGCGACACGACGGGGATCGAGCCCGACTTCGCGCTGGTGAAGTTCAAGAAGCTCGCCGGCGGCGGCTACTTCAAGATCATCAACCAGTCGGTGCCGCAGGCGCTGCGGCATCTGGGCTACGACAGCGAGGAGATCCAGGACATTTTGAACTACGTTGTCGGCACGGCGACGTTCAGGGGCGCGCCGCACATCGACGACGTCGCCCTGCGCAGCCACGGCTTCGACGACGAGGACCTGATGCGCGTCGAGAAGGCGCTGCGCAGCGTGATGGCGCTCGAGCAGGCGTTCTCGCCGGCGATCCTCGGGCAGGACCTGATCGACCGGCTCGGTCTCACGCAGCAGGCGCACACGCCCGGCTTCAGCGCCCTGCGTGCGCTCGGCTTCACCGACGCCCAGATCGAGGAAGCCAGCGAGCACCTGTGCGGCCGCATGACGGTCGAAGGCGCGCCGCACCTGAACCCCGAGCACCTGCCGGTGTTCGATTGCGCGAACCGCTGCGGCAAAATCGGCAGGCGCTTCATCGCGCCGATGGGGCACGTGCGCATGATGTCGGCCGCGCAGCCGTTCATCAGCGGCGCGATCAGTAAGACGGTCAACCTGCCGAACGAGGCCTCGGTCGATGACATCCGCCAGATCTACGTCGAGGGCTGGAAGATGGGCCTCAAGGCGATCGCGCTTTACCGCGACGGCTGCAAGATGTCGCAGCCGCTGCAGGGCAAGGCCGACGCCAAAAAGAAGAAGCCGTCCGAGGTGTTCGAGGAAGCCGTCGCCGAGGCCGAAGGCGCCGCGCCGGCGACCGTCACGATCAAGGTGCCAGCCCCAATGCGCCGGCGGCTGCCGCTGCACCGCCGCGGCTACACGATCGAGTCGCGTGTCGGCACGCACAAAGTCTATCTGCGCACCGGCGAATACGAGGACGGAACGCTCGGCGAGATCTTCATCGACATGGCCAAGGAAGGCGCGGCGTTCCGCTCGATGATGAACTGCTTCGCGATCGCGGTCAGCAAGGGCCTGCAATACGGCGTGCCGCTGCGCGAGTTCATCGAGACGTTCACGTTCACGCGCTTCGAGCCGCAGGGCATGGTCGATCACCCGAACATCAAGATGGCGACGTCGGTCATCGACTTCGTGTTCCGCGTGCTGGCGCTCGAATACCTGCACGACACGGAGTTCTGCCAGGTCAAGCCCGAGCAGCTGTCCGTCACCGAATCGGCGCACGAGGCCGAATCACGCGAGCCCGAAGCCAAGCCGACGGCGAAGATCGAGATCCTGCGTCCCGAACCGGCGCCGGCCGGCAGCGCTCAGCCGCGCCCGGCGGCCAGCGGCCTCGACGCCCAGATGGGCGGCCTCATGGGCGACGCCCCGTTCTGCGACGTCTGCGGCCACATCACCGTAAGAAACGGCACCTGCTACAAATGCCTCAACTGCGGGAATTCGATGGGGTGCTCGTAAGAGAGCGGGTTCATAGGTCTTATAGGTCCTATAGGGCTTATAGGTCCTATAGGGCGCGGGCAAAAAAGATCTTGTGGGGAGAACCTATAAGACCTATAAGCCCTATAAGACCTATCCTCACCCGATCGGAGGCAAACTTATGCCCGCCGGTTTTATCCCTCCGCATGGGAATTACCGTGAGCTGCTCTCCTTCCAGAAAACCGAAATCATCTACGATGCAACATACGAATTCTGCCGCCGGTTTTTGAAAAAAGGTGATCGCACGATCGACCAGATGGTTCAGGCGGCGCGCTCGGGAAAACAGAACATCATCGAAGGAACCAAGGCCTCGGGGACCTCAAAGGAAACCGAGGTCAAATTGTTGAACGTCGCCCGCGCGAGCCTCGAAGAGTTGCTGGCGGACTATGAAGATTTTTTGCGCGTGCACAAAATGGGGATGTGGGGCAAAGACAGCAAGCAGGCAATCTTTGCGCGCAAGCTGGGCGAGAAAAAAGACGGCGTGCCGGCCACGTATGAGAATTTTCGCGAGTTCATCGAAACGCGTCCCGCCGACACGGTGGCGAACATCATTATTTGCATGATCCACCAGGCGAACTATCTTCTCGATCGGCAAATCGCGCGCATTGAACAGGATTTCCTCAAAGAAGGCGGCATCCGCGAGCGCATGACGCGCGCCCGCCTTGACGCCCGAAAACAGAATAAAGCTGAAGATCAGAATTAACTAACAGGGGGTTCCCATGCGCTACAGGATGCAGCAGCACTTCTTCACGCTGACGGACGATTACACGATCGAGGATGAAAACGGCGAACCGGCCTACATCGTGAGCGGGAAGTTCTTTTCGTTCGGCGACAACCTGACCCTCAGCGATGCCCAGGGCAATGAACTGGCCAAGATCGAGCAGCAACTGCTGTCGTGGGGTCCGACTTACAACATCTACACGGGCGGCGAACTGGTCGCCACGATCAAGAAGGCACTGTTCACGTTCTTCAATTGCCGGTTCAGCATTGACGTTCCCGGCCCCGACGATCTCGAAGCCAGCGGCGACCTGCTTGACCATGAATATGCCATCGCGCGCGGCAACGACGTCGTCGCCACGGTCTCCAAGACGTGGTTTTCGCTGACCGATACCTACGGGATCGAAGTGGCCGACGGCGAGGACCCCGTGCTGGTCCTTGCGAGCGCGATCGTCATCGACCTGGCGTGCCATAATAAGAAAGACTGATTGCATCGCGGAAAGCCTATGAGACCAAGACGGTTTCATGTCATTGCGGGAATCCTGATCGCGCTCATGGTCGCGATTGTCGCTTACGTCTTGATGCCGCTGTCGCCGCAGCAGCGCAAACTGAAGGACATTAACAACGCGGTGAAGAACTCGATTGCATTCTGGAATTTCGGGCGGGAGCGTCAGGATGAATACTATGGCGCACCCGTTCAGACCAGATTCAGGACGGTGACATTCAAGTCGATCAACGATATCGAAATGATCGGCTATCACGGAATCCCGCTGAAAGAAAATGTTCTGACTGATTTGCCGAACGTCACATATATGGAACTGGGCAACTGCGTGCTCGACGATTTCAAGTTTGTTAAGACGTTGAAAAAATTGAACCACTTGGTGACTTATCAATGCCACGCCGACCAGCCGTTTGGGAAAATCATGCTGTCAGACGTGAACGGAAACGCGGCGCTGGAGTATCTGACGCTCCAGAGCTGCGTGGTCGATCTAGAAAATTTCGATCCCGCATCGATCAGGAAAGGCATTTCGTTTACGCGCTGCGTTATCCAGAATGCGGATAAGATGAAGTTTTCGGCGAGCAGTTTCCAATATGTTACGTTTTGCGCAAGCGGTCTTTACAACCTCGAAGCATTCGCCAAGCTCCCTGATCTAGGTGTGCTCACGCTCCAGAACATGGAGCTTCACAATCTAGACGGATTGCAAGACATGAAAAACCTCAAGGCTGTCGAGATTTATCATCTCCGCCTGATCGACGCCTCAAAAACCTGCCGTCTCCCCGCGCATGTGAATCTGAAGACCACCGATACCAACGCGCGCATCGAAATAGAAAAAGCCCCCTGACCCGCGGTGAATCAGGGGGCTTCGGTTTTCAATCGATCACAGGATTATTCGCAAGCGTAACACAGGTTGAGCTGCTTGACGGCGAGGACGTCGTCGGCACGGCGGATCGGCAGGTTGGATGGCGCGTTGTGCAGCGCGTCCGGATCGGTGTCGATTTCATGCCGGATCTGTTCCATGACCGCGACGAACCGGTCGAGCGTCTCCTTGCTTTCGGTCTCGGTCGGCTCGATCAGCAGGCACTCGGGGACCAGCAGCGGGAAGTAGTTGGTCGGCGGGTGAATGCCGAAATCAAGCAGGCGCTTGCTGATGTCCAGCGCGATGATGTGCTTGGCGCGCGCTTCCTTCTTGAGCGACAGGATGAACTCGTGCTTGCACGGGCCGGCGAACGGCGCGTCGAAGCTCTTCTTGAGCCGCGCAAGGAGGTAGTTCGCGTTGAGCACCGAGTAGGTGGCGACGTCGCGCAGGCCGGCGCCGCCCATGATGCGGATGTAGGCGTAGGCGCGGATCAGCACGGCGGCGTTGCCGTAGAACGCGTGGAAGCGGCCGACGGACTCGGGGCTCGTGCCGTCGAAGCAGAACAGGCCCTTCTCGTCGCGGACGACGCGCGGGCGCGGCAGGAACGGGGCGAGGTCCTCGCGAACGGCCACCGGACCGGCGCCGGGGCCGCCGCCGCCGTGCGGCGTCGAGAAGCTCTTGTGGAGGTTGAGGTGGACGACGTCGAAGCCCATGTCCCCGGGGCGCGCGCGGCCGACGATGGCGTTCAGGTTGGCACCGTCGTAGTAAAGGAGCGCGCCGGCGTCGTGGACGATCTTCGCCGCCTCGATGATGTTGCGCTCGAACAGGCCGCACGTGTTGGGGTTCGTGAGCATCAGCGCGGCGACGTCGTTGTCGAGCGCCGCCTTGAGCGCCTCGAGGTCGATCAGGCCCTCGGGCGTCGAAGCGACGCTGCGCACGTCGAAGCCGGCCATGGCGGCGCTCGCGGGGTTGGTGCCGTGGGCGCTGTCCGGAACGAGGATCACGTGGCGGCCGGTCTTGTTGGCCTTGTGCCAGGCGTGAATGATCGTGACGCCGCAGAACTCCCCCTGCGCGCCGGCGACCGGAGTGAGCGTGACTTCGGGCAGGCCGGTGACGTCGGCGAGGGTCTGCTGAAGTTCGAAGAACACGCCGAGCGTGCCCTGCGCGTCCTCGGCCTGCTGATACGGGTGCATGCCGGTGAAGCCGGGCATGGCCGCGGCGGCTTCGCAGGCGCGCGGGTTGAACTTCATCGTGCACGAGCCGAGCGGATAAAACACCGTATCGACCGAGTAGTTCTTTTGCGACAGGAGCGTGTAGTGGCGCGTGACGTCGAGCTCGGAGACCTCGGGCAGCGGCGCGGCTTTTTTGCGGCGCATGGACTCGGGGATACGCTTGAGCGCCGACTTGCCGCGAGACGCCGGAAGCGACGCCCCGCGGCGGCCTTCGCGGCTGCGCTCGAAGATCAGCTTGCTTTCGATGTACGGGATCGGCGTGGCGGCCGCGCGATTGGGAAGTGTATTGGGTGTCGTCATTTGGACTGCTCCAGGATGGGCTTGGCCAATTCAATGTAGGCGTCGATGTCGGCGTCGCTCTTGGTTTCGGTCGCGCAGACGATGAGCAGGTCGGCGTCGGGGTGGCCGAGGCGGCTTGCGGGCAGGCCGGCGAGCACGCCGCGCTCGCGCATCGCCGCGCAGAACGTCTCGGCGGCTATCGGCAGTCGCACCGTGAACTCGTTGAAGAACGGCCGGTCGGCCTGCGGTTCGACGCCGCGGATCTTGGTCAGGCCGTCGAACAGGCGGCCGGCGCGGTCGAGGTTGACTTCGCCGAGCTGCGCGAAGCCTTCCCTGCCGACGAGCGCCATCCAGAAGGTTGACATGGCGGCGCACAGGCCCTCGTTCGTGCAGATATTGCTCGTGGCGCGCTCGCGGCGGATGTGCTGTTCGCGCGTTTGGAGCGTGAGGACGTAGGCGATGCGGCCTTCGTTGTCGAGCGTCTGGCCGACGATGCGGCCCGGCATGCGGCGCAGGTGGTCGCGGTGCGTGGCGAAGAAACCGGCGTAGGGGCCGCCGAAATTCATCGGCAGGCCGAGCGGCTGGACTTCACCGACGGCGACGTCGGCGCCCCAGGCGGCGGGCGGCTCGATCGCCGCGAGGCTCATCGGGTTCACGGCCGCGATCGCCAGCGCGCCGCGCTTGTGAGCGGCTGCAGCGAGCGCGGCGGCGTCCTCGAGCCAGCCGTAAAAGTTCGGCTGCGCGATGACGAGGGCCGCGGGTTCGTTCGCGGCTTCCGGCCACGACTTCGGGTCGAGCACGGCGGTCGAGGCATCGCCCCACGTGACGAATTCAACGTCCTGGTTCGCCGTGTAGGTCTCGACGACTTCGCGCCACGCCGGGTGCAGCGTCGCGGGCAGGACGACCTGCTTGCGCTCGGTCGCGCGCACCGCCATCAGCACCGCCTCGGCCAGCGCCGTCGCGCCGTCATACATGGACGCGTTGGCGGCCTGCATGCCGGTCAGCGCGCAGATCATCGACTGGAATTCGTAGATGATCTGGAGCGTGCCCTGGCTGGCCTCGGGCTGGTAAGGCGTGTAGGCCGTCAGGAACTCGCCGCGGCTCGCGAGCGAACCGACGGCGGCCGGGATCACGTGCTCGTAGCTGCCGGCGCCGATGAAGTTCTGGTAGGCGCTGGCGGCGGGGTGGTTCGACGACGCGCGGCGCGCGAGCAGGCGCAGCGCCTCGTATTCGGATAGCGGCTTGGGGCCGGGAGGCTCGGCCAGGCGAACGGAAGCCGGAACGTCGCTGAACAGATCCTCGACGTCGGCGACGCCGATGGCAGCCAGCATCTCGGCAACGTCCTGTTTGGTGTGCGGTATAAACGCCATGTTGGTAGGGGTGCCTTTCAACGAAGATGGGTCGTATAGGTCTTATAGGGCCTATAGGTCTTATAGGCCCGTTTTCTGATTGGTTTATGCTTCTTCTTTGCAGAATTTTTCGTAGGCAGCAAGATCGAGCAACGCTGAGGTGTCGGCGGACGGGTCGAGCTCGAGCTCGAAGAGCCAGCCTTCGTCGAGCGGCGACTGGTTGACCTTCTCGGGCGACGTGGTCAGCGGCGAGTTGACGGCGACGATCGTGCCGGCAACCGGCGCATAAACCGAGGCCGTGGCCTTGCACGATTCGATGACGCAGGCCTCGTCGCCGGCGGCGAGGGTCTTGGGGGTCTTCGGGAATTCGACATAGACGATGTCGCCGAGTTGGCCCTGCGCGAAATCGGTGATGCCGATCTTGCGTTTCGAGCCGGCGGGCTCGATCCACTCGTGGGATTTGGTGTAGAGCAGAGATTTGGCGTCCATGTGACAAGGCCCTTTCGTGATGTTTTGTCGAACCGGTAAACCGGTTCGGGGTTTTTTGCGATCAGTCCGTGGGTTGGTTTGTCTCCAAACCAACCCACGGCTTTGGAGGTCGAACCACTTCGTGGTTCTTACAGCTTCAAACAAGATTCCGCCTGAAGGCGGAACTACGAACTTTACTGTGCCCTTTTGTAGAAGGGCAATTTCACGACGGTTGCTTTCGTTGTTGCACCGGGGCCGAGTTCGACTTCGAGTTCGGTTCCGATTTTGGTTTGCGCCGTGGCGACAAGGGCCATGGCGATCGGGCGGTCGAGGGTGGGGGAGAATCCGCCGCTCGTGATTTCGCCGACGGGCTGGCCGTTGTAAAGCACGCGCGCGAGGTGGCGCGGGATGCGGCGGCCTTCGGTGAGCAGGCCGACCTGGCGGTGCGTCACGGTCTCCTTCAACTTGGCCAATGCGTCGCGGCCCTGAAACTCTTTGCCCAGATCGACGATCCAGCTCATGCGGACCTCGAACGGGTTGTTGGTGGCCGTGAAATCCTGGCCGGACAGGTTCATGCCCGATTCGAGGCGCAGCGTGTCGCGCGCGGCGAGGCCGCACGGTCTGCCGCCAGCGGCGATCAACTCGCGCCACAACTTCGGCGAGACCGATGGGTCGCAGATCAGTTCGACGCCCGCCTCGCCGGTGTAACCGGTCGTGGAGAATAGCAACTCGTGGCCGCCGTAGGTCATCGAGAAAATGCGCAGCGGCTCGACCTGCTCCCAATCGCCGTTGCCGAAAACCTTGAGGCAAACCTGTTTCCAGTTCGGGCCTTGCACGGCGATCATCGCCCACTTTTCGGCGCATGGGATCAGCTTCGCGTTGAGCCTGGCCCTGGCCTCGATCTCTTTCATCGCGGCGACGTCGCCGTCGTAGGTCGAGGCGTTGACGACGATCAGGATGCGGTCGAACGTGAAGCGCGAGATGAACAGGTCGTCGATGAGCGTGCCGTCCTCGCGGCAGAGCGCGCCGTAACATGCGGCGCCGTCGGGTAGGCTCGTGATGTCGCGCGTGACGATGCGGTTGACGAGCTCGACGGCCTGCGGGCCTTCGACGAACACCTGCCCCATGTGCGAGACATCGAACAGGCCGACGTCGCGGCGCACGGCGTGGTGCTCCTCGATCTGCGAGCCGTAGTGGACCGGCATCGACCAGCCGCCGAACGGGACCATGCGCGCGCCGGCGGCGACGTGTTCGTCATAAAGTGGGGTGCGTTTAAGATCGGTTGAAGTTTCCATGATATGAATCCTTTTATTCGTGCTCGTAATCGATACTCTATCGACTCGGTTGTCCCTCGCTCACGCTCGGGCTACTGCATCCGGCCTCGCTCAGCTCGGCGTGATATGAGCTGCGGGCGAAGGGGGTTGAGATGACCCATGGGATGCCGCGGCGGCGTGCCTCGGCTCCGAGTTCGGAAAAGACTTCGGGCGTGACGAACTCGACAACGTCGAACTGTTCGGCGGTCGGGCGCAGGTATTGGCCGATCGTCATGCGCTTGACGCCGATTGAAACCAGATCGTCAATGACGGACAAAACTTCGTCGCGCGTCTCGCTGAGGCCGAGCATGATCGAGCTTTTGGCGATGATGCCGGGCGAGGCGGCGGCGCGGCGAAGCAGGTCGAGCGTGTCAGCGTAATTGGAGCCGGGGCGAACGGAAAGATAAAGGCGCGGGACGGTCTCGACGTTGTGGCCCCACACGAACGGCGCAAGGGGCAGAAGCGTTGCGAGCGCCTCGTCCTGGCAGCGGCGAAAATCGGGCGTGAGGATCTCGACGGTGACGCCGGGAACGCGCGCGCGCAGCGTCTTGATGCAGTCCGCGAACTGCGACGCGCCGCCGTCGGGCAGGTCGTCGCGCGTGACGCTCGTGATGACGACGTGCCTGAGACCCATGCGGGCGACGGCATCGGCGAGGCGCCCGGGTTCTTGATTATCGATGAAGCCGGCGGGACGACCGCCTTTGACGCTGCAAAACCCGCAGCGCCGCGTGCACTGGTCGCCGAGGATCAGGAACGTGGCCGTGCCGGCGGTCCAGCACTCGCCGCGGTTGGGGCAGCGGGCTTCCTGGCAAATGGTGTGGAGGTGTCCCTGGCCGATCGCGTCGGCCGTGCGCGCGTATTCGGGGCCGCCGCCAAGGGGGCGCTTGAGCCACGGCGGAAGCCGGCGCGCGTGCGAGGAAGTCTGTGGCGTTTGCTCGGGTGGCATCGAACGGCTCTCTCGGGTTTGAGCTCGGCGCGGCCCGGCGGCATGGCATGACCATGCGAGTTCGAGCCGCTCCCGCTCTGTCCGGATACCTGAGAGAGTTTAGGCCGCGTCGAGATCGTTCCGCTTGTGCGATGCATGATCGAACCGATAAATCGGTTCTGAATCTCTTGCGATCGTTCCGTGGGTAGGTTTCTCGAACAAGTTTTCGAAACCAACCCACGGCTTTGAGATCGAACCGCTCCGCGGTTTCCAAAACCGGATCTCAAAGCCCAGTGGTCAAATCAGACGGCGCGCCATCCCTTCGGTGGGCGGGTGTGAGCCCGCCGCTCTCCAGAGTCCTGTCCGCCCGCGGTCCTTTTGCCTGAGAGTTTATCGGGAGCTCTTTACCCCTTCGGCGGCGCACATGGCGCGCTCTCCCGCAGGCATCGCACAGGATTCGATTTGGTTTCGGCCGCGAGACCGGAGGGGGCTCCCGCGGTAGCGAGTCATTTTCCATGCCGGGAAGGCAATGGTCAACGTGAATATGAGACGCTGAATACGAATGAGTCGCTGAATACGAACACCAGTCCGAACGTGTGCGAAAAGCAGGTACGCGCGGACGATTCGGTTACGACGAGGTCCTCGATGATTTCCCGGCGGAGACATCCATGGTTTAATGCCTGAAAACTTTTTTGTATTACTGACGGGGGATCGGTATATCATATTTAAGTTACGGAATGAACAGGGGGAATGCCATGGTTCGGTTTCTCATTGCGTGTTGCGTGGCGGGGTGGCTGGCGGGCGCCGCGTTGAGCGCCACCGTGAAGCCGGGCGAACTCAACGGCGGCGGCTCGACGTCTTATCTCGGAGGCTTCCGCCTTGCCGGCGACATCTCGCCCTATGGGCTCGGCGGCGGCACCGCCGGCGTTAGCCAGAATGCAAGCAACAAGATTTCCCAGGGGTTCTACCCCGTCATCGGGCCGATCGTGACGCGCAACGTGGCCGATCCGGCCTGGCTCAAGGTTGCGCGATCCGAAAACCGGGCCGACGCGGCGAAGATGACCGCGTGGCGCGAACCCGAAAATAACCGTGAATCCTTTGACGTGACAGGATGGCAGTTATGAACACGAAAACGATCCTCGCCGCGCTGATGATGATCGCGACGACGAGCCTGGCCTCGGCGCAATCGATTCCGCCGAACCTGCTCCACTACCAGGGGCGGCTGACCGGATCGGGCGGCACGCCCGTGACCTCGCCGCAGACCATGTATTTCTCCATCTGGGTCGGCGGGAGCGCGAGCACCGCAAGCTCCGGCACGCAGAAATTCCTCGAGCACGTTACGATCACGCCCGACGTCAACGGCGTCTTCGAGCACCTCGTCGGCAGCGGGACCAAGGACTCGGGCGCGATCAGCCCGGCCGATTTCAACACCAGCGTCTCGCTTTACCTGCAGGTCGCCGTCGGCTCGCAAACGAGCGTGCTGCTGCCGCGGACGCGGTTCACGAGCGTCGGGTATGCGTTCGTCGCGAACAATGCCGTCGGCGACATCACGCCGACATCCGTCTCGATCAAGGGCTATGGGCCCGTCATCAACTCGAGCGGCCAGTGGGTCGGACAGGCCATCGGCGGCAGCGGCGGCCCGACCGTCACCACGATCACCGACACGACCGGCGGCGACACGATCTCCGGCGACGTCGTCAGCCTCAACGGCAGCGGCCTCTCCAACGCGACCGTGTTCGTCGGCGGCAAACAGGCGCGGGTGAAATCGAACACCGCCTCGCAGGTTCAATTCGCGGTGCCGGCGGGCCTGCCGATCGGCATCAATCCGGTCGCCGTCCAGATCGGCACGAACAAGACCCTCTATAACGTCGGCAGCATCAACCTGATCCGGTACTTGATGTTGGTTTCGCTGCAGGATGACCGCATCTTCTTCATCAACACAACGACGCTGACGGTGACCGGCGTGATCACCGGCCTGAATTTAGCCGACCCCGCGACGGATAACAACGCGGTGCGCCACATTCAGGTCGATTTCGCCAACGACGGCGCACTCCTGCTGGTCCCGAACAACTCCAACGGAACGGTGTTCGCGATCGACATGACGAAAAGCCCGATCGGCACCTCGTCGCTCGTGCAGACGTTTCAGGTCACGTCGCTGCAGCGGACCGCGGCCGTGGCCGTCCGGCCTACGCTGACGCTGCTTCCCGTCGAACAGCAGAACAGCCTGGGCGGCAACGCGGCCGTGGCGGACCCCATCGGCAACATGATCAGGATCATCAATATCACCCAGTCATTCCCGCCCTTCAGCAACGGCGTGCTGGCGAACATCACCAACAACACGGCGCTTCACCCGCAGGTTCCCACCGGACAGGGAATCTCGAGCCCGCGCTCGCTTCGTTACATCAGCGACCGGATCCTTTATGTCGGCTTCAACTCCGGCCAGATCCAGGCCTATCAGAGCCGGTTCAACCCGGACCTGACCCGCTATGAATGGTACAACGACAACGTCGTGACCGGATTTTCGACGTATGTCTCGACGGCCCTCAACAACTACCAGATGGACCTGACGCCCGATCACGACCGGATCCTGGCGCTGACCGGCGGCACGCAGAACCTGCAGGCGTTCTGGACGGGCAACTGGTTCACCTCCGACAGCCCCGGCGGAAGCAACACGACGGGCTCGAATGTTTTCTTCTTTTCGATGGCCAACAACGGCCGCATCGTCAGCGCCAGCCCGAATGAAGACCTGCTGCGCATCCTGAAGCTGACCGATGAAAGTTCGATCCTGCTCACCGGGATTTATCACCGGCCGACGCCGCGCAACACGGTCACCAACGAGGCGTTCCGGCGCGCGGCCATCGAGCCGGTGGAAGGCAATCTGGTGGTCGGGTATGTGAACGACCTCGACACGCAGCAGTCGCGCGAGAGCCTGATTCTCTATCGTGTGAACGGCGGCGCGCTCGACCGCGTCGATCAGGGCGACCCGGTGTATGACTCGGCCGGCACCAAGCTCGATATCGATGGCCGATTCCAGCTGTGGAGCAATTCGACCGCGGCCAACTTCGTCGATACGCTCGGCGCGATGCAGTTCCTGCCTTAAATGACCGGCAATATTGAACGCGTGATCCGGCGATCCATAAAACAGCCTTTTTCCGGCGCTGTTTCATTCGCACGGTCCTCCGCCGTTCAGGCTATCTCTCATGAGACGCCGGACCGAGTCTTTCGTTTGGAACTTTTTAAAGGCCCATGCAAAACCGCAAAAACGCGAAACTCGCAAAAGGAACAGAGTTTCAAAACGAAGATATAAAAATATCTTTGGCGTGTTTTGCCTTTTGCGTTTTTGCGTGGTGAATTAAAGCCGAAAGACTCAGAGACAGACAATTTCAGATACGAGACAAGGTGCTGAAAAGAAGGGGCATCGTGGGAACGCGCGTGAGAAAACCATGTCGCCTCTTCAGGGCTCGGATGTGTTGTCGCATCGGGTCCCAGGGTTGCTGAACCATGCGACCCTTTCAGGGTCAAATCCGAATGCCCCATGAGAGGGGGCGCTAAACACATACACCACTTCGTGGCTCAAAACCATCATCGACTTCACTTTTGAGGCACTACACTAGCGGGCGTACCAGCGGATGAGTTTGAGGATCTCGCCGGTCTGGTCCAGCACCTGCGCGCGCCCGCGGAAGGTCATGGTTCCGAACAGCGGCGAATAGCCGTGGTGGTGATCGGAGATGCCGAGCGCCCGCGCGACGTCGTCCGGGGTGAGCTGCGTGCGGCCCTGGCTCGCGGCCAGCCAGCGCGCGATCCACATCGTCGCCGGAAAGATCAGGGCGAGCATTCGGAATCCCTCGACGAGCGGCAGCCCGTAGAACGCGGGGCCGCAAAAATGCAGCCCCTGGATCTTCACGCGGAAGTAGCGCGTCCAAAGCTCCTCGGAAGCCTCGGGGAAACCGAACGGCTCCTCGAGCGCCGCGAACGGCACCTCGTGGAACACGTCCTGCATCGGCGGGACGAGCCCCCTTCCGCGCGCAAACCGCACGCCCGCCCGCAGCAGCTTCCAGCGGCCGAGCATGCCGGCCGAAAGCGTCGCGACCGTGTCGCGGCGCGAGTATTGGCCGGTTAGTTGATAAAACATCTTGCGGGCAAAATCCGCCGGCGGCTCCACGGGATCCCGGGCGCTTTCGGCCGGCAGATTCTCGGCGGCGGCGTGGCGCGCAAACTCCAGGAAGTCCTTGATCCGATCGCCGGCGAGCGCCTCCGCGGGGGCGCTATCGACGAGTTTCAGCCAGTAGAGCGCGCGCAGGAGCCTGACCATGATCGGCGCGCCGCGCTCGGCCATCGTCTCGTCGAGCGCGCTGACGATCCGCATGAGCTCGTGCCAGTCGATGCGCCTGTTTTTTGCAAACGCCGGCACGGGCATCCGTTCGTGGCCGGGCGGAACGACGATCTGCGCGAGCGCCTGAAGGCTGCCGCGCTGCTGCGCCATCGACTTGCCGTGATTTGCGACGACCGCCGGGCAACTGAACCGCAGGCTGACGGTCACCTTCTTGCCCGCCGGATGAAACGCGAACGGATAGACGCGGCACGCGCGCGGCTTGGCGGCCTCGCCGAATTTGGCGTGGATGCGGCAGAGATTTTTCTCGTTCAGGAACACACAGGCGCCGTTGGCCTGGTGCGCGAGGCGGTAGCGCTTGTTCCACGGCGGTCCGGCGTGCCAGGCGAACAGGGCGGTGCCGCCCGGGATGCCATCCTTCTGCGACCAGCCCTGCTCCAGGATGCG
>JAJFUE010000160.1 GCA_021372575.1 bacterium | reverse complement strand
GGTCGCTAAGGGAATCGACTTTTTTTGAAGTTTTCGTATATCCTTCGTGCGTGATCGGCGAAGTGGAAATCGCCGGTCCGGCCGAAGCGGCGGCAGTTTTCGAGCCGCCGGCCACAGCGTAACAGACCAACGCGATTTCATTCTCGCGCCGGCTTTGAAAAAAGCCCCCGGCGCGCAAGGGGGAATTTTTATGTCTCGCAGCCTGAAACCGGATCTGAAGGAATTCGCGCCGCCCGCGCCGGACCCGTGGGCCGGATTCCTGGGGACGCGCCGCCTGGCCGATCACATCGTGCGCAGCGACGGCTTCGCCGGGCACTCCAGCCCGTACGTGCTGTTCGAGGAGATGGAGGACAAGGACGCGCATCTTTCCAGCCTGCTGCAGACACGCAAGCTCGGGGTGCTGGCGCGGCCGCGCAAGGTCGATGCCGCCGAGTCCGGCGCGCGCGCCCAGGAAATCGCGCAGTGGGTCGATCGCGCGCTCACGTCGATCCCGGGCTGGAACGGCGCGCTGATGCACCTGCTCGACGCGCTCGGCAAGGGACTCGCCGTCGCCGAGATCATGTGGGGATTCGACCGCGAAGGGCGGCTCGTCCCGCGCGAGATCAAGCCACGCGCCGCCGAGCGGTTTTCGCGCGGCGCGGCCGGCGAATGGCGCGTCGATGAAACGCCGTCGGCCGCGGGCCGCATGCTGCCGCCGCGCAAGTTCGTCATCGCGCTGTCCGGCGCAACCGACGAACGCCCGTACGGCAAGGGCCTGTGCGAAAAGCTCTATTGGTACTGGTGGTTCAAGAAGAACAACATCAAGTTCTGGCTCGTGTTCAACGAGAAGTTCGGCGCGCCGACCATCGTCGCGCAGCACCCGAGTGGCTTGAACGACCGCGAACGCGAGCGGCTCATCGACGTCATCGACGCGATTCAGACCGACGCCGGCGTGACGATCCCCGAGGGGATCCGGCTCGAGCTGCTCGAGTCCAAGCGTTCGGCCGCGGGCGACACGTTCCGCTCGCTGTCGCAATGGTGCAACGATGAGATGTCGCGCGCCGTGCTCGGGCAGACGTTGACGTCGAGTGAAGGCGCGCGCTCGGGCTCGTTGGCACTCGGTGAAGTGCACAACGAGATCCGCCGCGATTACATGCGCGCGGACGCCTGGCTGCTGATGGATGTTGTGAATGAGCAGCTCGTGCGGCCGCTCGTCGAACTGAATTTCGGAATGGATGTTCCCGCCCCGCGCTGGTCGATCGACCTGTCGCCCGAGCTCGACCTCACGGCCGAAGTCGGCGTCGATCGCCAGCTCCTTCAGAAGGGTGATCCCCTTCCCGAGCGTTACTTCTACGAGAAGTATGGCCGGCCTGCCCCGCTCGGGGGCGACTCGAAACTGCAGTACGACGACTCGAACGTCTATCAGTATCACCTGCAGTTCGGGATCCTGACGGTCAACGAAGTGCGCGCCAAACTCGGACTCGCCCCGGTCGGCTGGGGTGAACGTCCGACCTCGCCGGTGGACACCTCGATCAACACATCAACACCCGGGGGCGCCACCGGCGAGGACACGCGCGAACAGGAGGATGAGAGCGAGAACGAGGAGAAAAAGATGAAGGGGCAGAAGTAAGGCTTTGTCGCAGAGATGCTGAGATGGGTAGAGGACGCAAAGAAAGGCAAAGAGCCCTAGATTTGCGCCAGATACGCAAGGGCACAGATGAAGGCGAGAATGACAAAGCCAAGCCAGATGAGGCATCCCGTGCGGTAATTGCCTGAACGCCACTGCCAGATCGAATAGATGAAATCGAGAATGAGATCGAACACCGGGCCACCCCCACCAAGGCATGACTAATGGGTCACGACATGCCAGATCGCGAAGCCAATCAGGCCGGCGATGATGAGTCCCGCGAGATAGCGGAGAATGCCGCGCTCTTCCCACAGCCACTCGAGGACGGCCTGAACAATGCCCGGAATCAAATCACTCAACCAACTGCTCAACGGCATGGTTCAGCTCCCGGTCCAACCCATTTCTCGCGCGGGGTGATGGCGATCACAATGACGAAGAGCAAAAAGAAAATGCCGCCGGAAAGATGATGCCACTCGGCGAACCATGCTCCCCATGCAGCTCCGAGCAATAGAGTGGAAAGATCGTTCATGTTTTGCGTCAGAGTCGATTCGTTTTGGGCGAGACGCCAGCCGGAGGCAAGTCGATGTTCGCGGCGGTGGCGGAAATGAACGAGTGCAGCGAGAGCCGCGATTAATAGCAAAACACCGCCGTAGCGCGGTCCGTATTCAGCGAGGAGTGACATGGGTTATCTCCTAATTTGAGCTTCGCGTTTGACATGCATGTGTTCGCAAAATGCCAATTCAAAGCTCGAGATAAAAAAGAGCGCGATGGCGATCCAGGATGGAATGCGCAGGTGAAGGGGCAAGTCATACCAGTGAAAGCCTGGGTGGAAAATGATGAAGCCAGTCATCGATAACAGCAGCAAACCGGAGGCAACGAAGATCGTAACCAAAGTCCAGACCAGCTTTGGCGAATGGGATTCGAAGGCGCGGGTATAGCGGATGAGGAGGTCTTTGAAAGTATGAGTTAAAAGCCACACCACGCTACTAAAAAACAGACCATAAAGCGCCCCAGTAATGAGGATTCTCGTAAGGGGATGGTTTCCAAATATCAAGACCACCAGACCTACGATCGCGATACTGTTCCATCTCTGGATGGTCTGAGCCGTGTCAGGAATTCGATCGGATGAATGTGAAGCCGAGGAAGCCATAAGTTTGAATCCCAAACAACGATGAAACTTATTATATGAGTCAGTTCATTTTTCGTAAAGGAGGAACATATGCCCGAACAACTTGAAGTTGAGGTGTTTCGCGCCGGGGATTATGGCGCGAAGGGGCGGTGGGACGAGGCGGCGATCGATGCGATTGCCGGCGATTACGACCCGTCGCTCCATGAAGCGCCGGTGACGGTCGATCATGCCCAGAGCGGCCCGGCGCTTGGGTGGGTCGAGGCGCTGCGGCGCGTCGGCGACCGGCTCGTGGCGCGGCTGCGCATCACGAGCGCGAAGCTGATCGAGATGGTGCGCGGCGGGGCGTTCAAGAAGCGATCGGTCGAGATTTACCCCGAGCTGCGGGAGACGGGACGGCCGTACCTGCGCGCCGTCAGTTTCCTCGGAGCCGCCGCGCCCGAGGTCAAGGGCCTGGCCGACCCGGTGTTCAGTGAGACGAATGAAGAAGCGCCGCTGTTCGCCGAGAACGATCCGCCGCACGAGGTAATCGAGGCGGAAATACCGGAGGCCGTGGAAGAAGTCGATCGCGAAGCCCGGGCGAGGAAGTTCGCGGAGTTGTTCGATCGCCTGCGCAACGAAGGGCGCTGGGATCCGGCGTGGAACGAGCTCGGGATGGATGCGTTCTTCGCGGAGCTCGCCGAACCGGCGCAGGAGTGGTTCGGCCGCTTCGTTTCGTCGCTGCGGCCGATCGTGACGATGAGCGAGGCCGCGCCGAAGCTCTCGAAGAGCGGCGAAGTCACGTTGCCGGTCGGCGACAACGTCGATCCGGATTCGATTGAATTGCACCGCAGCGCGATCTCGTTCCAACAGGAGCATCCCGGCCTGTGCTACGCCGAAGCGCTGGCGCGGTGCGCGAGGTAATGCAGTAGCCCGAGCGTGAGCGAGGGACATCCGAACGTGCG
>JAJFUE010000137.1 GCA_021372575.1 bacterium | reverse complement strand
GATGAGACGGCGTGAAATCCTGAAGCATAAATGGGAAGGTGAGTTGGCCGCTCTCTACGACCTTGCGGATCGCGATCGCGTCCGGCGCGCTGGCGCCGTGCCGTTCGACCACTTCGTAGAATCCGCTGATCTGCCAGTCATCCGGTTGCATCGCCAATTTTGGCCGGCCGTCTGCATGACGTTTGAAGCCGGCACTCTTGCTCCCATCAACTTCGAGATGGGTCAGCTCGTGATCCAGCAAGGCGATTCGGCGCTCTTCCTCTGACTCGTCCCACCAGGCAGCATCGATCTCGATCGTCGCGTCCAGGTCCATCAGGAGCCGATCGCGTTCGTTCAACCGTCGGACCTTGGCGATCGCCGGGGCGCCGTTGTCCGTGATTGCCGGACCGTCTTCACATGTAACCATGACGACGCCGATTTTGACCTCGGCGTCCTTTAAATCCTGATGCCATTCGCGGAGGGCTTTGTTCAGCAGTGCCGTCACGTCCTTGGACGCGCGTTCGACTGTCTTCATGACGATCTCCTTATTTGAGTTCTCGCGGCGCAAGGTCGTACGTGGAGTTGTTTACCCAGCCGCGGTTGCGACAGGACTTGCAGCCTTCCCCACCGCACCAGGGACAGACGGCGTACGGCTTGGCGCTATCGATCTGGTGCCGCAGATTGTTGGCGTCGGCCTCGAACCGAGCCGCGGTAATGTCGGCGTACAGCGTGTCCTCGGCGTCGATCCGATTGAGGACGGTCGTTTTGAGTTTGCTGACGTCGGTGCAGAGCGCGACCAACTCATGTTCGCGACGAAACGCCTCGGCAATGCGATCGTTCGGAATCGAGCGACCGAGCCGGTCGAGCACGCCGGCCGGTGGCTCCTCGGGCGGCCTGGGAGGGGGCGGAAATTGCGGGGGCGGTTCGGTCGGCGGCGGAGGCGGGGACGGCGGCGGTGGGGACGGCATTTGCGGCGGGGGCTCAACGGGCGGCCCGTACGTAACTGGCGGTGTCGGCGGAGGTTCCGGCGGTCGCTCGGTTGGCGGCGGCGGAACCGGATATTGCTTGCCGTCACGGCCCTGCCGATCGGTTGAGGTGCGCATTTGCGCACCTGGCATCACTTGTAGGCGATATTTTTCAACTGTATGATCACTTACGCCAACATATTCCGCGATTTCGCGGTTGCTCGTCCCGGGCCGCAATTGCAGCGCCCGTTTCACCGCCCGGGCCTTGTCCTCGTTGGTCAATCGCGTCCCATTGACGCGGTTCGCGCCGAGGGCGTACCAAGCGGCATCCGTCTGCGTGCCCGGTTTAACCTGGGCCGCGATTGCCGCCTTCTGCGCCCTGCGGTGGGCGTGGTAGCGGTTGAATCCATCCGCCAGCCAATATGCCGAGCCGTCGTGAAACACGACGATCGGCGGAAATCGATCACCGGCGAGGATCGCATCGGCGTAGTCCGCGACGGTCGCATCGTCGATTTTGCACCGCACCTGGGTGTCGCCGTCGATCCGGATATCGTCCAGATACAGATCCCGCGGCCGGCCCGGCTTGCCGGCGCGTTTCATGGGTTTCTTCTTGGGAGTCGTTCGCATGGTTATCCTAATCTCCGAGCCTCGACCAGCTCGGCCTCGTGTTGATCGATCGCCTGCTTCACAACCGCGGCGGCGGTTTCGTCGAATTCGTAGCAGGAGCCGTACTTCATCGCTGGCATGTGATCCGTGGGGAGCATGATGGTGACCGCCCGGTTCGACCGGTACCGCACGCGGCAGTACGCCCCGCCGCGGGTGTAGCGGATGTAAGTGAGTTCGCAGATCATCGATGAACCCTAAAACGGACAGGTGCAAATCATGACGACGCGTTGCCAGTCAGATGGCGTGAACTGTTGCTTGGGTTTGTTGATGTCCTGAAGAGCCCGGAACCATGAGTTGTTTCGCGCATTGGTCTTGTCGGCGTCGGTGTCGCATCCGGGCCATTGTTTGAGCACTTGAGCCCAGGCCTCCTCCTCGGTCCGAATCGGAGCCGGCGGAATCAACTCCTGCTGCACCGGCGGCGCCTGTTGCGGCAAAGGCGCGGCCGGCGGCGGCGTAGGAGGTTGCGGAGGCTGATTGCCGTATGAGTGTTGCGGCGGTTGCTCGGCCGGTTTTGGTCTTGAGATTACCGGCGTGACCTCCGGATACTTTTCGTCCCTGCCCTTCTCGACGAGGATCTTCAACCTGCGATTCAGCAACTGCTGCTCGGAAAAACTTGCGTCCGCGAAGTGTTGCGGCTCGATTCCGTCGGCTTCCATTCGTTCGAGATTCAACGGAGGATCGAACGCAGCCATCAACTTCGCCAGCGTCCACCCCGCCTTATGACTGAGCGTGACCATGAGCGTCGCCTCGCGCGCCTCGTTGTCCTCAAAAACGATCATCATCTGGGGGTCGCCGCCCTTGCTTTCAAATCTTCCCGATCGATCTCCATAGATCAGACGCGCGATGTGTACATCGTGCTGGCCGAACGGAAGTTTTGCGGCTCGCGATCCCTCTTTTTCGGATTCCGCTCTCCATGAATACGACATTCTATGTCTCCTAGTATCGTGTTGTTGGTGGTTTGACAGTTGTCGGTGTCGCCGGCGCCGATGCGGCGCGTGGCGGGATGTGCGTGGGACGCGGCGGCGGGAGCGCTCCATCGGCCAACCAGGCCGCGAGTTCCGCGCCGAATTTCTCATCCGGCTTGTCGATGATCGCATCCTGATAGCGACCGGTGCGGTCCTTGACGACGGTGCCGATATGCTCGGCGGAGAGCTCAAGCAAAAAGTCGAACTCAAATTCGATTCCCTTGCCCTGTTCGGGCTTGGTGCCAATCCGCACGGGCTTGAATTTCCCGTCGGCGCTTGTGGTCTGCCATTCCGTATTCGACCTTAATGTCGCGATTACGTGATACGGACACTCTAAAATTGTTTCGATGAATCGCCGCTGTTTCGGCGTCGAATCCGACCATGCCTGGAATGTATTGCCCCGGAACCGCGACTTCGCCAACTGATCGTTTTCGGTTAACAGTTCCTGCCAAGCGTGCGACATTGAGTCGATGATCGTCACGTTGTATCCGACGGCAGCCTTGAGTGCGTCGAGGTAGCGATCAATCGACCGGTCTTCCCGCAACTCCTCGACATCAAAGTTGAATCGATCGGCATACTTACGAGCGGCCCCGTGCTCGGTGCAGATCACCGCAATGCGTCCGCCGATCCCCGTGGCAACGCGCAGTGCCGTGTACGTCTTCCCCGCGCCGGAGACCCCATAAAATGCGCCTCGCAGTTTCGATCCGTATTTGGTTGCTGGCTGGAACATCACATCCCCTTCGCTTTCAGATGCGCATCGGCCTCGGCATGTGATCGAATGGTCAATCCGCCGATCGTTTTACGCAGGTTCCGTTCTGGATTCATGGGTGGCATCCGCGCCGGTCTCGGCGCGATGTTGGCGGCAACCTGGGCGTCAAAGAATTCCTGGATCCACGCTTCACGCGTGAGGATGCGACCGCCCATCCGGATGTGCTTTAAGTAGACGCGCTCGCCGTTGCGGCAGAGCACGCCGTCCCGCGCCCAACGCAATGGCGCGGCCGGGGTGACCTTCATCGGCAGGAGCGGCAACGTCTTGCGCATGGTCAAATACTCGATCGACTGACTCTTCGTGACGGCCGCCGTTTCGAGATTGGGAAATTTGTCGGGCATGTTAATACCTCACAGTCGCTGGCTTCGCCGGCGGCGGCGGCGGCGTAGGCGGCGTCATAACGGGTTCATCCGGTATCACGACGGGCTCTTCGATGGCGACCTTGGGGTGCCGGCGTTCGACACTATCGGCCCAGCGCCGATAGTCGACCGCCGTGTCCGGATGCGTGGCTTCGCAACGATCGGCCAGCGTCCGTAAACGCAACGCCCAGGCCTCCGGCGTCCAGCCGCGTTCGACGTAGCCGTCCCGGATCTTGGCTTCGAGGTCGGAGGGCATGATGGTTCTCGCGATAGAGTCGACGATTGCGCAACCGGCCATGAGGATGATGACGATCGCGATGCAGACTCCCGGTTGCATCGCCTGGATCTCGGCGTCGCACAGCGGGGGGAGCTGATGGTCCGGCGGCCGGTAGTCTCGTTGGCGGAGATCGTCAGCCTGCGTGATCGGGTGAATCATCACGTGTGCCTCCTCGTCATCCCGTCGGCGCGGCGGCTGTGCATCGACGATTTCAGCTTGGGCGGACGCTTTGTCTCCGGCCCGAATATTTCGACCCGCACACGAGTCCGCAAATAACGCGGTTCGCCGTATCCGGCGCAGTACCTCGCCAGCCGTTTGGCCGAGTCGCTATTGCGATTTACCGTGATCGCGTCGTCGATTCCTGGGATGCGCGACTCCGCCAGGGGGCCAAGCTTGCACGTCACCACGATGCCCTCGAACTCAATTGTTTGAGTCACTTGCATCTTTTTCATGGGCCTACTCCGACTATTCGTCATCCTCGCAAATGTCGTCATGCGTTACATTTGAGTCATTGACTCGTGGAATTCGCCGCGGCCGTTCGCGATAGAACTCTTCCGGATTCCCGATCGTCGTCGCCGCCTTCAGTTCAGCGATCGCATCCCTCAACGCCTTCGCGATGCGTGCGCGGTTTTCCTCCACCCATTTACCGACGCGCGGATACCGCTGGCGGTGACTCTCGCCGGGCTTGTATGCCGTGACCTCATCCATCTCGTCGGCGATCTGTTTCAGGGTCGCGGTGATGTCCTGGAGTTCAGTGCTCATGGATTGACGGCCTCCGTTTTGATGTCGGCCGCGATGGCGGCGTCGTGCCGACGGAGAAGGGACATCATTGTGCCTAGATTGGCGAGTAGAATTGTCCGAGTCCGGTGAGATTTCGTAACCACTTCGATGACATGTTTATAGGAGTCGAGATATTTGCGAATCGCCTCCGCGAATTCAGTCGTGGTCGGGGCTGACGGAATGTCACGGCCGGCCGCCGTTTCACGTCTACGCTGTGCCTCGTGACTACGGTGGGTATCATTGACCTGAGTTTCGCCCGTCTCATTGGGCGGTGGCGGTATTGTTCCAGCTATGATCTTGGCGCCTAGTCCAAGGCCGATGGAGACCGTACCTGACAAGTCGTACTTGATCTCAAGGAGGTCGACGGCTGTAAGGGAAGCACATGATGTGATAAATTGTATTGCAGTCAGTCCGAATTCCTCGGCGAGCCGATCGATATATGATCCGTAGAACCATCCCTCTCTAATGGACGGCTGAAGCGTCGCTTGGCAAAATAGCAATTTTGCTGGATTGACCAGGTCGGTTCGCCGTAGAACCGCGTCTAAAAGTTTGATGTACTGATCGATATTCATGGGAGTCCTCGTATGGATATAGATGAACTGCTGTCTCCTAAGTGTTACCTTTGTAAATTGCCATGTCTGACAATACACACATGTTCTGGCTGCGGAATTCATGTTTGTGACGAATGCCGAGAGAAAATCCGACAGGTCGAGAATCGATGTCCGGCATGCCGCCGAACTCCGGATGAAATTGACGCCGCCAAAATGAAAAAAAGGTGGTCACGATGAAAGAAACGACCGCCGGCGCGTGACCGCCGGCGGTCTCGTTGATGCAATCGTTCATCCGTTGGGCGTACGCGGTCCTGGGCCGCGTGTCTCCCGTCGCGGGAATCGTCCGGGAAACATATCCGACAGGATGAATGTCGATCGCCGTCTGCCGCGGTTCACGCGCGAGATAGACGGCGAAAACGAATAGCAACACGAGAATCATGAGCGACCCCTGTTGCAGAAAAAGCCGCGCCGATCGCGGCGGTTGAACGCAAAACTCGGTGCGCGGGGAGTGCGCCAACACAGCCGCGCGCCGAGTGTCACACAGATAAAAAGGACGAAGCACGGCGGCCAGGTTTGAACTGGCATCTCCGAACGTTGACGGGAACCCCATCCGGGCTCTGCCATGTTGAGCTACGCCGCACCGTGCGATAGCGAGTCGCACTATCCAGCAATGAAAGGAACAGATCGACGACGCGCGACGGCGGGATTCGAACCCGCAACCTCCGGGGTATGAGCCCAGCGACCTGCTCTGTTGGTCTACGTCGCGCTTCCTCGCAACTACACCCTGCACCTGGCCATCTGAATCGAAAAACGTCCGGCGCGCCGCTCGATCGGCCGGGATTAAAAAACGATGTCGCGAACGCGCCGGCGCCCGGGACGACACAGTCCCAGCGATTAGGTTTATCAAAAAGGGCCGGCGCGCCGCTGATCTGGCAGGGGGGAACCAATCAACTGGGCGTGCCGGCCACATGAGGATCCGCCGGCGGGCACCGGCATGGGCGACCGCGCACGCCGGTTTCACAGGGAAACGGGACAGGTCAGGCTTTGAGCATCTTGTCGATTTCGGAGACAGGCGGGGGCGATGAGGGGGCCTCGACGGCGAACTGCTCGACCAACCACTGCTTGGGCACGCCGTTACGCCGCACGACGTACGGCTCGCCGGCGTTGACGATGGCAACAACGATTTTTGATGAGGTGACCCGTTCCAGGATGATGACTCGGTCTTTGATGTGCAACTCGTCCCCCACGCGCATAGAATGCCGCAACATGCTGTCTCGTCCCTTCTCTCTTCGGCCCGTCTGATTTGCTTGACGACGAACATCCCGTGTCCTCTGCGCGTACCGCTGACGCATGGGCGCCAGCGGCCCTCAAGCGCAGAGCATGCTGCTCACGGGTAGTTCCGAGGCATGCTGCCTCGGTCGAGGGAGGATTCCCACGAATTCCCTGCTGAGGATCTGTTTCGCGGCCAGAAGCGACCGCACCAATATCCAAAATTGACCGTCCGGGAGTCGAACCCGAATGACGCCACGCGGTCAGGCGGTTGCGGACTCGCAGGCCTCGGACTTCGGTGCATTGACGAGCTGGAGCCGCTCGGCGGCCTCGCGGACAATCACGCGGAGCTGGGCGAGAAGTGTACGGTCTTCTTTTTCAGCGAGTGCCTCGAGGAGGGCCTTCGTTTCCTGATCGGCATAGATTTGTGTGAGCTTCGGCTTTTCGGACATCTCGATTCCTCAACAAAAAGTTTTATTTACATGGTGAATATACCACAGGTATCGGACTTGTGCAACTAAAACGCAACAAAATTACAAAAATTGTTGAATTTTATTCCATAACATTTTTAGTAAGCTATGGTTATGTCGCCAGAAAAAACGGAAGATATCCGGATTGGAATCCCAATCGACGTCAAACGGCGATTTGATGAGGTTGCTTCGGAGATTGGGATGACCCAGAAAAAGATGGTGATCGCCCTGTTCCGTTGGTTTGTTCAACAGGCTCCTGCGCATCAAAGGGAGATCGCGCTGGGATACTCAGAAGAAGACATCCTCATTCGTGCTCGAGAAATCCAGTCTCGTCGCGCTCAGGAGCCCCCTGGCACAGCCGCCGACGCCGATCGTGCATTCCCCCCCCCGTCAGATATCAAGCGCGGGAAGAGCCGCGCATGATGGTCTGCTTGCACCAGCCGCACGCACGGTGCCCGCGTCTCGATCAGGTCCGCCACGTTCGACAGCCCGCGTCCCCGCATCTCCGGCGAAACCTGCATGACCATCCAAGCCAACAGCGCCGATTCGGCATCCGGCTCGCCACCCCGCACCGCCTCCACGAACCGTCCACACAGACGTTCCACGTTGGGAACCATGCCCCAACCCTCCAAGGTTACTCATCTCGAAACCCCACGCTGCTTCTGCCCTTCCTATCGCGGGCATGCGGTATCCGCCTTGACCAAATTTCCAGAAATACGGGTAAGTAGGTAGGTGTGAACGGAGTCCACGGGGTTGAGTTCGAGGATCGATTTCCTATAATGAAAATTAATGCAGTCACCCTAATTTACGAAGGAGTCCCTCTTGAAAACAAGACTGATCCTCTCACTGCTCACCCTCGTCGGCCTCTGCGTGACCACCGCCGGCGGTCCGCCGCAGGACAAATTTGAAATGAAGGACTGGGAGTTCAGATGGACCGTGGCCAAACATGAAGAGATTCGATTGTCAGTGGTCAAAGATTCAGAACGTACGGTGATTAGCCTTCGAACGAGGATGGACTCTGACACTTTCTCCCCTCATGACGCGGAAGAAATCGCCAAGATCCTAGCCACTACGGAGGATCATTTCAAGAAAATGCGCCCAGCGACAACCGCAATCGACGAAACTCTCGAAACCGAAAAGTACAAAATCTCCTTTCATCAAAGCCCTGAGAACGGATTTTCGATTTTCATCAAGGAAAAAACATCATTCAGCTCAATGCTGATTCTTGATCGTCAAGACGTTGAAGCGATCCTTCCCGGGATGTCACAGGCCGTTGCCATGGCTGAATTCGTGGACAAAAAGATCAACCCCTGAATCAACCGTGGAACCACCACGCCCCGATCCGGCCGGCGATGAAGATCAGCAGGCCCACGGCGAAGCCGAGCACTGCCAATCCGAAGGTGGCGTCGGCTCCGGGTGGATGTGGCATCTGCATTTTGACGCAGGTTGTCACGCCGCCCCCGATGGTCAACAGCACACCGACGAGTTGCAGGAACTTCCATCCCTTGCCGGTCGCCTCGATCGTCCGCGTTCCGCGCGGGACGGATCGAACCTCGGGTGGATCGTATCGAAAATTGAATTTATCTCGCATCGGGCGACCACATCGGGGACACGCCGCCGCCATGGCCGACACCTTTTGCCCACAATCCGCACAAGTGATCAGTGCCACGAAAACTCCTCCGTCGATTTGTTGCGCTTAGTTTAACCGATCTTCCCCGCGATCTCCATCGCCTTAGCCATGTCCCGTTCGGCGTACACCGCATCGGTGATCATCGCCGACGAGTGCCCGAGCAGGATTTGGGCGGCCTCCAGCCCGTACTCCCGGCGGACGGCGGTCGCGTAATTGTGTCGAAGCTGGTGTGGGTGCCAGCGGGGCACCAGACGTCCGGACGTCGCGCCGATCGGCGCACCCGCGTTGGCCGCCCGGGCGGCCTCGTCCGCCGCGTCACACGCGCGGGCGATCGCCCGGCAATAGCTCTCGGCCGTGTACCGTTGGCCCGGCGTCCTGGTGGGAGCTTCCCGCCGATTGGTTCCCGGGCGGTTGCCGCATGAGAGCGGCGTCACCCGCTGATGGGACAGCTCGTCGCGTCGATCTTCGTCCGCCTCGGCCGGCGAGAACAGGTATGCGGTCGTCGCCCGACGCTTCAGGTATGGGTGGATGATTTTCTGGGCTTTCGGCCCGAGATACACCGTCTTGGATATGTCCCGCCAGGCGGTCTTGTGGTCGGCCGGCTGGTAGAGCCAGACGTGACCGCTCATATCGATATCCGCCGGTCGCATGACGCAAACCTCCCCCGGCCGCATGCCCGTGACGAGTTGCAGCTCGATCATCGCCGCTACCTGGCGCGACACGTACGGTCGCACCGCGGCGATCGCCGCCTCGGACGCGGGCCGAACTCGTGACGACTCCCGGGCCGCCGTTTGGCCGCGTTTCAGCGGCTCGAGGGTGGCGATCGCTTGGTACACGGCCGCCGGGAGCAGCTCGCGTGACACCGCCCACTTGAAGATTCGGCGGATCCGCTGCATCTGCATGTTGATGTAGCCGCGCGCCCATGGCGCCCGTGGCGGGTTGGCTGTCGAGTCCCCGGCGACCATCGCGTCCCGAACGACGCGGAGAGCATTGGGGCCGACCTCGGCGGCGGCGGCCGTCCCAAAGAGCTGGCGGAAGATGCGGATCGCGATCGCGAGACTGCGTGCCTCCCCGCGGCTGTAACGCCCCTCGATCGACGACCAGTAGGCATCGCAGAGCAGCGTGACGGTGAACGCGGCGGGAGATGTGGTGACGGCGGTCTTGGACTCTGCAGCCGGCAGTCGCCGCTCCGCCCGCTCCCACGCGGCGAGCAGTCGCAGATACCGTTCACGGCTCGCGGGCGTGTCGTACTCGCCGAGGCGGTACGTCCGCCGGCGACCGGTGACGGAATCCTTCAGGGTGCAAAAGGCATAATTTTTTTCACGATCGACTTTCCGGCAATACGCCGGCACGGCTGAAGCTCGTCCCATAACCGATCTCCGTAACCGCATGCGCTGCGCGCGCGCAGCGCAAAAACCATGTTTTTAAGAGTATACCGCTAGAGAGCCGCAGTTGCAAGTCTTTTTAAAATATAGCGTTACGGAAAAGCCACCGCGGGGACTCGAACCCCGAACCTGCGGTTTACAAAAAGTTGAAGGCTTTTTTCAAAATCTTGATTTATCGAGAAAAAAAGGCTCTTTTATAGATCGGATTTACGAACAGTGCACGAACATCCACCGGATTGCGCTGCGCGCGCAGCGCAAAAAACAAGAGACAGGTCAAAAATACATGCGACAAGTCATGGGGTTGTCCCGCGTGGCGTGCTACACGCGATGTAGCACACCACGCAACGCAGACGCCGGGGCATCGGCACAAGGGGGGAATCGCCAGAGGTCAATTGCGGAGGGTGTGCGACATGTAGATCGCCAGCAGGCCACTGCCGCCGGCCCCGGCGTTGTCGATCCGCAGCCGACACGCCTGCGATTGGATTGCCATCCAGCGCACGTTACCCGTGAGGTCGGTGCGCAACGGCACCGCCTCGATCGCCGTCGCCGAGCGATTAAGCCCCAGGCCGCCGAGCAGGTCGGCGCCGATGTCTAACGTGGGCAGGGTGACGTCATAGTTCGCGGTCGGCGGTGCCGACGCACTGGGGGAAACCTCCAACCGATTGAGCACGGAACCATCCGGCAACACGCCGCGCATATCCAGCTCGGCCACGCCGTTGGCGTCGGCTGTCCAAGTCACCAGCAGCCGCTGTACGCCAACCCCACGTTCGAACCTCGCCGTCACCGATCCGATCATTCGATCATCCTCCGCCGGGCATCCCGGTACACCAACAACTCGAACAGCCCCGATGTCGCATCCGCGCCTGCGTCAACCTCGATCGTGTGCCGGCCCATAACCAAGACCGGCAGGTGTACATCGGCCGCGGGCGTCATGCTGATCACGTCGGCCTCGACGGTGTTGTAAGCCAGACTCGTACCCAGTCCCATGAGCACGTCCACGCCCTGCTCATCGAGCAGCCGCACGTCGTAATCCGCGCCGACGAGCCCCGCGCCTGAATGTCGCGCCTCGAACCGGTAGAGCATCCCGGCCAGATCTTCAGGGAGGGCGAGGATGCATTTCCCCGCCAGATCCGTGGTCCACGCAAAAACAAGTCGCTCAAATTCTCCTTCGATCTTGCGTAAAACGACGCACGGCGCCGGCGGGACAATCTGCGGCGGAACCGTCGTTGTATACTCCGTCACGGCACCGATCTCCGACAAATCGAATCCGCCGATTACGTCGGTTGCGCCGGCCGTGCCGGTCATCGGGTAGTATGCGGCCGGCGGTCTGTTCGGGAGACACCGCATATCCAGCCCGGCCGCAAGTAGGCTGATCTGTTCAGATGTCAAGCTCGATAGCCAAACGGCAAATGGCCCGACGTGGCCCGTATAGGGGCGATCCACGGTCGCCGTGGCATATCGCGCGCCGATGGCGGTCCGATCGATCCCGGTGGGCCAAGTCGCAATGTCGAATTCGTAGGCCACGCCCACCGTGCCCAACCACGAGAGCAACGTACCCGCACCAGGTGTAAATTGCAGCGCGACGAAATTCCAAGCGTTCAGTGTTACATTTGCATTCACTGCATTGCAGGCCGTCCCACCATTACGCCAAGACACTGTAAGTGCGCCGCCGGCTGCTTGCACAAGTGCGAGGAGGTATGTATTGGACGAGGCGCGATTCAACCCCCATATCTGCCCCAGCGCCGCGGTGGCGGTCGGATATATCCACCCGCAAACCGTGATCGCGCCGCTCATTGCCTGGGCGGACGATTTGAGCAAATAGTTTGCGATGGCGAATCCACTGCGCGGCATAACGCACCTTGACCTATGGATAAGGTATCTCGGGAACCTCGATCGCCGGCGTGCCGGGGCCTTGGTAGTCGGCCCGGCCGTACAGTTTCGGGGCGTTCGTGTGGATCGCGGCCTGGTTGAGCCGCGCGCGGGCGCCGTACCAGAGGTTCAGGTCGGTGATGGTGTTTTCGTGGTCGGTTTCCAGCCCGTCCAGCACGCCGCCGCGGAGGTCGATCAGCGTAATCACACCGCCCTGGGAGTTGAGCTTGAGCGTCCCGCCATGGACCTCGAACGTGCCGGCGTTGACGTTGCCGGGGGTCGTACCCTGGTGAACGAACTGGCCGTCGCGCTGGTAAAGTTTGGTGCCGAGTGCGGCGTTGTTGTAGATCCGGCCACCGAAGTTGTGGATGTTCGCGACCGTCGCGCCCTCGGCGATGAAGACCGCGCCGCCGGGCCCGACGTAGAGGTCCGTGACCTTGGCCGAGCCCAGAACATAGAGCAGGCCAGTAACCACGTGGATCTTCGACCACACGCCGAGTGTGCCGGCTGCGCCGCCGGACGCGATCGCGCAGGCGTTCGGAAACTGGCTGGTGCCGTTGACGACCAGCTTCGAGCAGGTCTTGCTCTCGGCGGTCTTCAGGAACAGTGTATTCGATCGCGGAGCGCGGATTTGAATCTCGGCCGAATTGCCCAGCTCGAGCGGGTTCGATGCGGAACCGATCGAACCTTTAAAGCCTGCGCCGATCGAGAGCAGCGTCAAATCGAGCGACGACTGACTCATGCCCAGCGAGATGTCGGCGGCGCCGGCGCTGATCAGTGCTCGTTCGGAATCGGCCGGCACACCGCCGTCCCAATTGTCGGCGACGCCGAAGTCCTGCGTCCCGGTGAGCGGTTTCCAGATGCTATTCATCGACATGGGGTAATCCTCCTTGATTATTTTTCAATGGGCAGCCCTCCGGCGGAGCGGAGTAGCCGCGTAATACTCGATCGTATTTGCTCGCGCACTTGCTGAGCAGCTTGCATGCGGTCGTCGGTCCTGAGAGATCGAAGTGCGAGCATTTTTCGCAGACCGCCAACCGGGCATCGCGACGACCGTCATCCGAAGCAAGTTGCGGCGCGGCGGATCCGCTCGGATTCGAATCGAGCGGAACAACGTTCGGGTCAGGCTGGTAGTCCCAGGGGTGGCCCTGTGGGCATTCAAAATCGGGGCTGCTTTCAAATTTGGCTGCAACAAAGGTATTGCGCCAACGTATACCGGCATCACTCGAATCCCTGCACAGTCCACAAAAGCCGCCAGAATTGCAGACGCCGGGAATCATAGTGCTGTCACCGTAATGGTACTAGGCCAGTTACGTGCTATCACAATAGGACTGGTGCCCCCGCACGCGTATGTATATCTATCCAAAGTTTGAGTCTGCGAACAATCCAAATGTCCCGGCAAAACGGAAATTGTCTTAGACCACTGACCCAAATCGTGCGGGAAATGTGGATTATATGGCGGGGGCCAATAGGCAAACACCTGAAACCTAACCCATAATGTCACTCCGCCATACGACTCAGATATATGTAAATCTACCAAGCCATCGGTGATTACTCCAAACAACGAATTGGGATCAAACGTACAGTTTGAATCCAACGAACTGCCTATCCTGTTGACGCCGGGAGTAAAGGTAGCAGAAAAGTGACACGGATCCGAAGGATCTCGCGTAACAACTATGACGCCCGTAAATGCTACCCCGTTGTTTTCTATTGCATTCTCGTTTCCTAATCCCCTGTTAACACAATGACAATAGTTCATATTAGTAGTTGTTATTGCGTACCGATCGGCAGTCGTACCGGGAAGACACACAGTACAAGGGTTACAACACTCGCCAGCCGTCGGATCATGGACTAGGAATTGCCCCTGTGAATTGAGCAATCTCCGCCCGGAAGGATCGAGGCTGAACTGACCCGGCTCGCGTGTACGCGACAGTAATGCGTCTAGAGGGGGTGGGATTCCGCCCGGTCCCGGTTGTCCACCGTTATATTTTGGTTCATATGGCATTTTTTATCACGGAGCGGCCGCGTTACAGACGGCGACGTCCTCAACCTCGTCAACCGCAATCAACATCCATGCGCCCGGATCTTCCGGGTCGCCATCGGGATCGATAACCGCTATGGCGACCGATCCGTACGCTGCCGCGTGGTAGCGTCCAGCCGAAGCGCGGCCGTAAACACTCGATACGCCAGCGACGAGCCGCGTATCTTCATCCATCTCCCCGGTCGTCGGATACAGATCGTACACCCAGGAACAGCGGGTCGTTGCGGTGCCCCAGTCGCCAGCGGTTTTCTTGACGCGCACCCATGTTTCATAGCTCCCACCGCCACCGCCGAAGCGAATCAGCGACCAAGCCACGGCTCCGGGCGCGACCGGCTCGTTCCAGATGATCTGGATCGGCCCCTCGGCCGCGCTTTCCAGGTGATCGGCGACGCCCGCCATCGCCACGGCGCAGACGTGGTTGGGATCGAGGATCTTCACTCTCGCCGCACAAACGCCATGCACAAACGCACGGCCGATCTTTCCGGCTTTCAACGGCTCGGCCAGGATCGCGATCCGGCCGGCGGCGACCGTCGCCGCGGCAGGTGCGACGCCTTTGAGCGCCACCCGATTTTGGAACTCCGTCAGGTTGTTCGCCGGTGCAATCAAAGGTCCGGCGATGCCCAATACGTCAAACCGTTGACGAACGGACCCGCTGTCATTGCGGATCAGAACGGCACCCGTCGATTTCTCCGGCAGCCGATCAATCCGCACGTTGTGCTGGTTGTTTCGATGAGCCAACGCGGCGTCCACAAAAGCGTTATATGCGGGCGCGGAAATTTCTAAGCGATCGCCCGGAGCCACCTTTTTAAATGGATCGCTCATGGGTCGATTCCCAAATAACTGAAGGGGGCCGGATCGTAGACCCGGGCGACATATGCCACTTTTGGTTTCTTGACTAGGGCGTTGCCCTCCTGAACATCCTCGCAATAAACCCAGAGGTAATTCCAGCCCCATTTCGCGATCGGCCCGATCTCGCCGATGTAGAGGTCAAAGATATTAGGGCTGGCGGCGAAGTAAAACGTAATCTCCCATTGCCCGTCGCCGCGCCGAGAGCCCGCAGCGCCCAGAAACAACACGGTGTACTGCGGGAAACCCCGAAATGCTTGCTCGTTGACCTTGCCGGTCAACGCGAAGAGGATCATCTTGTAAACGTCGTTGACCACGTCACCCGGCAGCGTGTGCTGTTCCGTAAAACGGAAGACCGGCACAGTGATGTCGACGCCCTCGATGCCGTCCTTAGTTGCCCCGATCATGCCGTGCGGCTCGGGCGCGTCCTCGCCGCCGTATTTCTCGATGGACTTGCTGTGCGTGACGTGCTGCGTGCCGCCGCTGGTGTCGAATGATAGGACGGTATCCGTCTGATTACCCCTACTGCCGTCGTAAGAGACTACACCATCCCAGAGATCCACGCCGACCTCGGCGACGGTTACTTCATGGCGCGGCAACAGGACCAGGCCGTTACCAAAGAGATCAAACGTAGTTGGCGCTTCATTCTCGAGCGCCCGCATCGCTGCTATTTTATCCTCAGTTCCCCGTATAAAATAACGCTCCTCGGCTCGCGGAGACCGGCCATGCGTCACGATCAAAGAACCGAGTTTAACCTTGACTAATATTACATCAGGCATATCAACCTCAAGGCACAAAAACGGAGCCGCCAGCATAGAATTTGGCAGCCATGGCACCGGTGTTCTTGACGATGGCCTTTAGGGCTTGAAGTTCCGGCCGACCACCGAAGGTTCGTTCCATCCCGATTGGATTAAACGAACCAACGATACCCAATTTGTTGACAAGCAAGGAAGTCAAGCCGCCATCGCTTTCGAGCGCATCCAGAAAAGACCTGCGATCCGCCAACACAACCGACGGCTTGCCGTGTTCCTGCTTGGCCTGCTCCAGCGCGGCCGTCAGCGCCTCGCGCGCGGTTTTAAGCTCATCCTTCGTGGCCTGAAGCGCGGGATCATTCTCGGGGTTCAATTTCCCCAGTGCTTCTTGGAGGTCGTCGTCCAGTTTTTTCAAGGTAGCATCATGTTCATCCTTCGCAGCCGAGCGAGCATTTGCCTGTTTGGTTTCGGTTTCACTTAGCGACTGACTGCGTTTATTCTCGATATCCCTTACATCGTTGGTGAATTCCTCATCCCCCAGATTTTTGGCCAGGGCAGCCTGCTCATCGGTCAACGAACCGAAGAGCGCGAAGAGATCGGTCCACTTCTTGCTGAGCCAATTTTGAATTCCCCCCCACGCCAACTGAATGTCCGCGACGAAGTTCGTCCAGGTCTTCGAGAGGAACGCGACGGTTTCGATCCACGCGACCTCGAGGCCATGCCAGACCTGCTCGGCGACGGTCAGCGCGCCGTACCACATTTCCTGGGCCGTCTTCACGAAGAAGTGCTTCGCGGTCACCCAGACACCGTTGAGCCAGTTGACACCCTCCTGCCAGACCACCTTGAGCGCCAGCCAGAGCACTTTGGCCGCCAACTCCGGATCGCCGGCGGCCAGTGCGTCGGTGATCCCCTGCACGACATCGCCGACGAAGCTCTTGAGTTCGCCGAACCTGTCAATCAGCCAGCTCAGCGCCGTTCCGCCGGCGGACGTGTATTTGAAGATTGCGACGCCCAGCCCTACCACGGCGGCCACGACCAGGCCGATCGGAGAAAACAGCCCAACCAAGATCGTGCCCATGGCCGACAGGAACGCGCCGGCCCCCACAACCATCACCGATAGCGTATGAAACGCGGCGATCATCGTGGTGATCACCGTCCCGGCGACATACAACGCCACTCCAATGCCGGCGATCGCCGCGGCAGTCTGAAAAGCGGTAACGATCAGCGACCTATGCTCCCTGATCCACGCCGTCGCGGTAACCGCCGCGCGCGTGGCCGCATCGGCCAGGGCCGTGAACATCGGCGCCAGCGCGGCGCCGATACTGGTGTACAGTTTCTTGGCAACCAGCCAGAGGTTCTTTAAGGCCTCGTGGAGCTTGGCGGCATCTTCGGCCGTCTCGGTTGATACGGTTAAACCCAACGCCTGGGCCTGCTTACGGAGTTCCGCGATGCCCTTTGTGCCGTCATTCATCAGCGGGAGCAGCTCCGTACCCGACCGGCCGAAGATCTCCATCGCCATTGCCGCCCGCAACGTCGGATCTTGGATGCGGCTGATGCGATCGGCAATCAACTCGAATTGCCGATCGGGTGACAGACTCATCAAATCCTTGGTGGTCAAACCGAGCTTCGCGAGGGCCTCCTGGGCGGCGGCGGAACCCATGGCCGCCTCACCCACGGTCTTTTGCATTTTTCGCAGACCCTTTTCCAGTCCCTCCATTTCCAAGCCGGACTGCGCCGCAGCGTAGCCCAATTCCGAGAGCGCCTCGACGGAGACGCCGGTGCGGAGGGACATTTCGAGGAGTTCGTGCGTGCCTTCCGAGAACATCTTCACGGCACCGGCCATGGCGCCCACCGCGGCGCCGCCGATGGTGAATAAGTGCGTGCCGAGGCTCTTGAGCCCCTCGCCGAAGGCCTTCAATTGTATCTGGGCGCGCTT
>JAJFUE010000135.1 GCA_021372575.1 bacterium | reverse complement strand
CGCTGGTTTGATGCATGTGGGCTCGTGTCACTGCTGGACCAGAGACAACGGCTGCAAAGCCGCTCATGAACCGCCGGATACGGAACCGTACGTCCGGTGGTGTGGGAGGACGGGGGGAGCAATCCCCCCTCCTACCCGATCATTCATCTTTCATCATTCATCATTGATTTACAGGCTGTCGCCGAAGTCCTTCCGGAACTGCGCCACAAGCTTCTGCGGCCAGTCCGATGTCGGCTCGAGCTTGCCGAGGAAGAACCGCAGCAGCTTGGGTTCTTCCCTGAACCGCAGCCCGCCGATCAGCTCGCGATTCTTGTGCAGCCAGATCAGGCGGTCGGCGACGTACTTGATCTGCGACAGCGTGAACACGCGGCGCGGCACGGCCAGCCGCATCAGTTCCAGGTCGGCCAGCAGGTCGGTGCCGTCCGGGTTGCGCACGCTCGAGATCGTGCCGCGTTCCATGCCGCGGACGCCCGAGACGATGTAGAACGCCGCCACGAGCGCGCCGGCCGGGTATTCGGTCTGCGGCACGTGCGGGATGAAGTCGGTCGCATAAACGTGGGCCCCGAGGCCGCCCGGAGGCGTGATCATCGGCACGCCGGCCGCGTCAAGCGTCTCGACGAGATACTTGATGAATTCCGGCGACTGGCTGATGTAAGTCTCGTCCTGCGTCTCGCGCAGGCCGACCGCGATCGCCTCGACTTCGCGCACCGACATGCCGCCGTAGGTGAGGAACCCCTCGAACAGGATCACGAGGTTCTTCATGCGGTCGAAATGATCGGGGTTGTTGGTGGCGATGCCGCCGCCGCGCGCCGAGCTGACCTTGCGGCTCGAGAAATAAACGATGTCCGCCTGGTCGCACATTTCCAGCAGGATGTATTTGATCGGGACGTTGCGGTATTCCTCTTCGCGCTGCTTGATCATGTAGGCGTTTTCGCCGATCAGGCTTGCGTCCAGCACCAGCGGGATCCCGTATTCCTTGCAGATCGCGCGCACGCCGCGCAGGTTCTCCATCGAGAACGGCTGCCCGCCGATCAGGTTCGTCGAGGCCTCCATGCGCACGAATGGCGTGTGCTCGACGCCGTTCTGCTCGATCGCCTCGCGCAGCCGCTTCAGGTCCATGTTGCCCTTGAATGGGCACGAGCTCTTGACCTTGACCGCTTCCGGCGTGTAGAGCTCCAGCACTTGGCCGCCCGGCAGCTCGATGTGCGCCTTCGTCGTCGTGAAGTGGTAGTTCATCGGCACGATGTCGCCCGGCTTCACGTATGCCTGCGAGATGATATGCTCGGCCGCGCGACCCTGGTGCACCGGCAGCAGGTACTTTTTGCCGAACACGTCGGCGACGGCCTCCTGCATGCGCTCGAAGCTCTGCGAGCCGCCGTAGGCGTCGTCGCTCATCAGCGTCGCCGCGACCTGCTTGTCGCTCATCGCGTTGCAGCCGCTGTCGGTCAGCATGTCGAGGAAGACGTGCCGCGTGCTCAGAAGGAACGAGTTGAACCCCGCTTCCTCCATCGCCTTGAGCCGTTCCTCGATCGGCACGAGAAACAGTTTCTGGACGACGCGGACTTTGTGTTGCTCGATCGGGATCGACTCACCACTGAACAATTTGATGGTCTGAGATGGTTCCATAATAGTCATTTCACGGTTGGGTTTCCGCGGGCAGAATCGATTATTCCCCGCCTGCAAACTGTTGAATTTTACAAGGTTGGCGTCCGAAAGCAAGCTTAATGAGATCGTGCTCGTGCTACCACGAAAATATGTTTGAGGTTCTCGTGTTCGTGCTCGTCATCGTAATCGTGATCGATCCCTCGGGTCCTTTGGGTCCTTTTTTCCTATCTCTTCGCCGGCGCCGGCAGCAATTTGTCCGCCGGCACAGAAATTATCTGCCGTACCTGTTCCATCAGATTCTGTACCGCCTGTTCGCGTTCGGCCGGCGACCCGATTTCCTGCGGCGGCTCGATCGCCGGGAAGAACGTCACGATCACCTTGCCCGACAGCCGCGGCCAGCCTCCGCGCGGCCACGCCTCGTGCGCGCCGTCGATGCGCACCGGGATCACCGGCACGCCGGCCTTGATCGCCAGCCGCCCGATCCCCTCGCGAAGCGGCTGCAGTTGGCCGTCGTCGCTGCGCTGGCCCTCCGGGAACAGGCACAGCCAGTTGCCGTCCTTGAGCGCCGCCAGCGCCATCCGGTATGCCCCCGGATCGTTTTTGTCCATGTTGACCGGGAACGCGCCGTAGGAAAAAATCGCCCTTCCGAATCTCCCCGTGAACAGGTCGTGTTTGGCCATGAAGTTCATCGGTTTTTTGTGCAGCACGTTGACCGCGACCGGGTCGATGTACGACGAATGATTCGGCGCGAAGATCGCCCCGCGCCCCCACGGCAGGTTTTCCAGCCCGCGCCCCTCGAGGCGATAAAGCAGCCTCAGAAGCGTGCGGCACAGCGTGGTGATGAAGAAAGGTTTTGTCGGTACAGGGTAGGCTTGACTCATGATGACTTTCGAATGTGTTGGGATGTGTTCGTACTCATAACAATCGTGCTCGTGCTCGTAATCGAATCTCTCACACTCCGCGTTCCGCACTCCGCACTCCGCATTTTCACGCAGTCCCCAAAAACTTTTCGATTCCCTTGTCCAAATTGACGGCCTTGATCTTGATCCGGTTGTCGATGATTTCCGGGAAAATATCGTTGATGTCGCCCTTGCGGTCGCGCAGCCGCTCGCACAGTTCGCGCGTGGTGAAGCGGTCCCCCTCGGCGATCCCCAGCCGCCTGCACCAGCGCTGGTTGATTGCCAGGTCCCAGTCGCGCATCATCACGGGCGCCGTCGGCCGGCCCGTCCGGTCGAGCAGGCTGTCGCAAACATTATTGACGTTATGCACGCACGGGATGCACACCGCGTCCGGCTCGAGCGTGATCTCCAGCATCGTCTCCTTGTTTGCGATCATCGCGTTGGCGACGGTATGAACCGCGTGCCCGAACGGGTGCGGCTCAAACACGTCTGTCCCCGCGCCGTAATCGCACAGGATATCGACGAAATGCAGCGGCCTGATCCGAATAACATCTTCCATGATTTCCCCACTCGCAATCCTAATTGAACCTTCACTCCGCATTCCGCACTCCGCACTCAGCACTAAGGACCAAGGACTTAGGACTTTCTCACTTCCCCGTCTTCGCCCCGCGCTGCGTTCGCTCGATGAACGTGTGCTGCGAGCCCTTGCCCCGTCTCGGCCGCCGCCTCACGTATCTGCCGTCGGGCAGAAGGTCCCACGCCTGCGCCTGGTCGTTCCATGTCGTGTCGTAGATCATCTGCATGTATTTGCGCAACGCCGGGTTCTCGATCGGCGCGATCGCCTCGACCCGCCAGTCGAGGTTGCGGCTCATCCAGTCCGCCGACCCGATATAATATTCGGGATTGCCGCCGTTGTGGAAGATGTAAATGCGCGAGTGCTCGAGGAACCTGCCGATGACGCTCATGATGCGGATGTTTTCCGACAGCCCCGGCGCCCCCGGCTTCAGGCAACAGAACCCGCGCACGATCAGGTCAATCTTGACGCCGGCCTTCGACGCCTCGTAAAGCGCCTCGATGATCTGCGGGTCCTCGAGCTGGTTCATCTTGGCCTGGATGTGGCCCGGATGCTCCGCCGAGTGCATCGCGATTTCGCGCCGGATCATCCCCAAGAACCGCTCGCGCATGTTGACCGGCGCCACGAGCAGCTTCTTGTAGTTCTTGAACGACGAGTGCCCGGTCAGGTAATTGAACAGGTCGGCCACGTCCTGGCACAGGTCGGGCTGGCACGTCAGCAGGCCCAGGTCCGTGTATAACCGCGCCGTGCCGGTGTGGTAATTGCCCGTCCCGATATGCGCGTATCTGCGGATCCCGTCCGGTTCGTCGCGCACGATCAGGATCGTCTTCGAGTGCGTCTTGAGCCCGATGAATCCGTAGGTCACGTGCGCGCCGGCGCGCTCGAGCGTCCGCACCCACTCAATGTTGTTCGCCTCGTCGAACCGCGCCTTGATCTCGACCTGGACGTTGACTTCCTTGCCGTTTTCGCAGGCCTGCAACAGCGCCATCACGATCGGGCTGTTCTGCGCCGTCCGATACAGCGTCTGCTTGATGGCGAGCACCTGCGGGTCATTGGCCGCGGCCTGGATCAGCGCCAGCACGCTCGTCGAGAACGCGTCATACGGGTGGTGCAGCAGGATGTCGCCCTGGCGGATGATGTCGAAAATATTTTTTTCCTGCGGGTTCAGTTCCAGTTGCCGCAGCCGCGGGTGCGTCACCGGCGCGTGCGGCGGGAAGAACCCGTCGTGCAGCGGCTCCTGCGCCAGCGCGTGCAGCGCCGACAATCCCAGCGGCGCCGGCGTGCGATACACGTCGCGCTCGGGATCGATCTCCAGTTCGCGCACGAGCCACCCGAGCAACTCGTCGCTGATCGTGTTCGTCGTCTCGAGCCGCACGATCGGCGCGAACCGCCGGTTGCGCAGCTCCTCCTCGATCACGTCCAGCAGGTCGTCGGCTTCTTCCTCATTCCTTTCAAGGTCCGCGTTCCTCGTCACGCGGAACGGCTGCGTCTCGATGATCTCCATCCCGACGAACAGCCGCCCGATGAACTGCGCGATGATTTCCTCCTGCGCGATGAACGTCGGTTCGCTCCCCGGCAGCCGGATCCAGCGCGGCCGGTTCGACGGGATTTTCACCCGCGCGAACCGCTCGTGGTGTTCGCCCGGCGCGCGCACCAGCACCGCCAGCGACAGGCTCAAGTTCGATATGAACGGGAACGGCTGGCCGCGCCCCACCCCCAGCGGCGTCAGGATCGGCAGGATGCTCTGCTCGAAGTGCGTCTTCAGCCAGTCGCGCTGCGCGGGATTCAGGTCGTCCCACGCCAGCACCTTCAACCCCGCCTTCGTCATCGCCGGGAAAAGATCCTCCAGCAGCAGGTGCGCCTGGACGCGATAGACTTCCAACACCCGTTCGCGGATCATCGTCAGCTGGTTGGCCGGCGTCATGCCGTCCATGGATTTCTTCGTGACGCCCGCCGCGAGCTGACGCTGCAGGCCCCCGACGCGCTTCATGAAGAATTCATCCAGATTGTTCCCCGTGATCGCCAGGAAGTTGAGCCGCTCCATCAGCGGGTTGTGCTCGCCGAGCGCCTCTTCCAGCACGCGCTGGTTGAAGTTCAGCCACGAAATCTCGCGGTTGAGATACTTGGGCGCGGCCGGCTCGGGGCGCGCCGAAACGTCACCGGCCGCCTCGGCGGGCGTGGCGGACTGCGGATTGGATGGACGAATTTCCTTCACGGCGTTTGATTGCCCCTTTGGATTTATTCACGGGATTTGGGTGACATCGAACACCGGCATGCCTAAGATGAGTTTAACCCGCCTGACCGGGGGCCGCAATATTGATTGATCCGTGTCAATTCCGGTGGATCCATGCTCAAGTCCATTCTCCACGCCGATATCGGTCTAATCGTCAAAAACTGCGTCAAAAAGTATTTCCAGCGCGAACCGTTGCTCGCCACGGGCCTGCTCTCGACCGTCGTGCTTGGTATCCTGATCGACCAGCAAGCCCCATATATCAACGGCATTCGCGAGTGGCATTGGCCCTACGCAATGCGTCTGTTCTGGGCCGGCTTGCTGATCGGCGCCGCCCATCTGGCCCCCTGGGCCGCCGCGATGGCCGTCATCGGTTTCGGAATCAGCCGCCTGAAAGGCCGCCTGCGCACCGCCCTGGGGCTTGCGGCCCTCGTCGCCTGGGGCATGCTTGTCTGCTGGACCAGCCTGTTTGCGATCAGCCCGAGCGGCATTACGCACATTGCCCGCGCCGTGCAGTCGCCCGTCGCGACCGGCTATTTCAACATCGCGGCGGAACTCAGCGACCGCACCCCGCACTCCCTTCTTGAATTTTATCCCGCCCGGATGAAATATATGCCGCTGCATCCTTCCACGCACCCACCCGGCGGCGTCGCCGTTTGCAAGGCCGTTCTCGACATTTGCGTTGCCTCCCCGGCTCTGGCGAAGGCGATCAACGCCGCGGCGAGCCTGTTCGGCTACAATCCCGCCGAGCTGGTGACTCCCGTGAGTTCCTCGCGCGCCGCCTCACTCATCGCGATCGGCAACCTGATGCTCCTTTTCGGCATGCTTACCGCCGTTCCGCTTTTTATGCTGGTTCGTGACGGCATGGGCGGCGGGCTTGTCGGCCGGCGCGCGGCATGGGCCGCCGCGCTGATTTGGGTTCACTACCCGGCACTGATCGTCTTCACCCCCGAGTTCGACGAGGTCTATCCGTTCATGGCGTTCGCCGCCGCGTGGTGCCTGTGGCGCGGCATGAACAGTTCGGGCAACCGCATCGCGCTGTGGGGCGCGGCCGCGGGCGCCATCTTTGTCGCCGGCGTGCTGCTGAGCTTCACGATCCTCGTCTGGGCGCCGCTCTTCATGCTCATGATTTTCCTCGAATGTGTCCGGCGCGCGAACTCGTGGGACCCGGCCGCGTATCGCCATCAAATCGCGCGCGCGTTCCGACTTGTCGCCGGCGCGGTCATTGCCGGCGGCCTCATCCTGCTGGCATTGAGATTCATCCTTGGCCTCGACCTGGTCCCCATCTATCGCGAGGCGTTCGAGATGAACCGCCAGTTCCGCATCCGGGCCGGGCGCAGCTATTTCGCCTGGCTTCTGTTCAGCCCGTGGGACATGCTGCTGGTCGCCGGTCCCGCCCTTGCCATCCTGGCGTTGGTGTTCACGTTCCGTTCGCTCCCGCGCGGCCGCCGCAGCCCGAATCGCCTCATGAGCGCGTGGTTCATCGCCCCGTTCGGCGTGGCGTTCATGACGCTCACCGGCCTGATGCCCGGCGAGAACGCGCGCCTCTACCTGATGTTCGCCCCCGCGATCGCGTGGGCCGGCGCGGCATGGCTCGCCCTCCACTCGCGCCGCCGCTTTTACATCAACCTCGCGCTCATCCTCGCCGCGCAATTCGTGTTCATCTATTTCCTGCGCGCCAAGATGAACTTTATGGACATGTAGGCCGCCTTTGCGCATGTGTTTGGCGCCTTCGATAAAACCGTTAAAACGGTTTCCTGCCGCGTGCGCCATGTTTCACAGAAGGCGCACAACACATGCACGTTCGCCAAACGCTGCATCCTGACCGAGCATCGGTTCATTCCGATTTGATTCCGTATTTTCAAACCCCGGCATCCGTTGATGCGAAAACGCCAAAACATGAAAATCCGTCCATAAAATCAAGGTGAAATGTTAAAATATATTGTTTGCGAACGCGACGTCTTAAAAGGAGGATCAATATGTCCGCAACAGGTGAACAATTCAACGCGACTCATCACGACGAGAGGATGACGCGGGACTTCATCGGCGCCGGCTCGGCGATTGCGGTCCTTCTGGGAATCTGCAGCGCGGCGATCTGCATTTCGTCGCTCATGAGTTTCTACTCGGTGGCGTATGCATCCCTCGCGACGATCCTGGTCGGGCTGGCTTTGCTGATCGAGGGCGGCTCGGTCGTTGCCCGCTCCAGGAAGCTGGTCAGCGGTTCCGAGGATATCGGTTGGGCGATCAGCAGCGAGAACGCCGTCCTGTCCCTGGTCGGAATCATCGGGATCGTCCTGGGCATCATGGCCTGGTCCCGCTTCGATCAGGTGACCTTGTTGGCCGTGGCCTCGGTGATCATGGGTAGTGGCGTGTTGATTGAAAGCAGTTCCGAATCGTTGCTGGGGAGGCTTCGCCTGGCCTCGTACCGCACCCGCGAGCCTGTCGAACGCTACACCCATCAGGCCGTGAGGGCTTCGGCCGGGATCGATCTGGTGATCGGCCTGGCCGCGATGGTCCTGGGCGTCATGGCCCTGACCGGATACGCGTCGTTCACGATGATCTTCGTGTCGATGCTGACGCTCAGTGTGGGCGTGCTGCTCGGCAACTTGGCGATCGCAGGGCGCTTCTTCGGCGCCTTCCGCGAGCGCTAAGCGCAACCAGCGCAGGCTGCGTGTGCCAAAATAAAATCCGCCGGACCGATCCGACGGATTACATCCTGGCAACGCCACTCTCCCGAGCGGCGAATTTTTTTTCGCGATCCACGATTCACGGCCTACAGGAACGGCAGGTTCGGCAGCTTCACGCCGCCCGTCAGTTGATTAATCCCTTCCTGCTGAAGTGCCTTGGATTTCTCGATGCCCTGGTTGACGGCCGCCAATACCAAGTCCTGAAGCATTTCGATGTCGTCCGGATCGACTGCGTCCTTCGAGATCGTGATCGAAACCAGTTCCTGGTTGCCGTTGACGACGGCCTTGACCACGCCGCCGCCCGACTGTCCCTCGACCGTCTTGCCGGCCAGTTCCTGCTTCATCGACTCCATCCCCGACTGGAGATCCTTGCTCATTTTCTGAAGTTTTTTGATATCCAGCATAGCCTCGGTCTTTCCGCCTGAAGAATTCCCGGCCCCTCGCATGGGCCCTCCGCAAGTGTGACCCAACGCATTCTCCGCCACAACAGAAAACTCTCCAATCCCCTTATTCGTGCTCGGCTTGCCGGCCGAGGCCATGGCGAAGGCCAGTGCTAGTCTTCGTCTTTGTGCTCGTGCTCGTAATCGTAATCGATCCCATAGGACCCATAGGACCCATAAGACCCATAGGACCCACAGGACCCATAAGTCCCATCTCCCCCATTTCCCCCTGCGAAATTTAAAGCGCGATTTTTCGCTTGCGCGTTCCGCGCCAAGACTTTATAAGAATAGTTTTGTGCCCTGAAGGGGCGACTTTTGTCTTGTGCTCAGGAGCCAGCAAACATGTCCTACGCCATCATCCGCACCGGCGGCAAGCAGTATCGGGTCAAGCAGGGCGATCGCCTTCGGGTTGAAAAACTCGTGGCCGAGGTCGGCCAGGAAGTTGAGTTGGGCGACGTGCTCGCCCGCGGCGAGGGGAGCGAACTGAAGTTCGGCAACGACGCCGCCGGCCCCGTCAAGGTCAAGGTGGTGCGTCACGGACGCGGCCCCAAGGTCCAGATCTGGAAGTCCAAGAAGCGCAAGGGCTACCAGAAGCGTCAGGGCCACCGCCAGGACTTCACCGAGATTCTTGTAGTTTCGATTTAACTTAGGTCCCTTAGGTCCTTTTGGTCAATTTTTTGGGAGTTGAGTAGCAATGGCACATAAAAAAGGTGGCGGTTCCAGCAAGAACGGGCGCGACAGCAACCCGCAATACCGCGGCTGCAAAGTCTTCGCCGGCCAGGTCGTCACGGGCGGCTCGATCATCGTCCGCCAATGCGGCAACAAGTTCTGGCCCGGCCGCAACGTCGGCCAGGGTCGCGACTTCACGCTGTTCGCCAAGATTCCGGGCAAAGTCGAATACGTCGAGAGCCACGATCGCCGAATCATCCAGGTTCTGCCGATTGAGCCTTGACGGTTCCGTGCATATCCGATAAATAATGGGCAACTTTGCGTCAGGCAGGAATGTTATGCCACGCTGGATCGTTGCCCTTATTTTTTTGGTGGTCCCCGCCTTGGCGGGCGCCCAGACCGGCCTCGTCAAGGCCGAAAAAAACCTGACCCTTCGCGCCGAGCCCAAGCCCAAGGCCAAGGCCGTCGAGCAGCTCCTTCGCTTTCAGCCCGTCAAGATCCTCGAGCGGCGGGACAACTGGGCCAAGGTCAAGACCGTCAAGATCGACCCGTCCCAAAGCAAGGAAGGCTGGGTCGTCGCCAGCCTCATCAGCGACACCGCCTTCGTCACCGTCGATAGCGACGTCCTCAGCGCGCGCGTCAAGCCCGGCCCCCGCGAAACGGCCGTCGTGACCTACAACAAAACGTATCCCGTCTTCGTGCGCGACGTGGCGCCCAACGGCTGGGTCCTGGTCCTCGACGTCGATGGCGACGGCGGCTGGGTCGCCCCCTCGGGCCTTGCGTTCAAGCCCCGCTACGTCATCACCAAATCGCCCCAAAGCAACCTGCGCACCGGCGGCGGCAAGGATTACGAGAAGTTCCCCGTCGCCTTCGTCGCCGAACGCGGTGTCTATCTTCAGGTCCTCGAGGAAAAGGACGGCTGGCTGCACGTGAAACACGAAGGCGGCCAGGAGGGCTGGATCTCCACCAAGATCGTCTTCGGCTGGAACGACGAGGAAAGGGCCAAGCCCAAGACCGAGGCCGCGAAGAAGCCCGCCAAGCCGGCAAAGACCTCGGCTGCGAAAAAAAACAGCGACTCGTCGGCCAAGACGTCTTCCGCGAAATCAACCAAATCCACGTCGAAAAAACCGGCGCGGACGACCCGGAAGAAAGCCGGCTGATCTTAAGTCAACCATCATGCATCATGCGGACTGGGATCGCGTTCATATTGGAACCGGTTTACCGGTTCGATCATCCGCATTGATCCTTTGAGGGTCGTGCGGATTTGGTTTTATAATGATGTCCATTCCGTCCGGGCTAAGGACTAAGCGCTAAGCACCAAGGACTAAAATTTGAAGCTGGTCTATCACGACCGTTTTCTCGGCCATCGTCAGCGCGACGAGGACCATCCCGAGCGCCCCGAGCGCCTGATTGCGATCCGTGACCGCCTCCAGGCCGAAAAGCTCTGGACCGACGTCCTCGAGCCGCAACCGGCCGCAGCCGAAGACATTCTGCGCATTCACCACGCCAACTACATCAAGACGCTCGGCCGCATGGGTGAGGGCGTCTGGGACCGCGACACCTATGTCCGCCCCGAGACGCTCGAGATCGCGACCCTCGCGGCCGGCGCGGGCGTCCTCGCCGCCGAAACCGCATGGACCGGCCGTGAGACGGCATGGGCCCTCGTGCGCCCGCCCGGCCACCACGCCACCGCCGCTTCCGCGATGGGTTTTTGCTATTTAAACAGCCTCGCCATTGCCGCCGCGCGTCACGTGGCGCTCGGGCGCGGCCGCGTGGCGATCGTCGATGTCGATGTCCACCACGGCAACGGTACGCAGGAGGCTTTTTACGACAACCCCGACGTGCTGGTGATCTCCGCGCACGAGTCGCCCCTTTTCCCCGGCACCGGAACGACCGACGAAACCGGCATGGGCACCGGCGCCGGCCTGAACATCAACGTTCCGCTTCCATACGGCAGCGGCGACGCCACCTACCGCAACTTCATGGGCATGATCGTCGAGCCGGCGCTCCGGCGCTGGCGGCCGTCGATCGTCCTTGTTTCCTTCGGGACCGATATTCATTACCTCGATCCGCTTGCCGGCCTGACGCTCTCGTCCCAGGGCTGCGTTGAGCTGGCGGCGCGCATCGAGTCGCTCGCCGCCGAACTGTGCGACGGTCGCGTGGCCTATTTCCTCGAGGGCGGCTACCACCTCGACTCGCTCTCCGAGATCATCGCCGCGGCGGTCGGCCGCGCCTCAGGGCGCAAGGTGAAGCTGAAGTTCACCGACGTGAAGGACACCGCGGGAACCGCCGCCGGCGTCATCGATTTCGTCGCCGATCGAATCGAGCAGGGGATTCTGGTGCCGGCATGAAACCGCTTGCCATGGCCCTGATGAGTTTTGGCGCGATCCTGCTGGTCGCCGGCGCGCTGCTTTATCTCGCCGCGAAATTCAACCTGCCCCTCGGCCGCCTCCCCGGCGACATCAACCTGCACGGCAAAGGCTGGTCCGTGAGCATCCCGCTCATGACCTGCATCATCCTGAGCATCCTGCTGACGATCATCCTGAACCTGTTCTTCAGGCGTTAGTGCTCGTTCATTCGTGTTCGTGCTCGTAATCGTAATCGAACGCATCGATCCCATTCCCCAGTGATTCCTTGCAATTTGCGCCCCATATGGCTAAATGGATTCTTTCGCCGGGGTGAGTGGGTGCGCGGGTTGCGCATCGGCGGATTTCAATCACGCATTCGAGGTGCTAACTTGGCGCGAACCACCAAAGTGAATCGTGTGTCGGGCGGATCGATCTTTGAGCCGTTTTCGGCGGAGGCCGGAAAGCGCGCTCCTCTCGTTATTGCCCCCTCGCTTCTCAGCAGCGATTTCGCCCACATCACCGCCGAATTGGCCCGCTGCCGCCGCGCCAGGGCCAAGTGGATCCACGTCGATGTGATGGACGGCCACTTCGTCCCGAACCTCACCCTCGGCCCGCCGATCCTCGCCAAGTGGACCGCCGCCGAGCCCGACCTGTTTTATGACACGCACCTGATGATCGAGAACCCGATGGAGCTGGCCGAGGCCTTCGTCAAGGCCGGCTCGAGCCTGCTGACGCTGCACATCGAGACGCTCTCCCGCCCGCGCCGCGACCTGCGCGCCATCAAGAAACTCGGCGTCAAGGTCGGCGTGACGATCAAGCCCCGGACCCCCGTCAGCGACATCCTGCCGCTGCTCGACGAAATCGACATGGTCCTTGTGATGACCGTCGAACCGGGCTTCGGCGGCCAGGAGCTCATCCCGGGCATGCTGAACAAGGTCCGCGAGCTGGACCTCGCGCGCCGCCGTCGCGGCCTGCCGTTCCGTCTCGAAGTCGATGGCGGCATCAACGCGCAAACCGCGCCGCTGGCGGTCGCCGCCGGCGCCGACGTCCTCGTCGCCGGCAACGCCGTCTTCAGCGGCGGCCAGATCGCCGAGAATATCAAGAAACTGAGAGATGCCTCCGAGAAGGCGCTCTCGTTGCCGTGATGCTGTGACCCGTTCGTGCTCGTAATCGTAATCGAATCTCCATTCGCCCAAAGGCCACGCCCATGACCCCGCTGACCCCCAAAACCAAGCCCAACATCGCGCTTTATCCCGGCACCTTCGACGGCCTCACCTACGGCCATCTTGACATCATCGAGCGCGGTGCCTACCTGTTCGATCGCCTCCTCGTCGCGGTCGCCCAGAACCAGGGCAAATCGCCGATGTTCACCGTTGCCGAGCGCCTCGACATGCTCCGCGACGCCACCGCGCACCTCGCCAATGTTGAAATCCACTCCTTCTTCGGCCTGACGATGGACTACGCCGAGCGCATGGGCGCCAACTACGTCATCCGCGGCATCCGCGTCGTCTCCGACTTCGAATACGAGCTTCAGATGGCGATGATGAACCGCGCCCTCAACCCGCGCGTCGAGACCCTGTTCATGGTCCCCGCCGCCGAGCACCTTTACGTGAGCAGTTCGCTGATCAAGGAAGTCCTCGTCCTCGGCGGCGAGGTCCGCCAGTTCGTCCCGCCCACGACCGAGAAGTACTTGCGCCAGCGTTTCAACGTCCCCAAGCCCGACATCCAAAACCCCGAATAACCCATTCCTCCCATAATTCGCATAATTCCCCCAAGCCCCTCATCCCCCCGTCCCGTTCAACCTTCACCCTTGCGCCTGTGGCGGCGGGTCTGGATAATACTTACCGGGTATGGGAAGGAGCGGCGCGACTGTTATGCCAAGGCGCTTCGAAAACCTGCCTGCCCACGACGGCAGGCCGCCACGGATCATGGTCCTTCAACTGCCTCCGCCGGCGATTCAGTACCTGACCGCCCACGTGGAGGCGAGCGACGGCATCGGCGTCGTGCGCACCCTTGATGAAGGCCGCGGGATCATTGAATGTTGGGTCATGCCCGACTTTCAGCAAGAATTCGATGCCCTGCTGACATGGGCCGGCGCGCAATGGCCGATCCAGAAGCTGGGCCGGGAGTTTGAATAAAGACATGATTGACAAGCGTCGTCCGAGGCCCGCATCACCGGCCGTCAATGCCTCGCGCTCGGGCAGGAGCGCCGCCCCGGCCCAGGTCGAACGCCCCTGGGAATTCCTCATTTGGGGCGGCTTTGCGCTGCACGCCGTCGTGCTGTTCTTCATCGTTCTCTCCATGACCGCGATGACGCACAACCTCGACGACATCAAGGTCTCCCAATACTTCATCTTCGGGCCGGCCCTGGCCATCATGGCGCTGGTGCTCATCGGGACCCGCGTCGTGCCGCTGCCACCCAAACCGGTCGCCATCGGCCTCGTCGGCTACTTTGCCGTCACGGTCATTTCGGCCCTGCTCTCGAAATACCACTGGATCGGCAACTATTACATCCAGTTCAACTGGATCATGATCGGGTTCTTCCTCTCGGCGATGGCCATCGCGTGTTATCGCCGCACGGCCGAATATTTCCTGCGCTTCATGGTCGTTCTTTGGCTCACGGTGAATGTCGTCGGCATGTTCATGTACAACGTCACCGGCGGCGGGTCCGGCGTCAAGTGGCTGTGCGATTTCATCTACCCCAACGGACTCTACGGCGAGCCGACGAACCTGTACCGGCTTCTGATGACCCTCAGCCACGCCCAGAGCGACATGCAATCGACCATCCTGAGCCGCGACTTCTACGCCGGCATCTGCCTGCTTTACGTGCCGTTCCCCCTGCTGCTGACGCTTGACCCGGGCCCGAGCCGCCGCCCCAACCTGTGGCGCGGCATCGGCATCGTCGGCACGATGCTCAACCTGCTCTCGATTTTCTACTGCATGAGCAAGGGCGAATACATCTTCGCCATCATCGGCCTCGCGTTCTTCGTCGTCATGTTCTTCTTCTTCGGCAAGGTGCGGGATATCGAGCGCCGCCACATGGTCGCGCTCATCGTCGGCATGGCGATCCTCATCGCCTCGCAGATCTGGTTCCGTTCCCCGACGATCCTCGGCCAGCTCAAGGGCGTCAAGACCTCGTGGGAGTCGCGTGAGATCATGTGGTCCGCCGCCTGGCAGATGTTCAAGGAGGATCCTGTCCTCGGCGTCGGCCCCGGCGCTTTCCGCGTCTATTTCCCCGAATTCCGCCGCCCGGATTACTTCAGCCATGAAATCTCCCACGTGACGACCTATTCGCACAACCTGATCATGGACACCCTGGCCGAAACCGGCATCGCCGGCTTCGCCATGTTGATGCTGATCCTGTGTGCCGTCTGGTTCGGCGGCCTCTACTGGGCGGTCAGGCATCCCGACCCGCGATTGCGCAACATCCTCATCGCGTGCCTCACCGGCGTCATGAGCTTCATGGGCAGCAATATGAGCAGCCCCAACGCGCGGTGGGTGATCGGAACCGTGAACCTCTGGACCGTCCTCGGTTTCATGACCGGCATCATTTTGCTGGCGCGCGTGCGCGATGTCGAGCAGCCGGTCTCCGCGATGGAAGGCAAGCCCTGGGAACCGTTCAACGCCGACCAGCTCAAGTGGGTCACTTACTGCCTGCTCGGCATCGGCGCAATCATGTATTATTTCGCCGCCGGAACCGGCTCCCGCTATTGGGTCGCGTCGGTCAGCTATGCCGATGGCCTGCAGTCGATGGAGCCCGCCATGGATGCGATCGACCGCGGCAGCATCAACCGCGAAACCGTGCGCCGCCTGCTCGAGGAGAGCATCGAGCCGCTCGAAAAATCGATCAAGCAGGAAAAATACATGATCTCGTCGTATTACAAGCTCGGCTCGGTTTATACGACGCTGTTCAACATCTACCGCCAGACCGCCGATGAGATCGGCCCGAAGGACCCGCGCGGCGCTTCCCAGTATATCGAAAGCTCCTACCATTTCATCCAGCTGGCGAAGGAACGCTACGACCAGTTGCAGGCGATTTGCCCCGATTACGCCCAGATCCACTACAATCTCGGCATTGTCTTCAACTTCTACGCCCAGTACCTGCTCGAAAAAGCCGGGAAAGAACCGTCCAAGGACGTTCAGCAGAGCCTCGTCGCCCAGGCCGAGGACCTGGTCAAGAAGGGCCTCGACGAGATGAAGAAAAACGCCAGGCAGTCCGATACCGTCGAGGCGTTCCTCGGCCTCGGCAACCAGTATATGACGCTCAACCAGCCCAAGGAAGCCACCGAGGTTTTCGCCGCCGCGGCCGCGAAATACCCCGCCAACGAGCAGGCCGCGCAGGGCTACCTGCAGGCCGCCGACGCCAGCAAGGATCGCCGCGGCGTCGCCCTGGCCTGGGAACTCATCTGGAAGCAGAACCGCAACGACGACGGCGTCCTCAACACGCTCCTGCAATACGCGTTCATGAACAAGATCGACGACGTGCTGACGCGCACCCTCGACCAGATGGAAAAAATGAATCCCGCCGACCCGCGGATTTTCGAATACAGGATGCAGCTCGCCAACCGCGTCAAGAACCCCAAGGAAGAGCTGCGCCTGATCGACATGTATCGCCGCGCCGGCGGCGAGGGCCTGCAGTTCTACACCATGGCTTACGTCGCCGCGCAAAACCTCGGCGACACGGCCAAGGCCGACCTGCTCGCCGGCGAGATCCGCCAGCGCCACGGAACCGTGCCGACCTCGCCGACGACCCCCGCCGAGGCCGCCCCGGCCTCCAAGCCCGCCGACAGGACCGTCCGATGAAGATCGCCGCCATTCCGGCCGACGCGCGCAAGGTCGCGATCGATGGGGTCGAACTCCTCCTGGCCCATGAGGACCGCATCGACATGCGCTGGATCGGCGGCCAGCCGCTGCGCGATCAGCTCGTCGCCGCGTGGACCGTCCTCGGCCCCGACGACCTCCCGCTCAACCCGCGCCTCATCGGCCGCCCCGGCAGCGGCAAGACCACCCTGGCCTACTCCGTCGCCGCCTCGATGAACCAGCCCGTCTATATCTTCCAGTGCACGATGGACACGCGCCCCGAGGACCTGCTCATCAGCCCCGTCATCGCCGGCGAGGGCCGCATCGCCTACCACGCGAGCCCCCTCGTCACGGCCATGCTGCGCGGCGCCGTCTGCATCCTCGACGAAGCCAACCGCATGAGCGAAAAGAGCTGGGCCTCGCTCGCGCCGCTCCTCGACCGCCGCCGCTACGTCGAGTCCATCGTCGCCGGCCTCAAGCTGCACGCCCATCCCGACTTCCGCATCTGCTGCACGATGAACGACGACGCCTCGACCTACGAGGTCCCCGAATACATCCAGTCGCGACTCCAGCCGCAGATCGAAGTCACGTTCCCGACACGCGACGAAGAGCACAAGATCCTCAAGTTCAACGTCCCGTTCGCCGGCGAGGAACTGATCGAGCTCACGGTCGCCTTCCTGCAGAAGGCGCACCAGCTCGACCTCTCGTTCACCCCGCGCGACGGCATCAACCTGCTGCGCTACTGCATGAAGATGGGCGCCGTCCGCGGCATGGAGCCCCAACGGTTCTTCGACGACGGCATCGCGGCCGTCCTCGGCCGCGACGGCATCGACTTCAGCAACGGCATCATCCCCTCCGGCGCGCGCAGCGCCCCCATCATCGACGACGACTCCGGGATCGACTTCGGCGACATCGGTGAGGACGATGACGAAGACGACGACGACGCCCCGTTCTGAGGCCTTTACATTATTTGCTATTTTATGCTAAAAATTAGCATAACCTGTTTCGGAGAGTGCATCCATGAACATTTCCCTTCCGCCCGCCCTCGAAAAATTCGTCCAGGACAAGGTTAGTTCCGGCCAATTCAGCACGGCCAGCGAGGTCGTGCGCGATGGCCTGCGTCTGCTTCAGGAACAGGACGTCATCCGCAAGATGCGTCTCGAGGAACTCCGCCGCGAAGTCCAGATCGGCATCGACGAGATTGAACGCGGCGAAGGCATTGTCTACAATTCGATCGAAGAGTTCGCGGAGGATGTCAAAAAACGAGGCCGGGAGCGTTTGGCCAAAATGAACGCCGCCAAACGTGCTGCGAAAAAGGGAAGAAAATAATGAGATTGGTCGTCGCACCGACTGCACGCGAGGAAGTTGTCGAAGCCTGGCACTTTATCGCCCGCGATAATGTCGATGCGGCAGACGGCTGGGTCAACAGGCTCGGAAAAGAATACGATAAATTGCGGAAATATCCGCATATCGGCCGTGTCAGGTGGGAATCTCATCCCACATTACGTTGCTGGCCATTTGGTTCCTATCTCATATTTTATCGCGTGTCCGGAAATACACTGACAATCCTGCGCGTGGTAAGCGACTATCGCGACATTTCCGAATCCGAATTTGGTGAAATATGACTGACGTGACTACTGTAAACATGGACCGCGCCGCCCTCGAAGCCGAGGTCAAAAGACGCCACTGGTTTCACACGTTCGAGATCGCGCCCGGCCTCTGGACGAGCGGCCACTACAAGCCCGACCCCAACTGGGTGTTCGGCATGATGGGCCTGCCCGAGCGCATGGACGGCCTGCACGCGCTCGACATGGGCTGCGCCGACGGCATCTTCGCCTTCGAAATGGCGCGCCGCGGCGCGAAGGTCACCGCCATCGACGTCTTCAGCCCCGGCTTCCGCAACGTCGAGTTCCTGAGCAAGCTCTGGAACCTTCCCGTCGAATACAAGCAGTCCACGATCTACGAATTCAAGCCCGGCGAGCCGTTCGACATCGTCCTTGCCATGGGCGTGTTCTATCACCTGCAATACCCGCTCCTCGGCCTGCACTGCCTCAACCAGCTCTGCCGCGGCACGCTCCTGTTCGAGACCGAGATCCGCCCCGGCTGGTCGATGTCGCTCAAGTTCCTCCCCGGCACCGAGCTCAACAACGACCCGAGCAACTGGTGGGTCCCGACGCGCAAGTGCATGCTTGCCATGCTGCGCAGCGCCGGCTTCGAGATCGGCCACGACGTCAAGCACGCCCCGCGCCGCTTCATGGTCCGCGCCAAACGCGTCAAGGAAATCGCCCCCGCGATCGACCCCATCGCCGTCCACCAGGCCAACTACGGCATCAACCCGTATTAGAGTGCTTGGCCAAGGTTATCGGTTTGTGCTCGTGCTCGTAATCGTAATCGATCTTTTCTCCCATTCTTCCCCTTTCTCCCATTCTTCCCATCAGGTGTTGGGGCGTGGACCTATCGCTTGCAAACCAACCCCTTTTCCGCGATTTTAGAGTCATGATGTTCCGGCGAAAAAAGAGCAGGGCTGCGGTCAAGCCGGGCGAGTCGGCCGGATTCGCCACGGCATGGCGCCTGACCACGTTTGCCCTCGTTTTCGTCGGGTTTTTCGCCCTCGCAACGACCGGCGAGATTCACCCCGTCGCCATTGGCCTGTTCGTTGCAAGCTGGCTGTTCGGCATCCTGTCGAGCGGCTCGCCGCGGTGGTGGCGGTCGTGGATGGCTTACCCGCTGACGTGGGTTCCGCTCACGGTGATCACGATCATCGTCCTGCTCGGCCGGTTCGAGAGCCTCCTGTACCTGCTGATGTTCCTGGGCCTGTACAAGTGCAACACGCTGCGCGATCCCGGCGATCACATGCAGGCCCTGATCATGGCGTTCTTCATGCTCCTGGCCTGCACGATCATCACGCATTCGGCCAGCTACCTGGGTTTCGTCACGCTGTTCCTGATGTTGGCGACGTTGGACCTGTGCTTCATGACGATCGCGCGCGAGTCCGAGCGCTCGAGCGTTGCCCCCGCCAAACCGGGAGCGCCGGCGCCGCGCGGCGTCGGCCTGCGGCTCGTCTGGGACGCGGTCGCCTACGGTTTCTTCATGCTCCTGCTCGGCTACTTCATCTTCCTTGTGATGCCGCATTACTCGCTCGAGTCCCGCTTCGGGCAGGCGTCGTTCACGCCGCCCGTGCGCGAGTCGGCCGAGGCCGTCTCGGGTTACGACGACGAGCTGACCCTCAAGAACCTGAACAACATCAATCTCGACGAGCGCCGCGTCCTCGACATCCGCCTCAAATGGATCCCCGAGGGGACGAGCCTGCCGCTGCCGACCGCGCTGTGGGTGCGCGGCATGGTGCTGAACCAATTCGACGGCGAGCGCTGGAGCCAGGCCGCCCAACTCGGCAACGAATGGGTCTCCGACAGGTGGGAGGAAGTCAACTTCGCCGAGCCGTCGGGCGTCCTGCTGGCCCAGGAAATTCATCAGGATATCGGCCAGGTGGAGCGTCTGTTCGCCGTGCCGATGCCGGTGCAGTTCTACGATCTGCCGCACGGTTATTCGGTCCAGATGAATTACCTGACGTGGGGGCTCAAGCTGGGCCGCTATCCGGATTTCGCGCGCCGGCGCCGCGTCGAGGTCAAATACCGGGCGGTCTCGCAGGTGCAGCCGGACGCGTCGCAGATCCTGGAGGCGGCGTCGCGGCGCGGCTTGAAGGCGCCCCAGAGCGAGAACAAGTGGCTCACCCCCAACGAATACAAGGCCCTTGTTCACCGCTTCGACCGGCGCGATTCGCCGCGGTTGAGCGACGCCGAGATCCGCATCAACACGCAACTGCCGTCCGATCCCATCACGGACGTGGTGTTCGCGCTTTCCCATGAACACATGACGGCCTCGACTGACGCCGACAAGATTCTGCTGCTGCTGAATTGGATGCGCGACAATTTCGAATACACGCTTCAGCCGGGCATGGGCGACACGCGCCGGCCGCTCGAGCGGTTTCTCACGCAAACCCGTCGCGGCCACTGCGAGTATTTCGCCTCGGCGTTTGTGTTGTTGCTGCGCGCGCAGCGCATTCCGGCGCGCGTCGCGCTCGGGTTTTACACCAGTGAATTCGACCCGATCTCCAAGTCGTTCATCGTGCGCCAGAGCGACGCGCACGCGTGGGCCGAGGTGTGGCTGAACGACTACGGCTGGATCACGGTCGATCCGACGCCCCCCACCCACCGCGGGCGTTCATCGGTGCTCCTCGAGCGTGCCAGCATCTGGGCGCGCTTCAGCGGCGTGATGCGCCAGTTGTGGCGGCAATACGTGCTGGACTACTCGACGGCCGAGCAGTTCACGCTGATGCGCAACCTGGCCTCCAGCCGCGTCGGCCGCGCCGTCGAGCGCGCGTTGAGGTCGATCAAGGACACGCTCAGCAGCCACATCTCGATCCCCGAGACCAGCGGCAGCCATGTTTCGGACTGGGTGAAGCTGGCGCTGTGGCTACTCGTGCCGGTCATGATCTTGATGGCGCTGATCGCGCTCGGCGTGCTGGTTGCGCAACGCTTCTGGACGCGCCGCAAGCTCGCGCGCATTTACCGATCGCCGGTCGAGTTCATGAATTCGCTGTTGGCCGTCCTGCAAAGCCGGGGCTGGCGCAGGCGCCCCGACCAGACGATCGCCGAATTCGCGCGCCAGGTCGAAACCGAAACCGCCGGCGCCATCAAGCTCGGCCCGATCGTGGAGATCTACCTCAAGTGCCGTTTCGCCGGCGAGGAACTCACGACGAAGGAAGAGGCGGCCGTCCGCGAAACGATCCGAAGAATCCAGAACGCAAAATTGAATTGACGGGTAAAACAATACGCGAAATGCACCGGAATACTTGGTGAATCTCGCCTGCCCATACCTGGAATACCGGTCCGCACCCTGAGGGCATGGCGAAGCGGACTGATGGACCCATTCATCTCTCATCATTCATCTTTCATCTGGCCTTGCTGTTTCTCCGGCGATGTGCGACTCGCGCGAGACGCCGGCGGTGACGACGAACCGGATCGCGCTTTGCAGCGACATATCGACCGGGCGGAGGTTTGCCTTTTCGACCAGCACGACGAGGCCGCCCATCTGGTAGGCAAGCGGAAGATAGACGGCGACGCGGTCGCCTTCGGCAACCTCCGGCGGCAGGTCGTGCAGGTCGGTGCGCGTGACGAAACCGAGCATCTTGAAACCCATGCCGGGAAACTCGACCATGGCGACCTGGTTGAAGTCATGGGCCTGGGTCTTCGCGAACAGGTTCATGATGTCGCGCGCCGAGCCGTAAATGGCGCGCACGAGCGGAATCCGCGCGAGAATGCTTTCGGTCAGCACAATCATCTTGCGGCCGAACCAGACCTTCGTCCACAGGCCGACGAGGAACACCAGCACGATCGCCATCAGGAGGCCCACGCCGGGGATTTCGTAGCGCTCGGGCAGGATGCGGTTCAGCAACGAATCGACGCGGCCGGCCAGCCAGAACACGATGAAGATCGTGACGATGACCGGCAGCAGTGCGACCAGGCCGCTGATAAAGATGTTCCGAGCCTGATGAATCAGACTTTTGGATCCGGATTTCAAGTCCTCGCGCATGACAAATTCCTCCGCATTTCAGCCCTCTGATTTGTCTTTACTTGGCTCTGTTCATGGATCACCATCTATGTCAGTGTATATGGATCCGATGTCGCCACAAACCTTATTTCTGCATCTCGATTGCAAGCTGTATCGCGGCGACCGGCCGTGCCGGATGTTGCGGTTGTGCGAGGGGTGCAGCAGCTACGATCCGATGGGCCGGCGCGTGCTGATCATCAAGCTTGGCGCGCTCGGCGACGTGGTCCGCACGGCGTGCCTGCTGCCGGGTTTGCGCGAGACGGCCGACCCGCCGCACATCACCTGGCTGACCAGCAAGGCCGCGAAGCCGCTGGTCGAGCGCATGCCGGGGGTCGATCGCGTGCTCGAGTTCAACGCCGAGACGCTGGCGCACCTCGAAATGGAGAACTTCGAGACGATCATCAGCCTGGACAAGGAGCCGGCGCCGGCCGCGGTGGCGATGCGCGTGACGGCCGGGAAGAAGCTCGGCATCGGGCTGTCGCGCTACGGCACGGTGTATCCGCTCAACGACGAGGCGCATTACTACTTCCGGCTCGGGCTCGACAATGACGAGAAATTTTTCGGCAACAAGAAGAGTTACCCGGAGCTGATCTACGACGCGCTGGGGATGGCGTGGCGCGGGCAGGCTTATCAAATTGTCCCGACCGAGGCCGACCGGACGAACGCGTTGGGCCTGTTCGCCGAAGCCGGCCTCGAGCCCGGCCGCAAGCTGATCGGGATCAATCCCGGCGCCGGCCACGTGTTCGCGCATAAGGCGTGGCGCGAGGACGGCTGGGTCGAGGTGATCGACCAGATCGGCGTGCGCCGGCCGGAGTTGGCGGTCGCGCTGCTGGGCGGGCCGGATGAGGCGGACCTTATGAACCGGATCAAAGCCGCCGCGAAGACAAAGGTTTTATTGCCGGGCTCGCACTACAGCCTCGGCACGTTCGCCGCGCTCATTGAGCGCTGCGCGGTCGTCGCGTCCGGCGACACGCTGGCGATGCACCTGGCGCTCGCGACGGGTCGGCGCAGCGTCGCGATTTTCGGCCCCACGTGCCAGCAGGAAATCGAGATGTATGGCCGGGGCGTGAAGATCACGACGCCGATCGGCTGCGCGCCGTGCTACCGCCGCGGCTGCGACAAGACGCCCAACTGCCAGGAGCTGATCCCGGCGGCGCAGGTGCTGGACGCGATCGTTGGAATGATGAAAGATGAAATATGAAAGATGAAAGATGAAGGATGAAAAGAATGACCAAGAGCCCTTGCTTTAGTCGATTTTTCGTCGCCTTGTTGATTTTTTCATCTTTCATCTTTCCTGTTTCATCTTTTGCTTCGGATGATCTTCGCGACCAGGAAATCAGCATCCTCAGGCAGAAGCTCGACCGGTCGCAGAAGAAACTGGCGCAGGAACAGATCAAGCGCGTCGTGTATGAAACGCAGCTTCAGGTCGTGGCGTTGCGCTCGTTCGCGGTCGTCGCGCCGGTCGAATACGCGGAGCTGACGCGCGCCATCCTCAACAAGATCATCGACGATTCGATCCGCCAGCAATATCCCGGCGAGCGGCTGGACCTTTACGTGTGGTTCAACGCGCTGATGGGCGCGCTGCCGCGCGGGATGGACATGGCCACGGAATTAAAGGAACTGATGGGTGAGCAGGCCGCGGGGATTTACGATCCCGGCACGAAGAAGCTTTACGTCAGCCGCAACTTCGAGATCAACACGTCGCTCGGGCAGATGATCCTGGCCCACGAGATCACGCACGCCATGCAGGACCAGGATTACAACCTGCGCGGGATGGGCATCGAGGAGAACGAGAACGACGACCGCGCGATGGCGGCGCTGGCCGTGGCCGAGGGCGACGCGACCTTGTTGATGAGCGAATACCTGCTTCATTACGGCCGGCCGTGGAGCATGATCCGCGAGATTCCGGGCATGCTGATGATCGACCAGTCGAAATTCCAGAAGGCGCCGCCGGCGATCCAGCAGACGGTGTTGTTCCCGTACCTCGAGGGGATGAATTTCTTCCAGGCGTTGGCGGGGCGCACGCGGCAACACCCGAAGTCGGGCGGGTGGGTCGTCGGCATGGACGCGGCATGGCGGGGCGAGGTCTTCCAGAGCCCGCCCGAGACGACCGAGCAGATCATGCACCCGGAGAAATACCTCGCACGCGAGCTGCCCGCGCGCATCGAGCCGTTCGACACCGACTCGACGGCATCGAGCCAGAACGTCTTCGGCGAGTTCGGCATCAGGACGCTGCTGGAATCGTCGATCGACAAGCCGCTGGCGCGGCGCGCGGCGGCGGGATGGAACGGCGACAGGATTTTACTGACGGTTGAAGGTCCGGGCCATGGGCTCAAATGGGCGACGCGCTGGGACACGCCGAAGGACGCCGAAGAATTCGCCGGGGCCGTTGCGCAGGCGCTCGAGAAACGCGTGGCGGGGTTGAAGTTCGAGCGCAAGGGCGGCGACTGGTCGGGGCAGACGGACAAGGCCAAGGTCACGATTCACCTGGCCGGCAGCGCGGTCGAGGTGCAGGGGTCGTTCTCGAAGATGTAATTTGGCGAGTCGATGATCGGTTCGATTACGAATACGATTACGAGCACGAGCACGAGCACGAAATGATTGCGATCCCCACTTGTTTCGGGACCGTTTAACCGGTATATTCAATAAGGGAATGGAGGAACGGTTTCGGCCCGCTTCGGGCCGCGTTATGATGCATCACGTTTCATCACACGAGCACCTGGTTCAAATGCTGCTTGATCGGGCGCGCACACGGATGTCGCAGCGGCGTCTGTTGCACGTCCTCGGCACGGCGCACATCATGGCCGTTCTGGCCGAACTCCATCGCCTCGATCGCGACGCCTCCGTTCTGGCCGCGCTGATTCACGACCAGTCCAAGGAACTGACGCCCGAGAAAATCGAGCACGAGCTGGCGCACATGGGCGAGCCGGTCACGGACATCGACCGCGATCACCCGCGCATCTGGCACGGCCTGCACGCGGCGTGCTGGGCGAAGCACGAACTGGGCGTGAAGGATGACGCGGTGCTCGAGGCGGCGGCGCTGCACTCGACGACGGACGCCGGGGTCAGGCCGCTCACGCGTGCGCTTTACGTGGCGGACATCTGCGAGCCCGGCCGCCAGTTCAAGGCCGCCGAGGAGTTGCTCGACGTCGCGCGGCGCGACCTGAACGAGGGCTACCGCCAGTGCCTGATGTATAAGACGCGCTTCGTGATCGAGAAACAGAAGGCGGAGCTGCATCCGCGGTCGGTGCGCGCGCTGCGCGAGTGGCTCACCGCCGATGAGCTGCACGAATTCGGGTTGGAACCCAACGGCAAAACCGAAATTTTGACCACCTAAGCGAGGAGAGCGAATTTGACAAAAACCTTAAGCCCGAGGCTCGAGAACCTGGAAGGCCGGGTCGGCCGCATTGCGGCGCTCGCCGACGAAATCAAGGGCGAGCAGATCACCGTGCTCGACATGCGCGGCATCTGCGATTTCGCGGACGCGTTCGTGATCGTCACCGCCCGCTCGCGCACGCAAATGAACGCGATCGCGCGCAACATCACGGAGAAGCTGCGCGACGAGGGGCTCAGGCCAATCAACGGGGAAGAGCCCGCCGACGTCAGCTGGACGCTGATCGATTACGGCAACGTGATCGTCCACATCATGAACCCCGAGGCGCGCGCGTATTACGACCTGGAATCGCTGTGGGGCGACGCCAAGGAAATGCAAGTCCTGAGTGCTGAGTCCTGAGTTTTGAGAAAAATATCATCGCCGGCGAGGCGCGCGTGGGGCATGCGTCTCGCCGGCCGTTCTTTTTATAAGACGCCACTCAGAAGAGCGGTGTTTGCGGCGATCGGCGGCGCAATGCGAAGGCCGCGATGCCGAGCAGCAGCGCGAGCGAGGCGAGTGAAATCACGGCGCCGATGCGGAACGGGGCCGGGCGGTATTCGAAGATGACTTGGGAGCGGCCAGCCGGGACTTCGACGCCGCGCAGCAGGTAGTTGGCCGGAAAGACCGCGGCCTGTTTGCCACCGATCTTCGCCGTCCAGTTTTTCTCATACATTTCGGACAGCACCAGGACGCGGGGTTGGCGGGCGTTGATTTCGAGTTCGACCCGGTTTGCCGAGAACCCGACGATTTTCGCGTATTCGTCCGGGCCCAATGGCGCGGCGGTGATGCCGGCGGCGGTATGCTCGATCACCGGATTCCGCAGCGTGTCGTTGCCGCGGGTCATGACATGCTCGAGCGCCTTGAACTCGTCACTCACGGCGATGGGCGCGGCGGCCAGCCAGGCGCGCGGGCAGCTTTCGGCGATGCGAATCAGGGAAAGGTCCTCGGCACGCGCCCGCACGCTCGCCTGCTGCGCGGGCTTGACGAGGGGCGAGGGCAGGATCACCCAATCGATGGCCAGGATGTTCATCGCCGGGGAAACCTGCACGAACGGATCCCATGTTTGCGGGGTCTTGAGCGGCAGGCCCAAGACCCTGTTGGCGAAGTTGTTGTAACGGGCCAGCGTGTTGCCCATCACCCCCGAGGCCGAACACAGGCCGTGGTGCATGACCATGTCGGCGAACCGGCCCGGGGCCAGGATGCGGACGGGATAAGGCGAGACGCTCAGCGGCTCGACCAGCGGCTTGGGCAGGGCCACGAGCGATTCCGGATACATGCGCATCATCGGCATGAAGACGCCGAGCAGATCGGCCATGGCGGCCAGCATGATGAGCGCCAGGAACGCCCGCGGCGTGCGGATCCTCCAGGCGAGGGCCAGCACGATGAGGGCCATCGCGGCAAGGATCGCGGCGTGCGCCAGTTCGGCGGTCGAGAAGGCGAGCATGTCGCGCATATCCTCGAGCGGGACCATCTGCGCGGCGCCGATGCCCCGGTGCAGCAACGCCTGCCAGCGTGAGCCGGCCGCGATCGCGCCGGGAATCAAAAAAAGGCTCGTGCCAATGATGGCGAGCAGCATCGCGCCGGCCGCGATCGTGGCGACTTTGAGCAGGCGGCGGCTTCGGCCCCATTCATTCAAGATGCCGTCGAGCCCAAAAGAAGCGAGCGTCACGAGGCACAGTTCGGTCACGAGCATGTTCTTGGACGCGCCGCGGAAGGTGTCGAAGAACGGGACATAATGGTAGATGAACGGGAAGAGGGGCGTGTAACTGCCGAGCGCCAGGACGAGGAAAATCGCCGCGCAAGAGGCCAGCGCGACGCGCCGCCGACGGGGAGCCGCCATCAGCCCCGGCACGACCAGCGCCAGCGGCAGCAGGCCGATATAGACCGACATCTCCCAGTAATTGCCATAGCCCCAGTAGGCGCCGGGGCCCTGCTCGGGTTCGCAGCCGAAAAAGCGCGGGACGAGGAGGGTCAGAAGGTTTTCCGGCGGGAAGGAAAACGTGCTGCTGAATTCGTAGGAGGGCCGCTGGCGGGCCGATTGCGCGACGAAGTCGGCCGAGGGCAGAAGCTGGACCGCGCCGATGCCCACCCCCAGCGCGATGAACACGGCCAGCATGAGGACGGCGCGGATTTCGCGCAGGAGCGCCGCGCGCGAAGCGGAGGCGGCGGCCGCATGGATCAGCACGTAAAGCATGAAGAAGAGCGAGAAGATGTAAAGGCCCTGCGGAAAGGATGCGGTGATCATCAGCGCATAGGCCAGGGAGATGCCGGCCAGGCGAATCGGTTTGCGGTCTTGGTGGTAACGCTCCCAGAGCATCAGGATGAGCGGGATTTCGGGCATTTGCAGGAGGATGGTCAGGTGCCCGGCGTAAATGCGGCCGATCAAGACGCTTGAGTAACACCAGACGAGCGCGCAGCAAAACGAGGCCGGCTTGCCCAGCTTGAGCGCGCGCAGCCAGCCGTAAAAAAACAGGCCGGTCGAGACGAAGCACAGGGTCACGAGCAAGTTGGTGGCGAGGCCGGTCGGCAGGGCGATGAACAGCCAGGACAGGGGATGAAAAAGCGCGGCCTGACCCTCGCCGAGGAAGGGCAGGCCCATCATCACGTGCGGGTTCCAGAGCGGAATGATTCCCTCGCGCCAGCAGCGGCCGGCGAACTCGTCGATGAAATAGAAGAACGCCGGACCGTCGCAGGCGGCATCGCCGAAGACGCGGCCGCCCGGCAGCAACAAGCCGGGCAGGAAGGGGGCCGCCAGGATCAGCGAGAGCCACAGAACCGGAGAGGGGCGGTGGTTCGTCATGGGTGGATGTTAAAGGATTCGGGGAGGACGTGCCTAGTGCGGAATGCGGAGCGGGGTTTCTTGTCGCGGAGAAGCAGAGCCAGTCGCGGAGATGCAGAGAAGATTTTGAGTTCAGATGCCTATCTTGGCGTTCTTGGCGTCTTGGCGTTAAAAAATTTCTTTCTCTGCTTCTCCGCTTCTCCGGGTCTCTGCGACAAAAAAAGATTCTTTACGCCAAGACGCCAAGAGCGCCAAGAACATCAAGGCGGGAAGAGAACGCCGGTCATTTGAGGTGGGAACGCCGATTTCCTGATCGGCAAAAGCCGTTGGTGCCTGTCACCGAAAAAATTTTTACTACTCCGCGAATTGCGACTCGTTTTCGTTTTTTGTCGGTTTTTTCCTTCGCGTCATGATCCAGAGTGCCAGCACCAAAGCAAGCAGGAGCGCATTGATGCCAAGCGTTTCGAGATACTCTGTTTTCTCAGGAATGCCCGTGTGATAAGAAATGACCACGACGACTGCACAGGTGAGCACACAAAGTGCCTGGAAAATCATAACCAAAGACAGCAGCAGATGTGTGATTTTTAGAAACATCATCAGATGCCTCACGGCCGATTGAAGCGAAAGCCACTGGCCGGTTGATGACATAGCTTAACATTGGGTAGAACTCCGGACAAGCGGAGATGGAATTTCCTGTTCGGAGTCCAAACTTTAGTTTGCGTCGTGAGTTCTTATTGGAAGTGGGAGTTTCGGGTTACAGCGCTGTTTAAAGGTTTTCTTTTTTTTCAAGTTGCGGGTTTGGCTTTCGCTCATCGTGTTGCGGCGTCACAGACCATACACTCCGCACAGTCGTCGCAACCGCTTCAATGCCGCCCGCATCCGATCGACCGTCAAACCACCTTTGTTCGCTACGTCCGCCAGCACAAGCAGCACGGCGACCAGCACGGCCACCTGCGCAAGGAACGCCATTTGTGCCTGTCAACGAAAAACACACTATATCGCCCCTACAGGGCTCTGAGATGTTTTTTTGCGTCTGGTCCCAGGGTTGCGCTCGCAACAGCCTCGCTCCACCCGGGGCTGCTGAACTAGTGTCATGTCACGCGTCAAGTGGCCGGTATGATGATCGAACCGGTAAACCGGGTCCAAAAATATCTTGATTCGACCGGGGGTAGGCTTGACTCGCAAGCTCGCCAAACCAACCCCCGGCTTAGGGATCGAACCGCTTCGCGGTTCAAAAACAAATCCGACACATGATTTTGACGCGACACTAGCAAGGTGTTGAAAAACGTATTCTATCCGAATGATGTGTTCGGTCGTCCCTCCGGGACTTGAGATTATATTGGGCTTTTCCCCGCCACTGCCGTGGCGGGCTGAAAGCGGCCGTCCCTGCGGGACTATTTCAACAACCTGCCAGGCGACCCCTTCAGGGTCAAATTCAAATTCCACTTTTGGATGGCGCTAAACACATACCACTCGGGAGAGTGGCGTTCCCAGGCTTTTATTCGTTGGCGCATCAATTCGCGACGACGTTGACGAGCTTGTTCTTGACATAGACCACCTTGCGGATGGTTTTGCCGTCGGTGAACTGCTTGACCTTTTCGTCGGCGAGGGCGCGTTGTTTGATCGCTTCCTCGGCCTCGCTGACGCCGACCATCATGTGGCCGCGGACCTTGCCCATGACCTGAAGGGCGATCTCGATTTCATCGACGCGCAGCGCATCCTGGTTCCACTCCGGCCAGGGCTGCTCGGCGACGAGGCCGGCGGCGCCGATCTGGCTCCAGATTTCCTCGGCGAGGTGCGGGGCGAACGGGCTGATGAGCAGGGCGAGGCGCGACATGGCAGTCGCGGCGAGGCGGCGCGCAAGCGAGTCGTCGCGAAGCTCCCAACCGTAAAGCGCGTTGAGGAGTTCCATGCACGCCGAGATCGCGGTGTTGAACTGCTGGCGCTCTCCCATGTCGAGCGTCACGCGGCGGGTCGTCTCGTGCACCTGGCGCAGGAGCGCGCGGTCTTCGGCGCTCGCGAGCTCGGAGGGCGCGACGTCGCCGTTTTCTGAGAAGCCTTTTTTGAGCGCTTCGAGATTCGTTTGCAGGTAACGCCACAGGCGGTTCATGAAACGCGCGATGCCTTCGACGCCGGCGGTCGTCCACTCGAGGTCCTTGTCGGGCGGGGCGGCGAACAGGATGAACATGCGGGCGGCGTCGGCGCCGTATTGCCCGATGATTTCGCTCGGATCGACGACGTTGCCGATCGACTTGGACATCTTGAAGAAGCGGACATCGCCGGTGCGCGGGTCGCGGCCCTCGGCCAGGACCATGCCCTGCGTGAGCAGGCGGCTGAACGGCTCGTCGAGCTTGATGAGGCCCATGTCGCGCAGGACCTTCGTGAAGAACCGTGAGTAGAGCAGGTGCAGGATGGCGTGCTCCTTGCCGCCGACGTAGAGATCGACCGGCATCCACGACTGGGCCTCGCCGCCGAACGGCAGCTCGGCGTTTTTCGCGTCGCAATAGCGCAGGAAATACCACGAGCTGTCGAAGAACGTGTCCATCGTGTCGGTCTCGCGGCGGGCCTTGCCGCCGCACTTGGAGCAGGTGACGTTCACGAATTCGGGCACGCCGGCGAGCGGGCTGCCGTCGCCGAACTTGGCGTCCTTCGGCAGCTTGACGGGGAGTTCATCGACCGAGACCGGCACGAGGCCGCAGTGCTCGCAGTAGATGAACGGGATCGGCGTGCCCCAGAAGCGCTGGCGCGAGATGAGCCAGTCGCGCAGGCGGTATTGCACGGTGGGCTCGCCCTGGTTGCGGCCGGCGAGCCACTCGACGATCGCGCGCTTGGCGGGGACTGAATCCATGCCGTCGAACTGCGCGGAGTTGACCATCTTGCCGGGCTCGGTGTAAGCCGCGGTCATTGTCGCCGCGTCGAGCTTCTGCCCCTCCGGCTCGATGACGACGTGAATCGGGATGTTGAATTTTTTCGCGAACTCGAAGTCGCGCTGGTCGTGGGCGGGGACGGCCATGATCGCGCCGGTGCCGTATTCCATAAGGACGAAGTTGGCGATCCAGATCGGGACTTCGCGGCCGTTGACGGGGTTGATCGCGGTTATGCCGAGCGGGCAGCCTTCTTTTTCGGCGGCCTCGTCGGTGCGCCGCTCGCGGCCCTCGAGGACGATCTTGTTGATGAAGTTCTTGACCTCGGCCTCGTTCGGGCGGCCCGTGATCCACTCCTGGACCTTGGGGTGCTCGGGGGCCATGACCATGAACGAGACGCCGAAGAGCGTGTCGGGGCGCGTGGTGAAAATCGGCAGGTCCTCGCCGGTTTCCTTGACCTTGAACTTGACGAGCGCGCCTTCGCTGCGGCCGATCCAGTTGCGCTGCTGGGCGGTGACGAGGTTGGGCCACGCGGCGAGCTTGTCGTCGAGGTCGCGCAGGAGTTCGTCGGCGTAATCGGTGATCTTGAGGAACCACTGGTCGAGCTGGCGGACATCGACCTCGGTGTCCTCGTGGCGCCAGCACCTTCCGTTAATCACTTGTTCATTGGCCAAAACCGTCTGGCACTTGGGGCACCAGTTGACAGCGGCCTTGCGGCGCTCGACGAGCCCCTGTTCCCACATCTTGATGAAGATCCACTGGTTCCAGCGGTAGTAGTCGTCGCGGCAGGTGACGACCTCGCGGTCCCAGTCGTAGCTCATGCCGAGGCGGTCGAGCTGCGCGCGCATGGCGTCGATGCACTGCTCGGTCCAGTCGGCGGGGCGCACGCCGCGCTGGATGGCGGCGTTCTCGGCGGGCAGGCCGAAGGCGTCGAAGCCCATGGGGTGCAGGACGTCGAAGCCCTGCATGCGGCGGAAGCGGGCCATGGCGTCGCCGATCGTATAGACGCGGACGTGGCCCATGTGCAGCTTGCCGCTGGGGTAGGGGAACTGCTCGAGGACGTAGGCCTTGGGCCGCTTGCCGTCGATTTGGGCGCGGAACAGCCCGCGCTCGGCCCATTTTTGCTGCCACTTCGGCTCGGCTTCCTGGAACGGGTAATAAGTCTCGATCGCCATGATTCGCTCGCTCGGTTGGAATCGCCCAGTGCGCCAACACGCGCCCGGACTGCCCATTTCATCAGCCTGAGGAGGAAATATAAAGGAAATTTAAAGGGATTGGCGCCTATGCGAGCGAAAACGGATGTTGATTCGAAATTTTGATGACGATCGCGAGTAAACAGAAATGCCGCATTTGGCAAACGCGGCATGGCGGGCTGGGCCGATTCGGACGACGAATCGGGGTTTGAATGGCGAATCGGTGCTTCTCGAAAAATGCACGCACATCACGGCGCAACTTTCTCTTGCATCACCCCGCCCATTGCGATAAATGTATTGGCCGTGAGCGCCCGTAGCTCAACTGGATAGAGCGTCTGACTACGGATCAGAAGGTTGGGGGTTCAAATCCCTCCGGGCGTACCACTGATTTTAAAGGGCTTAGCCCATCTCCCGAATTTCCCCGAAAATCCCCCGGCAAGCATCTGGCAAGCAAGGCGAAAATCCGCCCCTTGGGAGCGATCCTAAGGCGAGGGGGAGCTTTGCCCCGATCCCCCGGCCCTTGCCCGGCTCTCAGGCCCGGCTAGGCCCTTTCCCGGCCCTGATTAAAATCTCATAGCGGCCTTGCGGCTTCCAATCCGCCCCGCGTTTTAGGCCAGTTTTTAGGCTTTTTCTTGGAGCTTCTATCCATTACTTTCTTTTCCCAAGGTTAGCTATCCGGGGAGAAATCGCTGTTTTTAGTTCTCCGAATCAGCGGTTTCGGCTGCAATCGCTTCAAGGCTCAGAGGTTCAAATTCGGGCAATACGCGTTGACCGCCCATGATGCCTTCCAACTCCCCACGCATTCCGGCGATATTGTCAAGCACGAGAGCTATGCGTTTCTCGCGACTTTTCCAAATACGCAGCATCGAACGTTTTTCCGTTTCAAGATCAACCAGCATTCCTTGATAGGCGGTGTAAATCATTTTCACACGCGCAGTGAACTCTTGCCCGGTTATGTATTGATAAATGATGTCTTTCAGGCCGTCCTGGTGTGTGGCGACCAGCTTCTCACGCTCGACCAGTATCAAAGTTTGCCGAAGAGCCGAACATAAGCATAACGCAGATTTGAATTCAGTCACCCAGACATCGTCAACATTGCCAAATAGCTCCATGTTGGCCGGCATGGTCGTCGTCATCAGCACGGAGATTTCAGCGCCGCTTTCCTGTTGATCCTTTTTGAGCTTAGTCAGCCAATTCTTGTCGAAAGACTTTGTATTTTTCGATTCCCAAAGAATTCGCCCACAGGTTTTTCCCTGTAGGTTGTGCACGGTTTGCATAACGTCAGCGCCCCGTGCCCCTCTCTTCACTTCTTCAAAATGATCGAATGGGAATGTCTGTCTCAAAACATCAATTAACTCTTCCTCCAACATTTCCCCCTGACGTTCCTGGGAACCTTGCTCAATGCGTCGTTGAGCCTCGCCAAGTTGCTCTTGTAATTTCTGGATTAGGTCTTCTTTCTGACGTAAATTTAGTCGTTGTTCCTCAACTGCTGTTTTCTTTGCATTCTCGGCAATGGTTTTGCGTTCTCCATCAAGTCTGCGTTGAACATCTAATTCAAGCTGTTCCTTGGCTGACTCTAATTCTTGCTTCTCTTTTCGCAGCGTCAGTTCCTGATCTCTCATCTTAGTGAGTTGTTGCTTTTGGGCTTTTAGCTCATCTTGGGCTTGCGTGATCTGCTGACTTGCTTCGTCACGAACTTTTCGCTCAGCATCTTCACGCGCCTTGGTGATAGCAGCATCTTGTCTTTTCTGGTATTCCGATTCGAGTTCTTTGCGAACGGCATCGCGTTGCCGTTGCATCTCTAACTCAAGCTCCGCTTGTTGTTCGGCCAAGCGTTCGCGCTCTTTTGATAAATCGATCTCTCGTTTCTGGAATTCCTTGATTCGTTCTTTCTTTTCTTTTAAATCGTCATTGGCAGCTTCTAGCTTTTGTGCGAATTCTTCTTCGGCTTTTTGTCGGGCATCTTTGCTGATCGTGTTGGTTACTTCCTTTAACTTCGCTTCCACCATCTTGTCAACAAGCTCTTGTTGGCGATCGAGTTCTTTTGAGCGTGCATCCAAAGCATCGTGTTCTGCCTGAATCTGTGTTTCACGATCTTGAAGCCGCTGGTTTAGCTCGGCCTGAATTTGTTGCTGAATCTGATTACCCAATGCTTCTGATAGTGGGATTTCATACTGACACTTTGGGCATTTGATTGCGTGACCCAAATTCATGTGAGAACCTCCATATTCAAGCTGGTTTCAGAATGAACCTATATACTCAAGTTAACTGATTTTTTGATAGGGATAGTGATTTTTGATATGCGCAGCGAAATACTTTCCATGCGATGGTGCACTCATTAGTTCCAAGTATATGCCTTTCGGAACCCCTGCATAAACATAAACCGATCCGCTGTGGAATTCAATTTCGAGCGTTCCAGATTCTGAGTGATAACCAATCGAATGGATGTTGGAGGATGTAACGGGTGAACGCAGCATTTCGCTTCTCCTTTGAAAGTCATTGCTAACAATTAAACTGCATTAAGTTCGGGCGTATCTTCTTCTACAGCCTGAGTTGCCTCAGATTCCGGTGGCGGCATTTCGGATTCGGGAACTGAATCGGGGATAGCGGTTTGTTTCTTCGCAAACGCAAGAATAGTATCACAAGCTCTTTCCAATACCGTTGAGCGAATTCCTTCGGCGTAGAGCAATTCTATCGTGTAGCCGATTAGCAACTCGCTCTTCTTAATCGAGCCGTCTCCTTGGAGGCTTCTTTGTGCCCGAACACGATTCTCAAATCCCTCTAATTCTGATTTCCCAATATCTTCGATCAAGGCAGAATGAATGTTGTCTCGCCATGCAATGAGGTCATCCTTCCACAAAGTATCTGGCGGAAATGCCGATTCCCCGTCATGACCGAGTGCTTTGAAAATCCTTTGATTGTCAAGCTTGTGCCGAGCTTCATTAGCAGCGGCATTGGTTTTGCGCTGTAACCAAAACTTCTTGCAATTCTCGCATTCCGTTTCTGGAATCTCAACATTCGCTTTTTCCACATAACTTGAATCACAGTCGAAAATCACAAAACAGGGAAACTTGAATGCTTTGGTCAGAATGATAGCCTGGGGCAGTTCGCTTTTGCCGGATACTGGAACAATATGGCACCCAAGTCGGCGAAACTCAGTCCATTTTCCGCTCATTATTAGATATGATGTTAAATATGCCACGTCCTCTAATCCTTCAACCAAGACGACTATTGGTGAAAAGAATATTTCGTTGAGAGCTGGTTGTAATGCCTGCTGCAACCGAGCTTCTTGAAATTTTGTGGTTGCAACCTGTGTCATTCCCGGCAGCTTGGCTGTCTCTGCTGCAATAAAATCATAAGTTGTGCTGGCAATTGTTGCTTCGCCGGTGCTTGCAGGATTACGAACTACTCTTACGTGTTCGAATGCTCGCCCCGAAACAAAATAGGGGCTGTGTGTCGTAATCATCACTTGATTGTTTTTCTCGGAAATTTCTTCAAAGACATTCTTGAGATGTTTTTGCTGCGGCGGATGCTGATGTAGTTCAGGTTCTTCACACGCCAATATTAATCGAGGACCAGTTTGGCCTTCAGCGGTTAGACTGGCAAGTTCTTCAAGAACTGCAATTAGGTATGTCCGTTGCAAGCCATGTCCTAATCTGGTCAAGCTGCCAATGAAAGCATCATCACCGACTAGCACACGTGCTAGGGGGTCCTTAATATTGACGTTATTGTCATCGTTTGACCACTTTAATCCAATCTTCGATTGTGGAGTAGCCCATGTTTGCAGCCTCTTGCATAGCCCCACTGATAAATCATCAAGAGCCTTCTGCTTTCCGTCAACAATCCCCTGATATTCCATAAATACTTTACTACGGAGTGTATTTATCTCATCTTTAAAAGAAATTTTACTTCGCACAACTTTTTCCAAGATTTGGCCAATAGCTGTTTTCTTCGCTTCGGTCTGTTCATCAGAGGCGAACTTGACAGGGGGTATATATACCCATTGAATAAACTTCTGGAGCTTTCCTCCCTTTGCTATTCCGTATAGCTCATCATTACTATCACGAAGTTCGCATAGATCAGGATGTGCTTCTTCAAACTCCTGTAACGAGTCAGTCATTGCATCTTTTGTAGTGGCGGCTGTAAGTGTTGGGTAATTACCATGAATGCGATTAAATATTAGCCTTAAATCCGCAACGGATGTTTTGTTTTCAAGTCCCTCGAAGAACTCAGCGAAATCTGCCATTACCATCCTGCTGCCATGTTGTGTTACCGGAGCAGTATTTGTGGACGAATTCCAACTGGCCTTCGCCATCACGACTAATTGCCCTTGGCGGTAGTAGTGTTTGAATTCGGTTTGTTCCTCGCCGGTCAATTCCGTGAATGTAAGGGTGATCTTAATGGGCTTGTCTGTATTTTTTTTATGAAAGTCTTCTTGGGTAAGAGTTGCTAAATCCACATTCGGTTCGGGACTTTGGCGAAAAAAAACATTTAATGCCATAAGCACTGTCGATTTACCCGCCCCATTTGGACCCACAAAGCACGTGTAATCGTCGAATTGGATTTCCTGATCGCGGAATGCGCGGAAATTTTCGATACGGAGCGATTTGAGTTTCATAGATCACCGTCGGAAGAAAATTGGAACAACGTCAAAAAACACTTCCAAACCAAAAACATCCGGAAAACAACGCAATCAAAGACATCCTTCTTGCACTTGCTGTCCGCTTTGTCAAGAATTGTCTCGTGCGGTATGGCTGGGCTGATCTGTGGAATGGGCTATACATTTCGATGTGGTGATGTATCGTAGAGCTGTTCGCTATAGGGTTGATTTGCGTGCACTTCGATTGTTGATTGAATCATCGTTTTATCAAGGTGGGCTGACATGGCGAGGCGGAAGAATGGGGCGGGGAATGGGGGCGGGGTTGCGGCGAAGAGTTATCGGCACCCGGAAGCTACCAACCTGATGCGGCCGGAGGTGGGCACTCAGGCTCAGTTCCGGAAGAAGAAACCGCCAAAGACGTATCGGTATGACAGCTCCCTGTCGCCGGCGATGGATTGGGATGGCCAGAATCCGGCACGTGAATTTGGCGAGTGGTTATTGGCGACCATTGAGGCGGCGGCTGCGCTTCCCGATCCGCATCAATTCGATCAGCCGCGCGTTTTCAAGGACGCCAGGGGGCATGTTATTGCCACGGTCGCCGGCTTGAGTGATGCGGTCGGCCAGTTGAAGCGGCTGGGCAAACCGTTCCTGGACTGGGCGGGTAAAGCCGAGCGGCTTTCCTTCGATGTCCCCACGCTTCCTCTGTTTGTCCATGAGCGGCTATCGACCCAAGCGATCCTGCAAACCTTCAAAAGCCATCAAAGCGTCGTGCAGGAAGACATGCTCGATCTGTTTGGTGATCCGGGGCACCCGATCCATGAACAGGTCCTCCGGGCTTATGAGCACAAGGACAATTGGGTCAATCGGCTGATCCTGGGCGACTCGCTCGTCGTGATGAATTCATTGGTCGAGTATGAGGGGCTCGCCGGTCAGGTTCAGATGATCTACATGGACCCGCCGTATGGCATCAAGTTCGGCTCAAATTTCCAACCATTCGTGCGAAAGCGCGATGTGACGCATAATGAAGATGAAGATTTCACCCGTGAACCCGAAATGGTGAAAGCATATAGAGATACATGGTCGCTTGGGATTCACTCATACTTGAGTTATCTACGGGACCATATTTCTGTTGCACGCGACCTTCTCACTCCAAAAGGAAGCATGTTCGTTCAAATAAGCGACGAAAATTTGCATCATGTGCGAGAAGTTCTCGACGAAATATTTGGACCCGAAAACTTTGTCTCAATCATACCATTCCGTAAAAAGACGATGCCGCTTGGCGCGAAATTCTTAGAAAGTGTTACGGATTACATTCTTTGGTATGCAAAAGACATCGAAAAACTAAAATTCAATCCTCTATATGAGTTCATGTCTGTAGAAGGTGATTCCCATTGGAATTATGTGGAGTTGCCTGATGGCTCACGGCGCAAGATGACAAAAGAAGAAATGTCGAACCATTCACTATTGCCAGCAGGATCAACACCAATACAGCTAATCTCATTATACCCAGCGGGTGTGAACCAATCTGGATTGTTCGAGTTCAAATTCAGGGGCAAATCATATTTCCCGCCGGATGGAAATAGTTGGTTCACAAATCAAGAAGGTATGCAGCGTCTCGCTGAGGCGGATAGGATCGAACCCTATGAAGACGGCGAAACCATCCGTTACGTTCTCAAATTAAGCGATTCTCCGGTATCAGTTTTAACGAATTTGTGGAGTGATACTTCCGCTCCAAACGACAAAATCTATGCTGTTCAGACAAGCAACAAGGTCTTACAACGATGTATTTTAATGACTACCGAGCCCGGCGATCTTGTTTTGGATCAGACTTGTGGAAGTGGAACAACCGCTTATGTTGCCGAACAATGGGGACGACGTTGGATAGCAATCGATACGAGCCGCGTCCCTTTGGCTTTGACACGCCAACGATTGCTAACCGCAACATTTTCCTACTATGAGTTAAAAAATCCAACCAGAGGTCCGATCGGTGGATTTATATATAGTCGAAAACAAAATCGTAGAGGGGAAGAAGTAGGCGGCATAATCCCATATATCACCAAAGGAAGCATTGCCAATAGAGAGCCTGTTAGTGAGGCGATTCTTTTTGATCGGCCTGATATGTCAAACGGCATTGTTCGTGTTACGGGTCCCTTTTCCGTGGAAGCGACGATACCGACCCCGATTGATTGGGAAGGTGACGGGGAAGAGGACAGCGGGGTTGGCGGCGAGGATCATGCTTCTTTCCTCGAAAGAATGCTGGAAGTGTTGCGGCAGAGCCCTGTTCTACACCTTGGCGGCGGAAAGACGGTGTCGCTTCGGAATATCCGATTGCCGGCAAAGACACTTTCGCTGTCGGCCGAAGCTGTTGTTGACGCCACGGCAGCCGGAACTGTGACCTTGGACGATGCCATTAACGAGGCGGTCGAGAAGTCCGATAACCTGCTTCCGTTCTCACAGAAAACAGTGGCCATCGTGTTCGGACCCGAAAACGGGGCGGTCAGCGAGAAGCTGGTCTATGAGGCGGCGCGTGAGGCACATGCCAAGGGGTATCAGCATCTTTACGTGATCGGCTTTGCCATCCAGCCGAATGCCCGCAAGCTGGTCGAGGATAGCGAGGCGGCAGTCGGCGTGCCGTCCACCTATGTCCAGGCGACACCCGACCTGATGATGGGCGACCTATTAAAGAATATGCGGTCCAGCCAGATATTCAGCGTGTGCGGGTTGCCGGAGATCAAGTTGCGGCGGAATAAGGACGGGAAATATCAGGTCGAGGTGCTTGGGCTGGACGTGTTCGATCCAGCAACGATGGAGATCGACCACCGGCAGGGGGATGACGTGCCGTGCTGGATGCTGGACCAGAACTATAACGGCCTATGCTTCCATGCCCGTCAGGTCTTTTTCCCCCGCACAGCGGCCTGGGACAGCCTTAAACGGTCGTTAAAGGCGGAGTTTGACGACAACGTCTGGGATCATCTGGCCGGGACCGTCAGCTATCCGTTTGAGGCGGGCGAAGAGGGGCAAATTGCCGTCAAGGTGATCGATGACCGGGGGAATGAGTTGCTGATCGTCAAAAGCCTGAAAGATGCCGAAGTGGAGAAGAATGGAAAGAAGAAGGGAGCACGGTAGGATGCTGAAGATTATCCGCGAGAACGGGACACTGGCTCGGCTTGAGCAACGCACACTGACTGAACAGGGTATTACCGAGCGCTATGACCTTCAAAAGATGATGCGTAGCAGCCCGGAGACGTTCTTTGCGGAGATCGGCGAAAAGCTCCTGCTGGTCGGCGAGGAAGCCCGCCCGACGGACTTTGTTGAGGATCGTATCGATCTATTGGCGGTGGACCTGCAAGGCGCGGCCGTCGTGATCGAATTGAAACGGGATAGCAACAAACTGCAACTGCTTCAGGCGCTTTCGTATGCGGCTATGCTGTCGAAGTGGGAAGTAAGCCGGTTTATTGAAGAGCGTGCAAAGCTGACAGGTAGAACACCAGAGGAAGCGGGAGAAGAGCTGGAACAGTTCATGGAGGAACCGCCCGAGAGTTTGAATTCGATGCAACGCATTATCCTTGTGGCTGAGGGGTATGATTACGAGGTGTTGGCGACCGCGGAGTGGTTGAATAGTCAGTATGAGGTGGACATTCGTTGTTATCGGATTGAGCTGTCGGCAGATGGGAACGCGGAATACCTGAATTGCACCTGCATTTACCCCGCCCCCGAGTTGGCCCAACATGCTATTAGGCGGAGCCGTCGCGGGATAGCAACAACCAGCACTCAATGGAGCAACTGGCAAGATGCTTTAGAGTCGGTTGGCAACCCGGCGGTCGTCAAATTCTTTGAGACCATGCTTGCGGCAGGGTGTGAGAATCATCTTCCGAAGCGACTGCTTCACATTCGTATCGGCGGTGTCCGCCGATTCCAAGTGAGAGTCAGTAGAAATTCAGCATATGTATGGCAATATGCCCGGTTTGAGGATGATGTGAATTACTGGCGCGATAAACTGGGAAATGGAATTCTTCTCGATTTGGTGAATCATGGCCGAAGTGTTCGGTTCTTTCTAACCAGCCCAGATGAGATTGACGGATTCAACGAAGCTCTGAAAAATGACATGCCAAAGAAAGACTTTATCGTAAGCAGCGAATTGGTTGCTGATGAGGTGGAGTCATGAGTAATTTCGAGGTTCCCGAACCAATACTCAATTCGCCGTTCAACGAGCCGCAAGCGCACTGGCACATTGTCGAGGGGGAAGCTCCGGAGAAACGCGAGGGAAGACGGCCGGCGGGGTATTACTACCGCGATCCGCGCATGAACCAGACCGATAACGAGCATGGGGCGCGGGGACAGTGGGTTGAATTGGGATTGGTCAACCTGATTCGGGAGCGTGTCGCCGAATGGCGCAATCAGGGATGGCCGGGAGTGACCCGGACGACGCTTGAGTTGCTTAACTACTGGCGGCGGGATGGTCGTCAGCATCGGCTTTTCTTCGCGCAACTTGAGGCGGCGGAAACGCTCATATTCCTGACCGAAGCGAGAAACGATTTCCTTCAGGGTGTCGAAATTCCAATTGATGAACCGAGCGCTGATCAACAGGCGCAGGGGATCAAGGCGTTTCGCCGGTATGCCTGCAAGATGGCCACAGGATCGGGTAAAACGACGGTCATGGGGATGCTTGCGGCTTGGAGTATCCTGAACAAGGTGAATGACCGGAGTGATGGGCGGTTTTCAGATGTCGTGCTGGTGGTCTGCCCGAACGTGACAATCAGGAGCCGGTTAGGGGAGCTGGACCCCTTGACGGATGACGCGAGCCTTTACCGGACTCGTGATCTGGTTCCCCAACATCTCATGCCAGACCTCAAGAAAGGCCGCGTGCTGGTCACGAATTGGCATGTATTTGAGCCGCAGGGCATCCAACACGGCGGAGTGGGGGCTAGGGTAATCAAAGCGGGAGCCCCTCAGAGAAGCCGGGAATGGATTCACATCGGTGCGAAGACACAGACGGCGCGGGGCAAACGATACCTTTCAATAGAGGATTACCGGCTTCAACGCGGTGCCGGAATGCTGAATGTGATCCAAGAGGAAAACGACGAACAGGGAAACATTAAGCGCGTCATGGTGGAAACGGTTCGATATGTCGAGAGCGACACGTCGGTGGTCAATCGGGTGTTGGGCCGGGAAGTTGGCGGGAAACAGAATATCCTCGTGTTCAATGACGAAGCTCATCACGCGTATCGAATCCGCCGGCCGGAACCTGACGATGAAGAAGAAGAGGTGCTTGGGGAAGTAGAGGAAGTAGAGGAATTTTTCAAGGAAGCGACGGTTTGGATCGAGGGACTGGATCGGGTCAATAAACAGCGCGGGATTAACTTCTGCCTTGATCTTTCCGCCACACCGTATTTCCTTGGCCGGGTCGGTCAGGAGACGAACAGAACCTTCCCTTGGGTCGTGAGCGATTTCGGGCTCACCGACGCAATTGAATCCGGGCTCGTCAAAATCCCGCAACTGGTCGTTCGGGATACGAGCGGAGCGGAAGTTCCGGGTTACTTCAATATATGGCGCTGGATTCTGGACAAGTTGACGCCGAGGGAAAAGGGCGGTCGTCGTGGAAGTCCGAAACCTGAGGCGATCTTGAAATGGGCCAATACGCCGATTGCGATGCTGGCGGGGCTCTGGCAAGACCTACAGAAGGAATGGGAAACGCACAGCCAGGACCCTCGCCCCCCGGTGTTTATTCTGGTCTGCAAGAATACGCAAATCGCCAAAGTGATTTATGAGTGGCTGGGCGAAGATAACCCGCCAACAGGTGTGCCGCGAGTTAGTATTGATGGATTCCGCAATACAAATGGCAATGTCAACACGATCCGGGTCGATTCTAAAGTAGTCCATGAAACCGATACCGAAGGTGCCAAGGATGATGAGCACAGATGGATGCGGTTCACATTGGACACGGTCGGCAGAATGGATTGGCCACGGGATCGTCAGGGTAGGCCGGTTTACCCGGATGGATTTGAAGCACTGGCTGAAAAGTTAAAGCGGCCTGTGTATCCGCCAGGGCGGGACATCCGGTGTATCGTGAGCGTCGGGATGCTGACTGAAGGGTGGGACTGCAACACCGTTACTCATATCATCGGGCTTCGGCCATTCATGTCGCAGTTGTTATGCGAGCAAGTTGTTGGTCGCGGGCTGAGGCGGACAAATTACAAGGATTATGATGCTGAAGATAAACTGCCGGAGGAAGTCGCCAAGGTATTCGGGGTTCCGTTCGAGGTGATTCCGTTTAAACAGAACCCAACCGGCCCTGCACCTCCACCGTCTAAACGCAAGCACGTTCAAAGTATTCCTGAGAAGGCACAATACGAAATCCAGTTCCCTCGCGTCGATGGTTATCGGCAGGCCATCCGAAACCGCGTGACGGTGAAATGGGATGAGATTGCACCGCTATATCTCGATCCATTGAGTATCCCGCCCGAAGTGCAAGTGAAAGCTGGGATACCCAACAATCAGGGGCGCTACAGCCTGAGCGGACCGGGGAAGTTGGAAAGCATTGATCTGAATCCGTATCGGGCCGGCAATCGGTTACAGGAATTGATATTCGAGATGGCGCGGGATTTGACACGCGACTATCTGAGTCAGCCAAGCTGTGAGGCGGCGGCGCATGTGTTATTCCCGCAGTTGGTCAAGATTGTCCGTGAATACCTGAGCAAGAAGGTTGTCCCAGTTCAACCGGCCAACATTCTTGATGTGTTCCTGTCGCCTTATTACGGATGGGTGGTTGAGCGGCTTGTTGCGGCGATCACTCCTGACACCTCCAAAGGCGAAACGCCGGAGGTTCCTTACTATGAAACTCATCGCGGGCCAGGTTCGACCGGCGATGTGGATTTCTGGACCAGCAAGGAAGTGCGAGAGGTTGTTCACTCTCATCTGAATTACATCGTCGCGGATACTCGCCAGTGGGAGCAATCGGCCGCATATCAGATTGATACTCATCCAAGTGTTGAAGCTTTCGTGAAAAATGAAGGGCTTGGTTTCGCAATTCCATATCTTCACAATGGACAGCCGCATGATTACATTCCCGACTTCATTATCCGGCTGAAGGGGAACGGGAAGAATCACTTGATTCTCGAAACGAAAGGGTTCGATCCACTTGCCGAAGTTAAAGCTCAAGCGGCTTTGAGGTGGGTAGCAGCGGTGAACAATGACGGGCAGTATGGAAAATGGAATTACAGGATGGTGAAACGCCCGACTGAAGTGACGAAGGTATTGTCGGGATAAGAGATCAAATATTCTGGCGTTTTGAGGCAGCTATTTGGAAGGTCTCTCCGGGCACAACACCTGGAGAGACCTAATTACTATTTACCTACATCTTTCATATATCTAACGAGCATGATTTTCCAATTTTCCGGCCCCCTATATATATAGGGCCGGAATCGGAATAATCATCATGATGCCAGAATAGAACCTTCATTCGGCTTTAATACACCAGAAGCCAACATGTGCTTAATGGAATCATAAGCCGTCGACGAACTGCATTTTGTCTTCTCTCGAATGGCATCTGTCAATTTCTTTTTCGTCATAGAACCGCCGGCTTGATTTAGAATACTGGTTACGATTTCAATGCTAACCTTGGGTTCCACCGCTGTTCGATTTCGCCTCCTTTGAGAATTTTTCCACTTATGTGGATCGAATGTCTCATCAAGCTCAAAAAGTTTCGTTTTGAGATTACGTTTGAGTCCAAATGGCTCAAATTTTGGTCCATCGTTGTTTTTCGCACAAACAAGCACCATATCCTTCCCCAACACATCACTGTTTGGGGCACAATTGATCTGACATCTTGCCATCGACATTAACACCTTCGACCCTCTGCCATATTCATTCGCTTCCAGCCCATAGGCTTTCTGCCGAGATGCTTGTCCGGTGAGTGAGTGATGCACTATCAGGGTGGCTGTTTTTGGGTTGGCAGCTTGGGCAATCTCCATGATCTTATAAACAGTGTCACGTGTCTCAATAGCGGCATTTTCGCTGTTGCCCACGAAAAAATCGCGATAAGGATCGAAGATCACCAAGTCTGGATTGAAATTCTTGACGCATTCTTTCATGTGTTCACAAGTTTCCGGGTCTGCGATTGTTCGATCCTGAATTGTTCGCGGGTTGTAGAACTTCACATCCGGTGAGAGTTTGCGGTTAGAAAAAAATAGTTTCTTTCCGAGCCCACGTCTTGTCTCTCGCTGCATTCGTTCGGCATTGTTTTCTGTTTGAAATACGAGAATCCTAAAGCGCCTTTGATGGATTTCGATTTTTTCTAACCACTTTTTCTTTTTCATAAGCATAGCGAGCGCTAGTTGGAAATATATAGTTGTCTTTCCAATATCAGCAGGACCGACCAGCAATGTCAGACCACCACGAGTAATCAGGTTATTTCCGAGAATCTTGTCATCAGGATCAGGCTTATATTCGCGTAAATCTTGTAAGCTCATCATACATTCCTTCTCCCATATACGTTGTTCCGCTGTTTTATTCATGACTCTTGCTCTCTTTGCCGGTCGAGGTATATGCACAAGCATCAGCATATTTTTTAAGATCATCGATGTGATAACGGACTAGGCGTGAGAATTTTCTGAACACAGGTCCTCCGCCTTTCCAACGACAGGTCTGAAGGAACTTAACTGACACTCGAAGATACTTTGCCGCTTCCGCTTCTGTGAAAAACAACTGGTAATCATCATGACTCAACTTCGCAACATTGGAATCGAATTGCTCAACAATACTGACTTGTTCCATAAAGGAACCTCCGGAAATGATTTGAAGACGAAATTCCGTCTTCAGAGCGACACGTGTATCGCGCTCAAATATCACCCGAAAATGGGCCTGCGTTTAGCCTGTTTTTATGACAAGAATTTTTGTTAAGGCACGTTGGTCATTTGCTGGATGTGTGGGCTGGACATACAGAGTCGAGAAAAGCCTTATTTATAAGGCTTTATGAGATGTGCTTTTCTTGCTTGATTATGTTCACATGTAATCATAAATTATGTTTGGGCGAGCAGGGTAACGCCGGCTCGTGCATCAACACGAAAATCATATACGCTATACACTTGCATGGCTGTCTTAAAATGTGTATATACACGGATATTCGTCTGTGGGATACGAGGATGGGAATATGCAGAAAAGAAAACCAATCTCCGGTCATGTTAGATATGGACGGCTACTCAAGCGTATTCGAGAAAGAGCCAAGATGACCCAAGAAGATGTAGCTGCCCAGTTGGATGTGCGCCAAACATTCGTCAGCAAGTATGAGTCAGGCGACAGACGACTGGATATTGACGAACTGAGCTTGATATGTAAGGCGATTGGAACCGATATACTTAAGTTCGCAAAGCTGTATGTGATGAATGAAGGGGTGGCACCCGTCCGGGAACGAAAACCGCCGCGACGAGCCGAAAAGAAAGGGAAGGAGAGGGGGGATTGATAAAAAGTCTCGGGGTATAGCGATGAAGAGAAGATGGATTGTCATAGAAAGAGGACGTGAACCGGGATGGAAGATTATTCTTGAGAGGGGGGAGCAAAGTTCCCCCCTCGTTTTCGTTTCGTTCGTCCCGGAATTACTCGAACGTTGCCTTGATATTTTGATCCTTCAGCACTTTACGAAGTTCCTCTTTCGTGTTGAGTAGCCCCTTTTCGATTTTGTCGGATAAATCCGATTTCACTGAATACGGGATTTCAAGGCCGGGCGTGCAATAAATGATTATTTTCAAATCCAACTTATTAACATCAACGCCCTTGCTTTGAATAAATGACCTCGCTTGTTCCAAAGTCGATATACTTCCGGAATTGATTTGGCTTTCAAGCTCTGTAAGCACTTCGCTTTTCAAGAATGAACTGACATTCGTGCGATATTGGGCGAGTTGATATTTTTGTCTGAGCTTAATGGAATCTCTCCCGTTCGCCTTCAAAAATGCCTTAACCTCATCAACCGTATTAATTTCACCCTTATCATACTTCTTCCACGTCTGATCCTTGAGATCAGCAGGCCCAGCTTCTGGGGGAAGCGGCGA
>JAJFUE010000131.1 GCA_021372575.1 bacterium | reverse complement strand
GTGAGGTCGTCGATGTCGGGAGGAATGGGCATGAGGCACAGGACCTATTCGAAGAGTGAAGGGCGAAAAGAAAAGATGAAAGATGAAAGATGAAAGATGAAATTGAATGAGAAATGAGAAATGAGCAATGAGAAATGAAAGTGGGAGGGTATGGAGAGCATGGGTTTGAGAACGGAGACGGAAATGGTGGGCCGGGGAGTTTTCCCGGCGCGAGGATGAGAGTAACAGAAAAGTTATGAAAAAGTCACTTCCCTTAGCGACCCTTATGGCCCTTAGGAAACTTAATTTTTAAAAAAAGGACGATTTTTTTGGGGGAGAGGACGGGGTGAATGGGCGAAACAGGTTTTTGGCAATTAATGGCTAAAGCCGGGTAGCGAGAAGCCGGTAAAAGCCGGCTCGGGGTCATAAAATGGGGTCGGACCCACCAGCTGAGTATGTGTTTAGCGTGTCGGCGCCGTGGGCGTTTTTGCTCACCCTGAAAGGGTGACCTAGTGTAGTGTCTCACGCTGATTGCAGATTATGAGGGGACGAATACGAATGATGATCGAACCGATAAATCGGTTCTGAATCCATGACGATTCGACCGGGGGTTGGTTTGGCTCGCAAGCTCGCCGAACCAACGCCCCGGCTTTTAGATCGAACCACTTCGTGGTTCAAAAACGAAATCAACTCCAATTTGAAGACAACGGCGTGAGTAACATAAGTTTTCCGGCGATGAGCCCGATCGGAATAGTCCCCGGTTTTGCGGGGTAGCGGTTGATTCGATTACGATTACGAGCACCAGCCTACGCCAAGGCTTCGGCTGGCAAGCCGAGCACGAACCGATAACTTTCGTCAAGCGCTCTAATTCACGAAATGCATGATTTTTGTCGCAGAGCCGCAGAGAACTTCGGGAATCTTGTCAGAAAAACAAGGTTCTGACGGATAGTAGTACCGAGAAATCTCCGGATCGGGAGAAGGGCTGGCGCCACAGGCCGAGGGGCCGGTGAAACACACGCGTTGAAAGCGAATCAAGATCATAGCCGATTATTCGATTTTTCGACTGCGCCGGGGGCGCGGGTGGGGTATTCTGTCAAGGTTGTGCCGATCCGTTGACGACGGGCGGCGTTGAGTCTATTCGGGATTCATCATGATGCACGAAACATCCACGAGCGCGGCGGCGGTTTCGGCCCGCCAACCCCATCACGGCGGCGCGATTTTCCTGCGCCTGCTGGCATACCCGCTATTCCTGGCGTCGGGGGCGGCCGGGCTGATCTACGAAGTCGTCTGGAACCGCGTCCTGCTCGACACGTTTGGTTCCGGGCTGTACGCGGTCACCGCCGTCGTGGCGGCGTTCATGGCCGGATTGGCGTTGGGTGCGTGGCTTCTCGGCTCACTCGGCGACCGCATGGGGCGGCCGTTGCGGCTTTACGGCGCGCTGGAGCTGGGCGTGGCGCTGTGCGGTCTCGCCGCGCCGTTCGTGCTGCATCGCGTCGCGCTGATCGACCAGCCGGCGTATCGGGTGTTCGGGCAGAATTTCGCGGCGCTGACGGCGGTACGTTTCGCCGTGGCGTTCGGGCTGCTGATGATCCCGACGACGCTCATGGGGGCAACGCTGCCGGTGATGGCGCGGTTCATGATCCGCCAGCGCGATCACCTCGGCCTGCACGTCGGAGGGTTGTATGCGACCAACACGTTCGGCGCGGTGGTGGGCACGTTTTCCGCGGGCTTCTTCCTGATTGCCTGGCTTGGGCTGCAAAACACGGACTTTTTCGCTGCGTCACTGAACACGATCATCGGGTTGTGCGCGTTGCTGCTGTCGCTGGCGATCGAACGCCAGCCGATGCCGACGTTGAAAGTTCCGGCGGTTGCCGAAAAGGCCGAGGCGGGCGCGCCGAGCCTTGACGTCGTGCGCTGGGTGCTGATGACGGCGTTGATCTCGGGCGTGGTCGCGCTGGCGGCGCAAATCCTGTGGAGCCGCGCGCTGATCTTTTCGTTCGTGCATTTGAAAAACACCACGTATGCGTTCACGGCGATGCTGACGGTGTTCCTTGCGGGTCTGGCGCTCGGCAGCGCGCTCGTGGGTCTGTTCGTCGATTCGCAGAAGAACCCGTTGCGGCTGTACGGCATGCTGCTGACGCTGCTCGGCATCTCGATGATGCTCTCGATCGTGATCCTGTACCGGCATGCGGAGGGGATGCTGCTGGGCAACGAGCTGGACGCGATCGGCCAGCACATCAACTGGCCGCTGGCGATCGCCAACGTAATGATGCAGAGCCTGGGCGTGCTGGGCATCCCGACGCTGCTGATGGGCATGGCGTTCCCGGTGGCGGCGCGCGTCGTGACGCAGATGGGGCGCGTCGGCACCGACGTCGGCCGGCTCTATGCGTTGAATACGATCGGCTCGATCCTGGGCTCGCTGCTGGCGGCGTTCGCGATCATCCCGACGCTGGGGCTGACGGGCGGGCTGATCATGCTGGGGCTCGTCGATACGGCGATCGGACTGGCGACGATGTGGCGCGCGGGCCAGGCGCGCACGCACATGATCGTGCTGGGGCCGATTGCGCTGGCAATGGCGGGATTCGCCGGTTTCCTGACGATCTCCACCGGCGGCCTGCAGAAGTTCGAGACCAAGCTCGACACGATGCCGTTCTACATGGAAGGGCCGCTGGCGACGGTTTCGGTGGTGAAGAACAACATCGACGAGAGCACGATTTTCGTGGATGCGGTCGGGGTGGCCGGGACCGATCCGATCCTGCAGACGGACCAGAAGTCGCTGGCGCACGTGCCGATGATGCTGCTCGAGAATCCGAAGGCGGCGCTGACGGTGGGGTTCGGCAGCGGCGGCTGCTCGTATTCGCTCAACCTGCACGACGCGCTCAAGAAGGTTCACTGCGTCGAGATCTGCAACACGGTGCTGCGCGCGTCGCCATATCTCGGCAAGGCCAACCACCTGTTCTTCGCGCGGACGCTGCCGACGGACCTGATCCGGCCGGGGATGATGCTTGCGCAGACGGCGGTCAAGCGCGACGGCTCGACGCTCTACAAGGCCTCGACCATTCTGAGCGAAGGCCAGCTCGACACGCTCAAGAAGGACGGCGGCGAGCCGGGCTACATGATCGGCGACCCGCTCGAGTTCAGCGGGCTCAGTGAGAAGTATCACGTCATCCTCGACGACGCGCGGGCTTACCTGCGCTATACGAACGAGAAATACGACTTCATCGCGACCGACTGCACGGACCTGCGCTACAAGTCCAATGCGAACCTGTATGACCTCGAGTATTTCCAGGCGTGCCGGGGCGCGTTGACGCCCGAGGGGATCGTGGTCGTGTGGATGCCGCTGGGTGGGCTCGACCCGGAGATTTTCCGCACCTGCCTCAGGACGTTCTACCGGGTGTTCCCCGACATGGGCATCTTCTACATGGACAACGAGCCGACGCATTACATCCTGATGATCGGCTGGCAGAAGCCGTTCCAGCTCGATTACCGGCTGTTCACGAAACGGCTCGCGGAGGCCGACGTCCTGCAGGACCTGGCTGAACTTTACCTGGACGACCCGGTCAAGCTGCTGTCGTGCTTCATTACCGGCGGGCGCGATGCGTTCAAGGAGTATCTGGCCGGCGACGAGCTCAACACCGAGAACAACCCGGTGATCGAGTTCAAGTCGCCGCGGTATGGCTACAGTTCCAAGTCGATCATCGACAACCTCGCGGCGCTGATGAAGATCCGGGTGTCGCCGCAAAAGTTCCTCGTGCCGGGGTCGATGCCGCCGGGCGACCTCGAACGCCTGACCCGCTACGAGGCGGCCCTGCCGCAAGTATTGCAGGGGCATGCGGCGCTGCGCGAGATGGACATCGAGGGCGCCACGGAGGCCTACATGGCGGCCCGCAAGATCACGCCGGAAGACCTGAGCGTCAAGAACCAGCTCACGTTCCCGATCATGCAGAAGCGGCTCGAGAAAGACCCGAACGATCCGCTCGTTCTGATGTGGTTCGGACGGTCGCTGATGATGCAGGGCAACATCGAGAGCGCGTATCGGTTGCTCGACAGATCGCGAGGCATCTACGAGAACATCCAAAAGGGATTTCAGGCCGGCGCGGCAAAATCCAAAAACCACGGGCCGTCCCAGATGGAACCGGTCGATCTCGGCCGGCTGGAACTCGTGAAACAGTGGCTGGCCGAACTCGAGAAGCAGCGCAAGGAGTGAAAGAGTGCTGAGTTGGGGGAATCGGGATTTTACAGCAGGCGAACCGTTGACACTCGATAGGCGCGTGGCTTGTTCGGGCGCGTGTTTGGATGCGGATTGGCAAGCGCAATCGAATCAGCGACGTCGATCGGGTATGGCATTCCACTCGGGCGGTTGCGATGGCCCGGTTTTTGCTGTTTAATTGGGTTTGAGGGCGTGTTTTTCCAAGGAGCGGCTCATGGACAGGATTTTCGATCGGTGGTTGAAACGGGCGGCGTTCCTCGTCGCGGTGGGATGGATTTGCGTTTTTTCGGCCCAAGCCCAGCCGCGCGTCACCGTTCAGAGCGCCCGCAAGCTTTCGATCAACGAGGATCCCGACGACCCGAATGCCAGCCGCGAGGAACGTATTCGCCGCTCGCGCGAGTTGATCACGAAGCAGATCGCTGCGCGCCAGAAGCAGCAAGTCGCCCCCAAGCCGCCCCCGCCGGCCCAGGGTCCCTCGCCCAAATCGACTCCGGCGGCCCCGAAGGTCGATATGAGCAAGGCCGGCCAGAAGCACGTCTCGATGTTCATGAAGCCGGCCGCGCAGTCAGTGCAGGTTGGCGATCGGTTCGCCACGCAGTGGCAGATGCTCAACCCGAACGCGTTGCCGGTCACGTCGATCGTGATGGCGATGAGCTATCCGGCCGACGTGATGAAGCCGGTGAGCGTGCATCAGGACACGCTCAAACCGCTCATCAAGGGCGAGCCGCAGTTCGAGGTCAACGAGGCGGCCGGCCAGATGGTCTATCGCGCCGAGCTCAAGGAGCCGTATTCGTCGTCCGAGTTGAATCTGATCACGATCGAGTGGCAGGCGCTGACGCCGGCCCAGCAGGCGCAAATCGATGTGAACGCCGACGGCGTGGCCAGCACGGCCTACTCCGGCAACCGCAGCCTGACCCAGGCGATGGTCGGGCTGCCCGACACAGTCATCGGCGCGGACGTGCAGATTCGCGCGCCGTTCAAGACGGTTCCGTCCGGGATGCGCATCGTCAGCCCGAGCCTGCACGACTTGCAGCCGCTTCTTGCGGGATTTCCCGACCAGTCGAAACTCAAGCCGCCGACGGTCTGGATCAACCAGCCGACGGAGGGGGAGCTTGTCGCCGGCCAGTGGGTCGTCGTCGATATCGGGATCGACAACCCCGACCACATGGTTTTCGACGAGATGAAGCTGGCGCTCAAGTTCGACCCGAACGCCGTCGAGGTTGCCGATTCCGACGAGAACAACTGGATTCACCGCGGCGTGAACATCCTGGACGGCCCGTTCAAGAAGAATTGGACGTGGACGTTTCAGTATCGGAACGAAGTCGATAACCTGCACGGGACGATTTTGTATCACGTCGGGACCGAGACGATGTCCGAGCAGCCGTCGGGGACGGTGGCGCGGATTTTCGCGCGGGTCAAGCAGCCGACACGCGCGCCGTTGTTCAGTTGGATCTGGAATCCCGGCAAGCGGCTCACGACGGGTGTTTTCCTCATGGGCGACAACGTTTATCTGCGCGGAACGGAGCCGTCGGCGGTGGCGCTGGCGCAGAGCCCGGCGCGCGACACGGTCACCGCACGCGCGGCGCGCCTGCCCGGGGTTGGCGCGGAGAAGGCCGACCCGTCCGAGTATCGATTTGGCAACAACAAAGATTGAAATGGCGAAATCATGAGCCGCGCGCCTCATCGTTTCTATTATGCCGGGCAGGTCAAGATCGACGGGCCGGAGGTCGTTGAGCTGTCGCCGGACGAGTCGCGGCATTTGATCCGCGTGCTGCGGCTCAAGCCCGGTTCGGCCGTCGATGTGTTTGACGCCGCGGGCAATGCGTTTTCCGGATTGGTCGAGGCGATCGACGGCGACATCGCGCGCGTGAAGCTCGTGTCGCGCATCGAGCCGGAGAAGCAGCTCGGGCCGCCGGTCAACATCGCGGTGGCTCTGATCAAGCGGCGCGGCATGGACCTGCTGATCGAGAAATTATCCGAACTCGGCATCGATTCGGTGCAGCCGCTGCTGAGCGACCGTAGCGTGGCGCTGCCGGACGTCAAGCCGAACAGCCAGCCGCCCGAGCGCTGGGAGCGGCTGGCGATCGCGGCCGCCAAGCAATCGGGACGCAATCAGCCGTTGAATATCCTGCCGCCGGAAACGGTGCTTGAGTGGCTTGGACGCACGCGGCCGCCGGCGCACACGGTGTTCGCCGATGTCGATCAATCCGCAAAGCAGCTGGGCCAATGGTTGATCGATCGCGCCGGTGCGCCGCTGCCGAGATGGATCGCGATCGGCCCCGAAGGCGGCTGGACCCCCCGCGAGCGGGACGCGTTCGCGAAGGCAGGGTTTTTGCCGGTGCGGCTGGGCGGGCTCGTGCTGCGCACCGAAACCGCGGCGATCGCGGCGGCGTCGGCATGCAGGCTGGTTGCCGGCTGGAACGAATGAAGAAATAAATTCGAATATCGAATATCGAAATTCGAAACAAATCCGAATAGCGAAATCCGAAATCCATGCCGCGTTTGGCAAACGCGGCCTACCGGGGGCGGCCGATCGGCTTGAGGCCGCAGGAAACGCGGAGCTTGTCGAGGTCGTCGCGGTCCTCGGGGTACATCGGCAGTTTGTCGCGTTCGATGGATTCGAGGATGTCGCGGGCTTCGGGGATGCGGTTGAGTGATATCAGCAGCCGCGCCTTGATCATGCGGTAGGCGAGGTTCGACGGATACAGATCGAGGGCCTTATCGATCTGGTTCAGGGCCCCGGCGGGTTGGTTGCGCGCGATCAACAGGCGCGCGCGGACGGCCGGGACGGCCGCCGAGTATGGGTTCAATCGTGCCGCGCGATCGAGAAGCGACGCGGCCAGATCGTCTTGCCGCAGCGCCATCCGCGCGCGGGCTTCGTTCAGGACGAACGATGAGTCGCGCGGCTGCCAGAGCGAGGCGGTGGCCAGTGCATCGGCCGCTTGAGCCGGGTCCTGCTGCGATTCGCGCGAGACCCATTCGTAGCGAATCGCCGTTTGCCACGGGATTGAAATGTACGATGCGGCGAGGAGCGCGCAGGCGGCGAGGAGCGCCGCGGCGATCCCGCGCGCGCAGGCGAGGCGAGAGGCGGGCAACGGCCCGGCTCCGCAGGCGAGTCCCGCGAACAACCCCGCCGGCACAAGGAACGCGCGCCACTGAAGCGTGAATTCGAAGAGGCCGTTCAGGGCGAGCGCGACCAGCGCCAGCAGCGGCCAGAAGCGCTCCGAGCGAACCGCGCGCCACGCCATCCACGCGATCCCCAGCCAGAAGATTGAATAGAGAACGACGCCGATCAGGCCGAGGTCCGCGCCGGTCTGCATGAGCCACGAGTGGGCATACTGGCTCTCTCGCGCCATGGGGGATTTGAGTTGGGAATAAAGGAGGGCGAATCGGCCGGGTCCGCCGCCGAAGATCGGGTTTTCGCCCCAGATTCTGGCGGCGATGTCCCAATAAAAGAGACGTTCGCGAACGGTGGTGATGTTGCCGATCCGCTCTATCAGGCCCTGCGCGGCGACGGGCGCGATCGTCGCCATCGCGAGAAAAGCGCATAACAAGGGGCGGCGATTGCGCGGGGCGATGCCGGCTGCGGCGAGGCCGAGGATCGTGACCAGCGCGAACGTGAGCATGCCGCCGCGGCTGGCGGTCAGGACGAGCGCGGCGGCAAGCGCGAGCCAACCGGCCGCGCCGGAGACGCGACACGCAGGGCGCTCGCGACGGTTGAGCGATCCGACGCAGAACACGGCGAGCATGGAGAGTTGCGCGGCAAAGAGGTTTGGATTGCCCAGCCGGCCGGAGACGCGTTTCTCGCGGAGCGCGTGCGCAATCCCCGCGTCGAGGCCCGAGCCGGCTTGATTGAGCGTCGCCAGCGTTCGTTCCCAGCCGATGAAATACTGGTAGAACGCATGCGCCGCCGAGAGGATCGCGATGACGATGAAGAAACGGCGCACATACAGGAGCAGGTTTTCATTTCCGCCCGGGCGCGAGGTTTCGGCGAGCGTCGAGACCGTGACGCCGGCCGCGATCGCGACGGACATCCAGAGAAGGCCGCACACCCATTCCGTGCCGGCGCTTTTTACGTCCATGACAGACCAACGCGCAAGCGCGTAGAGGGCGAACGCGATGAACGAGAGAATCGGCCAGCGGGAGATGTTGGAGAGGAACCGCGCGCGCCACTCGCGGCCCGCGATGAGCGCCGCAAGGATTCCCGAAAACGCGGTCAGGCCCAGAACCGCGCAGAAGCCGAGGTTCTCCATCGGCCACGCCTTTTCCAGATAGACAACGAACCCGACACAGAGCGCGGCGGGAAGGATCCACAGCACGCGATCGAGCGATTCGGTTTCGGCTGGGGGAACGGGATTGTCGCGGCGCGCGGATTTCATCGAAGGCTCCGTGACCATTGCACCCGAGCGGGAGGGGCATGTCAAGGGGGGATGGGAGTTATGGGAGTCATGGGAATTATGGGAAGTGTGGGAATGAAGATATTGCATCTGAGGGGGCGGGCGTTTAAACCTTGTCAACAACATACGACCCAGGCGCGTTGATATGGACAGAGGGCAAATACAAATCGTCCCTCAGACCCTTTGGCGCCAATCAAGGGAGTTGCAGTGGAAGAACATTCAACGGATTACGAGCGGTTCGTCGCGCCGATCGAGGATCAGATGATCCATTCGGTGTGGCGGATCGTGCGCAATCGAGACGATTTCGAGGAGGCGTTCCAGGAGGCGTTGGCCAACGTCTGGAAGCGCCTCGATCGGGTGCGGAAACATCCGAACCCGAAAGCATTGATCCTGCGGATGTGCGCCAACGCGGCGTACGACGCGTTGCGGCGCAGGGCGCGCATGAGGAAACGCGAGGTTTGCGAAGTCCCGGAAACAATGGCCGATCCGGCCCCGGCGGTGATCGACATCATGGTCGCCGACCAGGACCGCGAGGAGATTTTCCAAGCCATCGGCCGGCTGCCGCGAAACCAGGCCGAGGCGTTCCTGATGCGATTCGTGCAGGAGATGCCATACGGAGACATAGCAGAGGCGCTGGATTGCAGCGAAGTGACGGCCCGGACGCACGTGATGCGCGCGCGGGTGAAACTGAGCGATTCGCTGGCGCACCTGGATCCGCGCCCGGCAAGGGAGGTGTGCGAATGAACCGGCCATATGAAACCGACGAACCGATCGACCCGCGGCTGAATCGTCTCGCCGAGGGCGAGGCTCCGGCCGATGTTCAATCGCGCGCACGAGAGGCCCTCGCCGGGTTGCGCGAGAAAATGAACAAAGTTGAAACGGAAAAGGAATCGTTTATGAAAACGTTGATATCAAACCGGTGGGCGAGGCTCGGCTGGGCCGGTTCGCTCGCGGCCGTGGTTGTGTTCGTGTTCGTGATGGTCGGCCCGGGCAGCAAGAGCGGCGTGGCGTTCGCCGACGTCGCGGCGCGCCTGCGCACGGCACAGACGATGGTCTATACGATCATCATGAAAATGGAAGGCCTCCCGCCCGAAATGCAGAAGCATATGAATGGCGGCATGGATATCCAAGTCAGCTATAAGCAGCCCGGGTTGATGCGTATGAACATGATGGACGGCTCGATCTATAGCGTCATGGACACGAGAACAAGAAAAGGAATCTCGGTGACGGGGCCGCAGAAAACCTACATCAATATTGATGCGACGTCAATTTCGGCGAACCAGTTCAACCCGACCGACGCGATTGAGAAGATGAGGACTCTGCCCGAGCGTGCGGACAAAGATCTCGGCACGAAGGAAATTGACGGCCGCAGGCTGTGGGGATTCATGGTCCATGAAAATGCGACCGAAATGACCGTGTGGGCCGATCCCAAGACCGGCGACCCGGTCGTCGTCGAGATGACGTTCGACGGGATGAAAGGCGTGAGCGGGACGATGAAGGATTTCCAATTCGACGTGCCGCTCGACGACAAATTGTTCGACACGACCCCGCCTGCGGGCTACACGCGCCAGGAGATGAAGCTCGTGATGCCGACGGAGCAGGACCTGCTCTTGTTCCTGGATATCCTCGCGGGGCTTGATCCCGCCAATGAATTCCCGCCCGATTTTTCGCCCATGGCGCTTATGCAGAGCATGATCAAATTGACGAAGTCGGACAAGGCGAAAAAAGACGAAATCCCGCCGGCCGTCTCGAAGTTTTTCGGCGGCAAGAAGAAATTGAGCAAAGAGGAGCGGATGCAGCTGGCCATGAAGACCGGCCGCGGCGCCCAGTTCCCGATGATGCTGCAGCAAAAGGGCGGCGAGTGGCATTACGCCGGCGCGGGAATTAAGCGCGGCGACCCGAGCCCGATCGCCTGGTGGAAGGAAAAGGACGCCAAGTCGTGGCGCGTGATTTACGGCGATTTGAAGATCGGCGACATGCCGCTGGAGGATATGGCGAAGCTGCAGGAGTCGGTCAAGAAGATCAACGCGCAAACGTCAACGACTGCGACGCGAAGATAAGGAGACGGAATTCCTGTTCGGAGTTCAAGCTTTAGCTTGCTCAGGAAAAACCGGCAAACTGAAGTTTGAACTCCGAACAGGAATTCCAATATCGATCGATTGCGGAGTGTGGAATTTGGGTTTTATTCCGCACTCCGCATTTTCATTAAGGACCAGCTACAAAAAGCGCCGGCTTTTACGCCGGCGCTTTTTGTGGGAATGCTTTCATTGTATCTATTTTGCGGCTTTGGCCAGGGCGTCTTCGACTTCGCCGATCGTCAGGATCTGGTTGAGCAGGATGTAGTCGTTGGGGCGGCCGGCGGGGAAGATGATGTAAAGCGGGACGCCGGCCTGCTTGAAGTATTTCAGCACGGCGGTGATGGTGTCGTCCTTGCGGGTGTAGTCGCCGCGGACCGGCACGACGTTGTATTTGGCGAACGCGTCGCGGATGCGGTCGGTGGAAAGCACGCCGCCCTCGTTGACCTTGCAGGTCGTGCACCAGTCGGCGGTGAAATCGAGGAAGACGAGCTTCTTCTGCGCGACGAGGTCCTCGACGCGCGCGATGGTGAACGGCTCCCACTTGATCTTGCCGGTCGAGGCGGTGGTCCGGGTATCGGTCTTCGCCAGCGTGTTGAAATGGTTGATGTAGCGCTCGGGCAGATACCAGTAGCCGCCGGCGACGAGGACGATGGCCAGCAGCGTGCAGAAGCGGCGCTTCTGCGCGGAGGCGCTGTAGTCGTGGCCGATGCCGAGCAGCCAGCACGCCATGCCGAGCACGAGCATGAAGGCCAGCGTGATGACGACGCCGTCGGCGCCGATCTCGCTGCCGAGAATCCACAGCAGCCAGATCGCGGTACCCATCATCAGGAAGCCCATGAACTGCTTGAAGGTGTTCATCCACGCGCCGGGCTTGGGCATCCACTTGATGAGGCGCGGGTTGGCGGCGAGCAGCACGTAAGGGGCGGCGAGGCCCAGGGCGATGGCGATGAAGAACACGAAAATCACCGATGCCGGCTGCGAGAACGCGAAGCCGAGCGCGGCGCCGAGCATCGGGGCGGTGCAGGGCGTCGCCAGCGCGGTGATCAGGACGCCGTTGAAGAACGCGCCGCTGTAGCCTTCCTTGCGGCTGGCGCGGTCCATGCTGCCGGCCGCGGAGCCGGGCAGGCCGATTTCATAGACGCCGAGCAGGCTCAGGCCGAGCGCCACGACGACGCCCGTCATGACGATCACGAAGCGCGGCGACTGCATCTGGAAGCCCCAGCCGACCTGGTTGCCGGCGGCCTGAAGGGCGATCACCACGCCCGCCAGCAGCGCGAACGAGGCGACGACGCCGAGGGCGAACATGAGGCCGAGGCGCCAGATGCGGCCGGCTTCCTCGCCCGACTGCTTGACGAAGCTCATGACCTTGAGCGACAGGACCGGCAGCACGCACGGCATGACATTGAGGATCAGGCCGCCGAGGAACGCGTAAAGGAGGAGCGTGAAGAACGACATGTCGTCGCCATCCTTCTTCTCGGTCAGGAACGAGAAGATCGGCTGGCCGGCCTTGGGAAGATCTGGTTTAGTGCTGAGTCCTGAGTCCTGAGTCCTGGGTGCTGAGTCCTGAGTGCTGAGTTTTGGCGTCGCGGCCTCGGGCGAGGCTTGGGCGGCCGGGGCGGGCGTCGCGGCGGCGGCCGTCGTGAGCTTGAGCGGCAATTCAAATTCGCCGATGGCGGTCTTGTCTTTGTCGTCGGCGGTGGTGATCGGGGCGCGGGCGACGACCTTGATCGGGTCGTTGGAGGGCTCGGCGTCAGCGATCGCCTTGAACGTCCACGTGAAGACCGCGCCGGCCGGGGTGATGGTCGGCTTGCCGGCGTGAGTCATCTCGAAGGCGGCGGGGAAAATCGGGAACAGGTCGAGGTAGGCCTCGTCGATATCGACCGTGGCCTTGTCGATCTTGGCGCCGTTTTTGGGCGCAAGCGTCAGCGTGGCCGTGACTTCCGCGCCGGGGGCGACCGTCTGGGGGCCGTCGTATTTAAGATCCAGGTCCATGCTGCCGGCCTTCGGGACGAGCGCGGCGTATTTGTCGAAGAGCGCTTTTTCGGCGGAGGGCTTGGCCGGGCCGGCGGCGAGCGTCAGCTTGAGGCCCTTGGCCTCGCCGGGGACGCATTCCTGGCGGCACGCGAGCCACTTGAGGTCGGCGCTGAATTCGATTTTTTCGGGCAGGCTGGCCGGCGCGGTGACTGTCATGAAGAGCAGGACTTCCTCGGCGTAGCAATAGCCGACGATTTCCTCCAGGGTCAGGCGCTGCGGGACGGGCCACTGGATCGGTCCGGCGGTGAAGCCCTCGGGCAGCGTGAAGTTCATTTCCGGCGTGAGGCCGGCGTCGCCGGGCGTAAGCCAGTAAATGTGCCAGTCGGGGGCCATTTTATAGAGGATGCCGAGGCGGAAGGTTTTGCCCGGCTCAATGGATGTGACGTCAGCTACGAGCTTCGGCGTGACGGTTTGTTCTTCGTCGGACCCGCCGAGGATGCCGCCCTGGGCGCGGGCGGAAAGGGTCAGTGCGAACAACAGGAACGCGGTTGCGAGCAATTTCTTCATAATTCCGATAACCTTAGCCACACACCAGATGGTTCAGCGACCAACAAGGACCGCCTTTTCCAGTTTAATTGAACGGGCTGTGAAGTAAAGAGCAAACGTGTGATGCGGCATGGGGCCATGGGAATGATGGGACAGGGAGAACGGTATAGAGCGAGTGACATCAGTCTTGCGGCAATCGCCGTAATCGAGACGGGGCTCGGTTTCGAAGTTCGGTGCTGATTCGATTACGAGCACGAGCACGAGCACGAGCGTGAACCGATAACATTCGTCAAGCGCTCTAAATGATGAGCGTGCGGTGGCGGATCGCGCCGCGGAGGCGGCCGAGGGCCATGGCGGTGTTGGCGAGGAAATCGTAAAACGGCTCGCGGCGGGCGAGGGGATCGGCGTGCAAAACGAAGGCGAACGGGGTTTTGACGAGGGCCTTGATCGCCCAGGCGTAACGGCGGGGTTCGATCCACGCGCGCGCGTCCCATTTGGTTTTCCAGCGAGCGAAGAGCTCGGCGTTGCCGATGCCGTATTCGTAGGACTGGCGGCAGAGCCCGGAAAGAGTCGCGCGGTGGTAATGCACGATGGAGGCGTTGGGTTCGTAATGGAGTTCGTAGCCGGCCTCGGCGGCGCGCCAGCAGAAATCGGCGTCCTCGCCGGCGGTGGCGAGGTCGGGATCGAGGCCGCCGAGATGAAGATAGACGTCGCGGCGAATGGCGAGGTTCGCGGTCGCGGCAAAGGGAGGCGAGAACCGGCGGCCGGGGGTGAGGAACTTCTCCTGATCGACCCAGCGGCGTTTCGCGATGTAAGCCTCAACGGGTGAAGACGGCGGCGCGGGAAGAACGGGACCGGCAATGAGCGCGCGTTTGGGGTGGGGATCGGCGTCGGCGATTGCACGCGAAAGCGATGTGAGCCAGCCGGGCTCGGGGACGCAGTCGCTGTCGATAAAGGCCAGCCAGCGGCCCGAGGCGGCTTCGGCGCCGCGGTTGCGGGCGCGGCAGCGGTTGGGGACCGGTTCGCTGATTACGCGCGCGCCGGCGGCGGCGGCCACGCGCGCGGTGTCATCGGTCGAGCCGTTATCGATGACGATGAACTCGAAACGGGAGCGGTCGAAGCCGCCGCGCAGGACAGCTTCGATGGCGCGACGAATGCCGTCGGGCCGGTTGCGCACGGGAATGACGACCGAAAGGTCCATGGGTAGGAAGATAGCGGAAACGGGAATCGGAGTAAATAGGGCGCATGGGGGGCGTATAGGTCTTATAGGGCTTATAGGTCTTATAGGCCTTGCTGGAAGCGATTCCACGGTGCCGTGGTTGCCGGCTGCCAGAGTCGGGTCAGAGACCCGACCTACCCTCCGCGGCGGCGGCGGCGGTCCTTTTGTTTGCGGATTTTTTCGGCGAGTTGGGCGGCGGGGGCGGCTTGGCCGAGGGCGCGGGCTTCGAGGAGTTCACAGAGGCGGCGGCGCGCGTAGAAACGGTTGAGGCCCTGCGAGCGCGTGCGCTGCATCTTGACTTCAATGCCGGTGGCCACGTGCTTCAGGCGGACGCACGTGGCCGACCGGTTGACTTTCTGGCCGCCGGGGCCGCCCGAGCGGATGAAGCTTTCCTCGAAATCACTTTCACGCAGGCCGCAGGATTCCATCCGCCGGGCAAGCTCGGCTTCCTTTTCAGGCGTGACTCCGAATTTTGGCATCAGCGCCCGCCGCGGCCGCTGGAACGACCGGTGTAACCGCCGCGACCGCCGGCGATTGCTTCGTGTCCGCCGCGGCCGTTTGCCCTGAAGTTGCCGCGCTGGGAGAACGCAGCGGCACGGCCAATTGAGCCATCCATCGCGCGAGACCGGCTCAGATTCATGTTCCGGCTGTCAGTGTTGAACAGGCTCGGACCCACTTGCCGGGCCCGGGTGGTCAAGCTTGGGCCGACCTCGTTGCCGCGGCTGGCGAAGAGGCTCGGGTTGGGGTTGCGGGCGCGGATGCGGCTATCAAACTGTTGCGGGCTGATCATGCGCCGTCCGGAGAAACGGTCCGACGAGCGGATACTCGAGCGGTCGCCGCGGCCGTCGAACCGCCCGTCCCGGCTGTCAAAACGCCGGTCGCCACGGTTGTCGCGGTACGAACGATCGTCGCCGCGACGGCCGTCGCGATCGCCATGATCACGGTCACCGTCGCCACGGCGGTAATGCCGATGGTCCCCATCGCGGTCGTGACGGCGATCGTTCCAATAGCGGCCATCGTGGTAGCGGTAGGAATACCCATAGTCGCCATAGTAACGGGGGTAAGAGGTGTAGGGATAATAGTTGTAGTAACTATACGGATAATAGTTGTCGTAGCGATACGGGTAATAGCTGTACGGGTAAGAATATCCGTAATAGCCGCCGTAATACGAGTATGGGATATAGGTGCGCGGCGCGACGACGATGGGTGACTCGACCACGTATGGCGACGCGTATGAGTAGGAGTAGAACGGCACCGAGACCGAGAACGGAACGCTGACGTGGTGGCCGCCGTAATAGCCGCCGATGGAGATGCCGGGGTACCCCAGGTTGAGGCCGATCGAGAAATGATCGGCATGGGCGGGCGACGCGAACGCCATCGCCAACAGCAAGACACCTAGCAGTGCTGGCCGATTCATGGTGATGCTCCTATCGCGAAATCAAATCGTCAAACCTGCTTCCATTGACCAAAGATTTTGTCAAATGTTCCGCCTTGCTGACGAATTTGATCATACCATGAATCGGCCCGCGCCGCCATGCGTTGGGTTTATTCGTAATGATCCCAGTCGGAGGCCGGGGCCTGAAGGGCGAACAGGCTCAGGTGCGGCCGGAAATCCGTTCCCATGTTGCTATATTCGCCGCCGGCGATGAGCATGTGGTCCTTAATGTAGAGTCCGTAGATGTAGTAGTCCGGATTGGGATTCCAGTTGGACACGGCGCCGGTGACCAGGTTGGCCCCGGCCAGGAAATGATGCTCGGATATGCCGACGTAGTGGAAAATGCCGCAGAAATAGATGTTCGGCGGTTCGATCGCCAGGCCCGATACGACGTTGTCGGGCTGGGGATTCCAGGACTGGATGGCGCCGTCGGACAGGGCCAGCTTAACGATGTATTTGTTCGGCGACGGCGGCGGGCTGGCCGGGTGTGGATCGCCGCCTGCCGCGATGTAGTTGGTCACGGACTCGAAATTGCCGGCGGCGTACAGGTAGCCGCCGTACGCGGCGAGGGCATTGACGTTTCGATCGGCATTGGCCAACCATCCGTTGACGAGGGTGCCGCCGGTGGTCAGCGCCGCGAGGTGCAGGCGCGCCGTTGTGCCGACGGTCGTGAAGTCGCCGCCGATGTAGAGGGTCGAGCCCGAAAGCGCGAGCGCCTTGACGCCGTCGTTGGGGCTGGCGTTGAACGAGCCGATCGGGACGCCGGTGTCCTTGTTCATGGCCGCGACGTGCATGTGCGCCTGGCTGCCGATGTTGTGGAAGTAACCGCCGGCAAAAAGGGTCGAGCCGTTGATGAGCAGGGCGCGGACTTCTCCGTCGGGGTTGGGGGACCAGTTCATGACATTGCCGGTCAGTGTGTCGAACGCGGCGAGGCGCAGGCGGTTGGCGCCGCCGATGGAGCTGAATTTGCCGCCGACATAAAGCGTCGAGCCGGACATCGTCATGGCGAACACGCCGTAATTGGGATCCGGGCGCCACGGAAGGATATGGCTGCCGAACCGATCGACCGCGGCCAGGTTGTGGCGCCATTGGCCGTTGAGCATGTAGAACTCGCCGCCGACGCACAGCTTGGAGCCGGAGACGGCGATCGCCCAAGCGTCCAGGTTGGGGTTTGGATCGAACTCCTCGACGGCGCCGCTGAACGTATAGACCGCGGCCAGGCCGCGGCGATCCTTGCCGGAAATGTGACTGAAGCGGCCGGCGATGTACAGGTTCCAGGCCGAGAGCGTCAGCGAATGGACGGCGCCGTCGGCATCGGCTCGCCAGTTGGCGATGGCCGCGCCGCTGGTGGTGTTGAGGGCCGCGAGGTTTTCGCGGTCAAGGCCGCCGATGTGGCTGAACGATCCGCCGACATAGATGACGCCGCTGCCGACGGCGATTGCCGAGACGTTCCCCCACGAATCGGGATTCCATGTGGAATTGACGGCGCCGGTCGAGACGCTGAACGCAGCGATGCGGTTGCGCGTTGTCGTGTTGACAAGGGTGAAGCTGCCGCCGGCGTAAAGCGTGGAGCCGGAGACGGCCAGGCACTCGACGGTGCTGTTCGCGTTCGCGACCCAGTTGCCGAGCGGCGCGCCGTTGCTGGTGTTGACGGCGGCGAGGTGGCCGCGATTCTCGCCGTGAACGGTGACGAAGTCGCCGCCGAGGAACACGGTGGAATTGGCAAACTCGATCGCCCGCACCCGATTGTTCGTTTCGGGCGCCCAGGAGGAGGACACGCCGCCGGTGGCCAGGTTGGCCGCGGCGATAAAGTTGCGGGCAAATCCGCCGATGTGCGTGAAATCACCGCCGACGAACAGCGTCGTGCCGACGCGCTTGAGTGCCCACACACTGCCGTCGGGATCAGGATGGAAGTTCGCGTCGAGGGTGCCGGCGGCATTGATGCGGGCCAGGTGCAGCCGGGTCGTCGCGCCGACTTTCGTGAAGTCGCCGCCGATAATCCAGCCGCCCGAGCCGTCGTCGATGATGACGCGGATGATGCCGTTCATCTTGGGGAACGCGCCGCTAAGCACCCCGAGATCGTTGACCGTGGCGCCGTAGCCGGTGTCCGGGCCGATGTAATTGAATTCGCCGCCGAGGTAAATCGTCTCGCCCGATTTCACCATGGAATAAACCGTGCCATCGGTGATACAGGCGCCCTGGACGAGGGACGGATAAAGGGAAAGGGCGAACGAGAGGGGGGAAAATCCCAAAAGGATCGCGAGAGCCAGACTGCGGAGGACGATTGTCTTGAACATGGGGTTGCTCCTGGGGCCGCAATGAATTTGCGCAAAAATAGTTGAGTTATCGAATTATTTCAATGGCGATGTGAATTGCACATGCTTGGGGCGAACGGGGCGCGGGTGTAAAATGTCGTTTTCGGGACCGAACAGCGGGTATTGGGACGGGTGGCGCATGAAGCGGCGCCGTTTCGGCGCGCATGGGGCGGCCTATGAAAAGCCATCAAATCGCGATGCAATACCGCGCCATGCGGCCGGGTGCGTTGAAAGTCTGGACCGCCGTGCGGGTTCCGGTCGTGCTGGCGCTGGCGGTGGCATGGGTGGCCGCCGCGCGCGCCGAGTGGTTTGCCGGCGCCGCGATCGTCTCATTATTCGGGCAGGCCGTTCAGGCGTGGTGCTTCGGGACGCTTCGAAAAAACAAGGAACTGGCCACGCGCGGGCCGTATGCGCTCGTGCGCAACCCGATGTATCTCGGGCGCTATTTCGTCATTCTCGGAGTCGTGATGCTGCTTCACAACGCCGCGCTCATCGGGCTCTACACGGTCTGTTATTATTTTTATCTGCAATTCAGGGTGCGGCAGGAAGAGGACGTGTTGCGGAGTCGTTTCGCAGACGAATTCGAGCGCTATTGCGCGAGCGTGAACCGGTTCCTGCCGAAACTCAAGCCGTACGCGGGCAATCGGGTCCTGTATTTCAATCTGGGATTGTTCGTTAAGAACCACGGCGGTTGGAACACGCTGGCGCTGATCGCGTTTTATGTTGTGGTTGCGGCGCGGATCCATTACTGGCCCGCTTTTTAAAATCGGAAACATTCAGGCGCGCGCATTGACTTTGCCGCGGCGTTGACTTATCAAGGGGACAGTCCGCGCTGGAGGCGGAAGTCGGATGGACCGGGGTTTGGCGTTTATCATCACGTTCGGCATCTTCGCGGTTTCGATGGCGCTGGCCATGATCGCGGCCGAGCGGCTGACGGCGGCGGCGCGCTCGATCGCGCTGCGCTACGGGATTGTCAGCCATGTCACCGAGCGCTCATCGCACACGCACGACACGGCGCGGCTGGGCGGGCTTGGGCTGTGCGGCGGGTTCGCGATGGCGTCGGCCCTGTTCCTCGCGACGCTGTGGGTGATCCCGCACACGATAGCCATGGTGGGGTTTAATCCGGCGCTGCTGGGCTGGCTGATTTTCGGCTGGGCGGGGATGTTCCTGACGGGGTTGCTCGACGACCTGACCGACCTCAAGCCGTTGGTCAAGCTGGCGTTGATGGCGATCGCGGCGGTCGGGTCGGTGTGGGGCGGCGGCATGGCGCCCCAGCTCATCGATTCGCCGTTCATCCCGTCGCGGCTGCAATACGCGGTCGAGATCGCGGCGGCGGTGGTGTGGGTGTTGTTCTTCACGAACGGATTCAACTTTATGGACGGCATGGACGGGTTCGCGGCGAACTTCGCGCGCGCGGCGTCGGCGTTCATGTTCCTGACGGTCCTGATCGGCGGATTCATTTACAAGACGCCGCAATACATCCGCGGCGAGGCGTACCTGCTCCCGATCATGGCGATGGCGTGCTGGGGATTCCTGCACTGGAACAAGCCGCCGGCCAAGGTGTTCATGGGCGACTGCGGCAGCTTGTCGCTCGGCTACATGCTGGCGGTGTATCCGCTGCTCGGGATGAAGCACGCGCTGGGCCAGCAGGTTTCGGCGCTGACGTCGGCGACGATCCTGATGCCGTTTTTGTTTGACGTGATCCTGACGCTGATCCGGCGCGCGCGGCGCGGCGAGAACTTGCTCAAGGCACACCACTCGCATCTGTATCAGCGGCTCATGCAGACGGGCCTGACGCATGCGCAGGTCCTGTCGCTCAACCTGAGGCTGTTCATGCTGTGCGGCGTCGCGGCGCTGGCCGGCGCGCACGTGCGGTTTGCTTATGGGCAATGGATCGGATTGCTGGTCGCGTTCGCGGCGATGAACTGGTATTGGCGCTACACGCTGAAACGCGAGAAGGATGCAGCAGCCCGAGCGTGAGTGCGAGACTCCTGACTGAAATTCCGGCCTCGCGCGCGTGCTGGTGGAATTTTGGGCCAGGAGTTCAAAATTCATTTTGCTCTAAACTGCTATTTTTCATTCTTCGCTCAGATGCTTCTCCCAGTCATTCGGCAGTTCCATGCGATAGAGTTCCAGGTTGTCCGTGCCGAGCCAGTTGCTTCCCCAATAGACGCCGTTGCCGGCCGGGTCGATGCTGGCGAAAGCCTCGGTGAAGTATTCCTCGGATTTCTTCTGGCCGCGGTAGCGCATGTAGGTGGGGCCGAGGCGCCAGATGCGCGGGCGTTCGGCGGCCGGCCTGATCTCGATCATCATGATCTGGTTGGCCGCCCACGAGACCGCCGCGTCCTCGGTCGAATACGTCGCCATCAGCATCCAGCCCTTCTTTGCGGGGTTGATCATGCGGGCGAGGTGGTAGTTCGTTTTCCAGCCGAGTTCCGACATGTGGATGATGTCGGTGCGTTTTTTGGTCTCGGGGTTGAACGCGAAATACCAGTCGGTCTTGTTGTCCATGGCGACGAAGACCTCGCTGCCGTCGCGGTCGAACGCCCAGCCGTCGTGGCCGTGGCTGAGGGTCGGGACTTCGACGAATGTGTCGGTCGTGCCGGCCAGCAGGTCGGCGGTGCGGTAGAACCGGTGCGGCGGTTCGCGGTAGTAGAGCAGCCATGCGCCGGTGGGCGACATGTCGTGGCCGCCTGCGGGGAGGCTCGTTTCGTGGATTTCGTTGGTTTCGAGATCAAGCAGGCAGATGCGCTTGTTGCCGTTGCTGAAGGGACGCCAGCGCGCCGACTGGTCGCCGTGTGGGTCCATGTTGACCTGGTATTTGCCGCGGACGATGTCCTGCTGGACATTGGTCAGCGGGTCGATATCGACAATGAAATCCTGAGATCCGAATAAGCCGTCGGCGATCAGGCGCAGGGCGGTTCCGGGGCGGCCCGAAAGGTCCCAGCGCGGCGCGCTCGATTCGCCGATGCCGTTGAAGCGCCTGTCGGGCAGCCTGATTTTGGGCCAACCCATAAACGCGCCGTCGCTGAGGCGAATCAGGGCGCTGATGCCGGACTGGGTCCCATAGGCGAGGGCGTATTCGCCCGTCGCGTTGACGCAGGAGAACTTGGAATAGCCGTTGGTGAGGCCCAGGAACGGATTGCCGTCCCACTTGCGCGCCCATGGGAAATCATTGATTTCGGTGATGCGGCGGATCGGGATGCCGGTCACGTCGGCCGGCCGGGCCTGTATGTGGGCCGGGGTGGTGCCGGTCGTCGGGGCGATGCAGCGGTGCTTTTCGCCGGAACGCTCGACGAGATACCGAATATCGCCACCCCGAGCCGTATCGGTAAAGAGGCACAACAAAATGGGTAAAACCCAAAGCCAAATTCGGATCATCCCCGATCCTTTCGACAGAAATTTGCTCACGACAGCACATTATCATATAATGACGAGGTGGAGTTCGACATCAAACGATAAAATTTTTGCATCGAATCGAGTCGCAAAAAGATGGACGATCATCATCTTGACATGCAGCAGGGCGCCCGGACGCAACAAAGCAACTGGGCGGTGACGCAGCGAGGCAAACAGATGGCGACGACACGGATCCTGATCGTCGATGATCATTCGGTGGTGCGCTACGGCCTTCATCAGTTGATCGCCGACGAGCCCGACCTGGAGATCTGCGGTGAAGCGTCGGGCGTCAACGAGGCGTTCGGCATGGTCGAGAGCCTGGCGCCGAACCTGATGGTCGTCGATCTATCGCTCAAGGACGGCAGCGGCATCGAGCTGATCAAGCAGATCAAGACGCATTACCCGTCGATCAAGATGCTGGTGTGGTCGATGCACGACGAGTTCCTGTTTGCCGAGCGCGCGCTCAAGGCCGGCGCCATGGGTTACGTGTGCAAAGACGAGCCGATCGAGTCGGTGCTCGAGGCGATCCATGCGATCATGCGCGGCAAGATCCACCTGAGCGACCGGATCGCCGACAGGCTGCTGATCCACATGGCCGGCGGGGACCAGGAAGCCGGGGGCTCGACCCTGGAGCAACTGTCGAATCGCGAACTGGAAGTGTTCGAGCTGATCGGGCGCGGATGCACGCGCGGGCAGATCGCGCAGAACCTTCACCTGAGCGTCAAGACCATCGAAAGCCACCAGGAAAACATCAAGCGCAAGCTGTTCCTGTCGAGCAACCAGGAACTCTTCCGCCGCGCCGTGGCGTGGGTGCTGGAGAAAAAAGAATCGTGACGGCAATGCAGGTCACGAAAGACACGAAATCACCCACGAAATTCACGAAAAATTTATTTCCACACACTGATTGAACGGATTGAACCGATTGTCACTGATTTTGGTTTGAATCTGTTTCAATCCGTTCAATCCGTGTCATCTGCGTGTGGAATTTTAAATTTCCCGCGCCAGCCTCGCATAGAACTTTACAAAACGACAGATGTCCTTCACACTTACCTGCTGTGCTGTTTTTCACGGCGAAAGGATGTGCGCATGAGGTTGGTCGAACTTCACCGCAATGGATTCAGGAGCATCCTGGCTCTCGTTTTGATGTTGACGTCCGCTTCGGCCAATGCGGCGGTTTCTGTCAGCGTTGATCACGCCGACGGCGTTTATGCGCTGGGGACGCCGGCTTCGTTCAGCCTCACGAGCACCAGCGCGGGCAATTATACGATTTCGTTCATTCGCGACGGCCTGATTACGACCGAGACGACGACGGTCTATTTGAGCGCCACGCCGGTCGTCATTAAAAAGACCCTGTATCAACCCGGCTGGCTGATGATCCGAAACGGCAGCACCGACCTGAACGGCGCGATCTGGGATCCTTACCATCTGCAACCCGGCATGGGATCCCCGGCCGATTTCGAGTCCTGGTGGACCACCCAGAAAAACAAGCTCGCCGGAAGTTACACGCCCGAAATCGTTTCCATGACGACGAGCATTTCGGGCGCCAACCTCTGGCACGTGAAGCTCCCGATGCCGGAGGGGCGCCAGGTCCAGGGCTACCTGACCAAGCCGATCGGCGCCGCCGCCAAAAGCCTGCCCGCGATCCTCTACACGCACGGCTCGGGCGTCGTCGGATCGACCATACGGAGCCCCTTTATTTGCAATGGAACGTTAAGTTCCATCGCGTTCGACATCAACGCCCATGGGATCGACGACGGTCAGCCCAAGTCCTACTACGACGCCCTCGACGCCGGAGAACTGAAATACTATCGCACCGAGGGCTGGGACAGCCGCGACACGGTGTATTTCCGCCTCATGTACCTGCGCGCACTGAGGGCGATCGATTTCCTGACGAAACAGCCCGAATGGGACGGCAAGACACTGGTCGTTTTCGGCAGCAGCCAGGGCGGCGCGCAAAACCTCGCGGTCGCTGGTCTCGACTCGCGCGTCACCGTCGTGGTCGCCGGCGCGCCGGCCATCTGCGACCAGAACGCCTGGGTCAACAACCGTCGCGCGGGCTGGCCTCAGATCGTGGCGGTGAGTGGCGGCACGCCCACCAATCCGAGCATTTCCAACACGGCCCTGTATTACGACAGCGTCAACTTCGCGCGACGGATCAAGGCCGCTTCGTTTTTCTCGACGGGTCTGATCGACAATACCTGCCCGTCGGTCAGCGTTCTGCCGGCCTACAATCTTCTTCAGTCCGAGACCAAGAAGATTATGATCGTCCCCAAAAGAGGACACGTATTCTGGAGCACCAGCGCCCAGACCGAGGGCGAGGTGTTCGTCAAGGCATACTTCGACCTCGCGCACAAGAACGCCGCGCAGTTGCTGCCGTATGAATAACAATGTAAAAAATGCAGGTCACGAAAGGCACGAAATATTCACGAAAGCCACGAAAAGGAAAACCATGTTTGTCGCAGAGAAGCAGAGTTTGGCAGAGAGGCAGAGAATATTTCTGAACAGAAAAATTGAACAGGAGGAAACGGAGTAATTTCTATTGGCTGAAATCTCTGTTACCTCTGTTACCTCCGTTGCCTCCTGTTCAAAGATCTTGTCAGGAAAACAAGATTCTGACGGATAGTAGTACGAAAATGTTAATACAGGTAGGTCGGGTCTCTGACCCGACTTGCCTTTTATGAGTATTTTATTTGAGCAATGAAATGAACTCTGCGCTCTCGGCCCATCTCTGCGTCTCTGCGACAGAATTTTCTTTCTCGTGTTTTTCGTGACCTGCATTGATTACATTAATCTTTCGCGTCCTCGTCCGTTCCGCCTTTGACCAGCTTTACTCCGGAGCTTACGTAGAGCGCCTGTTCCTGGTCCTGCTTTTCGCCCCATGGGTAGCGGTAATCCGCGGGCGGATTTGGGAATTTCGAGCCGTACCACCCGTCCGCGGCACTGACGAACAGGTCGCGCACGAGCCACACCTGACCGCTCTGGATGTCGCCCGCTCCGCCCATGTTCGACCCCGTGTTGACGGCCGAACTGTTATAGGCGTAACGGAAGTTGTGGAAGCGCGGCCAGCCGCCGCGGATCGTTTTGTCGCCCGCATAAAGCTTGAGGTATTTCGGACAAAAGAGCGTTTCCCATTTGGTGATGTAGCCCTGTTCGAAAAGAGCCCACGGCAGGCCGTCCCAAGATCCGCCGGCGGCCGGGCCGTTGCCGACGGCCTTGTGGTTTTGAGAACAAAACGGGCCGGCCTCGCGATCGGCCGGCGGGAAGACGTTGTGATCGACGACGTAGCTTTGCAGGGCGGTGGCGATCGTGTGCAGGTTGGCGGCGTCCGAGGCGCGCAGCGAGCGCTCGATCGCGAGGCGCAGGTTGAAGACGGCAATCATTGCGAGGATGGCAACGATCGCGACGACGATGAGAAGCTCGAGCAGGGTAAAGCCCGGATAGGGGGCACCCGGAAGGGCGAAAGAATTGTTGGCTGTTATCTTTCGCCCCTGCCGGGGCTCTGAAAATAGAGAAAAAAGATGCTTGTACCCAGGGCTTGCGCCCTGGGCTACCTTCTGCCGCCGCTGCCGCGGCTGGGTGATCGGCGAAATCGGATTACTCATACAGGATCCAAATGTTAGCCGCATTTTTCGGCGGGGGCGAATAGCTGAACCACAACTGGCCCTCAGTCGACGAAACCTCCTGCTCCCACACGGCGTAGATGCCGCCGCGGCCGTCGAGCGCGATGGCGGGGCGCTGCCATGGCAGGTCGGCCGTGGTGAGCGTACGTTGCTCGGCCGCCGTCTTCGTCGCCAGGTTATATTTCAAGTATACGATTTTTCGCGGCGCGCGCTCGTCGATATAAGCGAGGTTCAAAAGGCCGTCGCGGTCGAACACGGCCGCGGGCTGGTTTTGCGCGCCGGCCGCTGAGACGATTTTGAACGCGGCTTCGAATGCGGTCGCGGCAGCGGGGCGCCGCTGGGCCATGATCTCGTCGTTGCCGGAATCGTCGTGTTGCGTGTAAATCAGCCAGATTGTGTTATCAGGAGCGACGAGGATTTTCGCCGGATCGTAGTAGCCGGCGGCATTGGTTGCGATGCGGGTCGACTCGGCGAGCGCTCCGGAACTGGCGTTGTATTTGCCGTAATAGAGCTGCGGGTCGCTGCCGGTGCCGGTCGCCCAGCACAGGTGCAG
>JAJFUE010000125.1 GCA_021372575.1 bacterium | reverse complement strand
CTCGGACGCCGGCAAGTGGTTTTACATGCAGTTTTTCATGGTGCGGATCGCCGACGGGCTGATCTGGCGGATCGGGAGCTCGCACGAGATGTATGGAGCGTGGGAGCACGCCGAGAACTGCGCCAGCGTGAGCCCGGATGGCAAGTGGGTCTATTTCGGTTCGAACGCGTTCGGGACGGCGGCGATCGACCTATGGCGGGTGAGGCTGCCGGAGGGATGGCAGGAGGACCTGGCCAAGGTGCCGCTGGGTGGAACCAGCGGGCCGGTGGTGACCCCGACGCCGACGCCAACGCCGCAACCGACCGTTACGCCGGCGCCTACGCCTGAGCCTGAACCGGACCTGTCCACGGGCACGTGGACGGTGGACCTTCACATCACTGGAACGATTAAAAGGACGAACTGACCATGGCGATCATCCATCGATGCAATGACAGCGAGAACAAGCCGTGGGGTTACATGATCAGGTGCCCGGGCTGCAAAACAGTCCACTTCATCGCGACCGACCGCCCGAATAATTGCGGCGCTCAGTGGCAATTCAACGGGGACATGGAAAAGCCGACATTCAATCCATCCCTTCTAGTGCGCATTCCGAAATCCACTGGAGAGGCTGGGTGGGCTGGCGTCTGCCACAGTTTCATCCGTGAAGGGAACATTCAATTTCTTGGAGATTGCACGCACGAACTCGCCGGGAAGACGGTTCCGATTCCCGACTGGGAGGTCACCGCACCATGAACAAGACGCTTGCTCAATCCGCATTCCTGGCCGGGCACATCGCGGCCGCGGCGCTCATGCTCTCGAGCTGCGCGACGCCCACTAAGACCGTCGAAATCTCGGCCGGCAAGATCAAAATTGAGGAAAAGGGCATCCAGCTGCTCTGGGGCGAGCGCTCGGACACGATCACGAGCGGCACGCTGGCGGCCTCGAGCGCTGTCGGCAAAGAGACGATGGGCGTCGTGGGCGGCGCGCTCGGCGGCGCGGCGATCGGCGCGGCGCTGGGCAATCCGGCGGCCGGGGCGGTGGTCGGGACTATCGCGGGCGGGCTCGGCCAGGGGATCGGCCGGGCGAAGGGCGGGGACGGGGTGACGAGCGGGACGACGGGGAAATAGGGGTGATGGGTCCTATGCGTCCTATGAGTCTTATGGGTCTTATGGGAGGCGCGTGATGGCTCGTTTTGCCGAAGCTTACGACTACACGTATGAGTTTGAAAAGGGCCTCGACAACCATCCTGCCGATCCGGGCGGGCTGACGAATGACGGGCTGACGATGGACGATCTGAACGAGCTCGGGCTGACGGGCGGCGGCGACGTGGATCACGACGGCGACATCGACCATGAGGACCTGCTCAAGCTGAGCGACGCCGAAAAACGCTACGCATATAAGCTGCTCTATTGGGACCGGCTCAAGCTCGACCAAATTGAAAACCAGACGCTCGCGATGAAGATTTTCGACGCCGCGGTCAACCTTGGGCTTGCCGGCGCCGGCCGCATTGTGCAGCGCGCTTGCAACGCGTTTGCGGCTTCGCTCGGGATCCGCTACATGCCGCCGCTCAAAGTGGATGGCGATATCGGGCCCAAGACCATCGCGCGCGTGAACCAACTCGGTCGTGACGAGCTGGCCGGAGTGATTGCGGCCGAACAGGCTGGCGTTTACAGGCTGATCGTCGCGCGCCGGCCGGAGAGCCGGGTGTTTCTGGCCGGGTGGCTGAGGCGGGCCTACAGCCAGCCTGGTTGCGCCGTAAATTGCGCAGCATAGGAGCGATGAATCATGACGAACGCCCCAAAACTCGCTTGGCTTCGCAAGTATGTCGATCCCGATTTGCCCGATATTTACGCCAGCGGGATCGAGATGAACGGCTGTGGGCCGTGCTCGTGGAAATCGAAGATCATCGGCGGCGTGTTGAACCACCTTGGCGGAGGCGTCGATCTTGAACCAAACGGCGACCTTCACGATTTTCGTTATGGGACGGGCGGCACGGAAACAGACCGGATCAATGCCGACATCGAGTTTTACGATTCAATCATTGCGTGGTGCAAGGCCGTTCCGTGGTGGCGCTTGATCCTAAAATTCCGTATCCGCGCCCGCGCCGCGATTTATTACGATCTGGTCCGCAATCACGGCCAGCAATATTTCAAGTATCGGAAGGGCGGACGGCTGATTTGACGGTTCTGGTATCAGAGACAAGCGGGGACGTGTTGGTTGCCGAAACGAGCGGGGACGTGCTGGCGACGGATGAGGCCGTGGTCGGTGGCGCGGGACTGGTCGCGGGGGTAGTCATCAGCGCCGGCGGGGGCCAGGTGCAGACGGCGCCGGCCGGACTCACGGCCGGGGTCGTGA
>JAJFUE010000110.1 GCA_021372575.1 bacterium | reverse complement strand
GCCCGAGCCGGCGATGTTGAGGACGACCTTGCGCGCCCACGCGTCGGGGTCGGCGTAGAGTTCGCACAGGCGGCGGTCGGCGTCGAGGTAGCGCTCGAGGTCGGCCAGGTGCATGTAGTGGTCGCTGCCGAGCAGGCTGTCCACGATCGGCATAAAGATGCCCGGTTCGGTCGGGCTGAAGTGATTGGATAGGATCTGGTCGATCGCGACGCGCGTCTCGGGGTTGTTCTCGTAGTGCCAGCGCGGGCTGTACCAGCCGCGGCTGGCGGCGACCTGCTCGGCGGTGAGGCCGAACAGGAAGAAGTTCTCCTCGCCCGCCTCCTCGGCCATCTCGATCGTTGCGCCGTCGCGCGTGCCGATCGTGAGCGCGCCGTTCATCATGAATTTCATGTTGCTCGTGCCGCTGGCCTCGTAGCCGGCGGTCGAGATCTGGTTGGACACGTCGCTGGCCGGGATGAGTTGCTCGGCGAGCGTGACACGGTAGTCGGGCAGGAACACGACGTGGATTTTGTTGCGCGTGGCCTTGTCGGCGGCGATCACGCCGGCGAGGTTGTTGACGAACTTGATGATGAGCTTGGCGAGGTGGTAGGCCGGGGCGGCCTTGCCCGCGAAGAAGAACGTGCGGGGCGGCATTTTGCATTTGGGGTTTTGCCGAATGCGGTTGTAGAGGATGACGATGCGCAGCGCGTTGAGGAGCTGGCGCTTGTATTCGTGGATGCGCTTGACCTGGCAGTCGAACATCGTGTCGGGGTTGACGACCTGGCCGGTGGTGGCCTTGAGCCAGTCGGCGAACTGCACCTTGGCCTGCTGCTTGGCGAGCAGGACCGCCTCGCGAAAGCGTTTGTCGTCGGCCAGAGGCTTGAGCCTGGAGAGCTGGCTCATGTCCGTGATCCAGCCGTTGCCGATCGCGTCGGTGATGACTTTGGAAAGCGCGGGATTGGCGAGCAGCATCCAGCGCCGCGGCGTGACGCCGTTGGTTTTATTGTTGAAACGCTCGGGGAACAGCTCGGCCAGCTCGCGGACGGTCGTTTCGCGCAAAAGCCGGGAGTGGATCGCGGCGACGCCGTTGGTGCTGTGGCTGCCGGCGATGGCGAGGTTGGCCATGCGCACCTTGCGGCCGCCGGTCTCGTCGATGATGCTGACGCGCTCGATACGGCCCGCGTCGCCGGGCCAGCGGCCGCGCACGTCGTCGAGCAGGCGGCGGTTGATCTCGTAAATGATCTCGAGCTGGCGCGGCAGCATCATTTCGAACCAGCGCAGCGGCCATTTCTCGAGCGCCTCGGGCAGGAGCGTGTGATTCGTGTAGGCGAGCGTCTTGCGCGTGAGGTCCCACGCCTCGTCCCAGCCGAGGTGGGCGTCGTCGAGCAGGATGCGCATGAGCTCGCTGACGGCCATGGCCGGGTGTGTGTCGTTCATCTGGATCGCGGCCTTTTGGGGCAGGTCGGCCCAATTGTTGTTCGCGCGCTTGAACCGGCGGACGAGGTCGGCGAGCGAGCACGCGACGAGGAAGTATTCCTGGATGAAGCGCAGGCCCTGGCCCATGCTGGTGGAGTCGTCGGGGTAAAGCACGCGCGTGAGCGACTCGGCGGCAAGGGTCTCGGCGAGCGCGCCGACGAACTGGCCGCTGCTGAACTCCTTGAGGTCGAAGTAGTCGGGCGAGGCGGCGGCCCACAGCCGCAGCGTGTTGACCGTTTCGCCGCCGTAGCCGACGACCGGCCGGTCAAACGGGATGCCGAGCAGCGTCGTCGGCCGGTTGGAGATGATGCGCAGCGAGCCTTCGCGCGACTCGAACGCGCAGTTGAGCTTGACCTCGACGGTTTCGTCGGGGCGCGCGACTTCCCAGGGGTCCTCGTGCCGCAGCCAGTTGTCGGGCTGCTCGCTCTGCCAGCCATTCTCGATGATCTGCCGGAAGATGCCGTACTCGTAGCGCAGGCCGTAGCCCATGGCGGGCAGGTGCATGGTGGCCATCGAGTCGAGGAAACACGCCGCGAGCCGGCCGAGACCGCCGTTGCCGAGGCCCGCGTCGGGCTCCTGCTCGATGATCTCCTGCCAGTCGAGGTTCTTGGTCTTGATGATGTTCATCGCGATCTCGTCGAGCTGCATGTTTGTGACGTTGTTGGCGAGCGAGCGGCCGATGAGGAACTCCATCGACAGGTAATAGACGCGCTTGGGATTTTTCTGGTCGTAGGTCTTCTCGGTGGCCACCCAGCGCTGCGCGAGCGCGTCGCGCACGGATTTCGCGAGCGCCTCGTAACGCTCGCGCGGGGTCGTGTCGGCGACGTCCTTGACGTGATCGAAGACGAGGTGCCGGTCGTAGAACGAGATGTCGGATCCGTTGAACTGGATCGGGCCGCAGCCGTACTGGGCTTTGAGCCGCGCGGCTTTTTCAGGCTCCATGATGCGGGGCTCGGGGTCGGACGTCGGCTTCGGTTTCATCGTCGGGGTCCTTTCGAACTCGTAAGCTGGTCCCTCGCTGACGCTCGGGCTACTGCATCGTGCTCGTGCTCGTAATCGTAAGCTGGCGTTGCCAGAATCAAGCTATTGCATACCGCCCGGCTGTTTCTTGCCCGGCGAATTCAGTTGAGACCCGAGCCCCAAGGGGGGACACAGATTTGTATCGCTCCGTTGTGCCGCCCCTTGCCGGGGCTCGGCACGACTGATGGAACCGCTGTCCCAGCGCTGACGCGCTGGGCTAACTTGTATCGCCCCTGCCGGGGCTTGGCGTTCAATGACATGCGACTATGGTCTCCAATATTTGTGATCATTTCGCGTATTCATCGTAATCGAAAACCTCGCGTGAGGTTGTCGCTCGCTCACACTCGGGCTACTGCATTGAATGCCGCCGCGGTCAGTATTTCTCCGGAACGAACCGGCGGCTTTCGAGCGTCGCCTGGTCGTCGTATTTGTCGTCGTGCGAGCGCGCGGGCAGCTTCACCTTCTCGCGCGGGACGTCCTGGTACGGGATGAGGCTCAGCAGGTGCGCGATGCAGTTGAGGCGCGCGCGTTTCTTGTCGTCCGAGCGCAGGATGTACCACGGCGCATGCTCGGTGTCAGTCGCCTCCAGCATCATGTCACGCGCGCGGGAATACTCGTACCATTTCTCGCGCGACGGCAGGTCCATCGGGCTGAGCTTCCACTGCCGAAGCGGATCCTCGATGCGCGCCTCGAACCGCCGCTCCTGCTCCTTGTTGCCGACTTCGAGCCAGTATTTGATGAGTTTGATTCCGCCATCAACCGCAAACTTCTCGACGACGGGGCAGAGCTCGAGGAACCGGCGATGCTGCTCCTTCGTGCAAAAGCCCATGACGTATTCGACGCCGGCGCGGTTGTACCAGCTGCGGTCGAAGATGACGATTTCGCCGGCGGCGGGGAAGTGCTGCATGTAGCGTTGCAGGTAGAGCTGGCTTTTCTCGCGGTCCGAGGGGGCCGGCAGCGCGACGACGCGGAACACGCGCGGGCTGACGCGCTCGGTGATGGCGCGGATCGTGCCGCCCTTGCCGGCGCCATCGCGCCCCTCGAAGATGATGATGACGCGCAGGCCCTCGTGCTTGACCCACTCCTGAAGCTTGCACAGCTCGGCCTGTAGCCGGCGCAGCTCCTTCTCGTATTCTTTGGTTGTCATCTTTGCGGCGGCTTCGGGCTTGTTGTTGGCCATGGCGCGTTCCTTTATTTTGAATGTCATTCGTCCCTACGGGACTTCCAATTTCTTTGGGCTTTTTACCCGCCACTGCCGTGGCGGGCTGAAAGCGGCCGTCCCTTCGGGACTATTTCAAGGATTCACCATTCACTTCTTCTCATTTGGCCAGCGCCAGTTTTCGAGTTCGGGTTTGTCGATGCCGTGCTCGTAGGCGTAGGTCTGGGCTTCGATCTGCATGTTGCGGAGCATGTCCTTGACGTGCGCGCCGGCGACGTTCAGGCCGGGGACGCGTTCGATCACGTCCATTGCGAGGCTGAAGCGGTCGATCTGGTTCTTGATCGCGAGGTCGAGCGGGGTGTTGATGTTGCCCTTTTCCTTGTATCCGCGCACGTGGAAGTTGTCGTGATTCGTGCGCCGGTAGGTCAAGCGGTGAATCAGCCACGGGTAGCCGTGGAAGTTGAAGATCACGGGCTTGTTCGTGGTGAACAGGCTGTCGAAGTCGCGGTCGGAGAGGCCGTGCGGATGCTCGGTCGAGGGGACGAGCTTGTAGAGATCGACGACGTTCACGAAGCGGATCTTGAGCTGCGGGAAATGCTTGCGCAGCAGGCAGAAGGCGGCGAGGGCCTCCTTGGTCGGAACATCGCCGGCGCTGGCCATGACGACATCCGGCTCGACGCCGTCGTCGTTGCTCGCCTGATGCCAGATGCTGATGCCTTTCGTGCAGTGGACGATCGCCTCGTCCATGCTCATGTACTGCAGGTGCTTCTGCTTGTCGCAGACGATGACGTTGATGTAGTCGGTGCTGCGCAGGCAATGGTCGGCGACGCTCAGCAGGGTGTTCACGTCGGGCGGCAGGTAGATGCGGCAGACGTCGGGGCTCTTGTTGACGACGACGTCGAGGAAGCCGGGGTCCTGGTGCGTGAAGCCGTTGTGGTCCTGGCGCCACACGGTCGAGGTGATGAGCAGGTTGAGCGACGAGACCGGCCGGCGCCACGGAAGATCGCGGCAGATCGCCAGCCACTTGGCGTGCTGGTTGAACATCGAGTCGATGACGTGCACGAAGGCCTCGTAGGTCGAGAAGAAGCCGTGGCGGCCGCTGAGCAGGTAGCCTTCGAGCCAGCCTTCGAGAGTGTGCTCGGAGAGCATTTCGAGGACCCGGCCGTTGGGGGCGAGTTCGCCGCCGTCGGCGTCCTCGGGCAGGTAATCGGCAAGCCACAGTTTCTTGCTCACCTTGTAGATGTCGTCGAGCCGGTTGGATGCGTTTTCGTCGGGCGAGAACACGCGGAAAATCTCCATGTTCTTGGCCATGACGTCGCGCAGGAACTGGCCCAGCGGGCGCGTGTTTTCGGCCGAGATGCGGGCGGGGCCATCGACCTTGATCGCGTAGTCGCGGAAGTCGGGCATGCGCAGCGTCCGGCGCAGGATGCCGCCGTTGGCGTGCGGGTTGGCGCCCATGCGGCGGGCGCCCTTGGGGGCCAGCGCCTTGAGCTCGGGGAAGAGCGTGCCGTTGTCGTCGAAGAGCTCATCGGGCTTGTAGCCGCGCAGCCACTTGTCGAGGATCTTGAGGTGCTCGGGGTTTTCGCGCACGCCGGCCAGCGGCACCTGGTGCGAACGCCAGTAGCCCTCGACGTGGTGGCCATCGACCTTGGCCGGGCCGGACCAGCCCTTGGGGCTGCGCAGGATGATCATCGGCCAGCGCGCGCGGATCGGCTTGCCGCCGGCGCGCACCTGATCCTGAATGCGCCGGATCTCGAGGACGCAGTCCTCCATCGCCCCGGCCATTTTCTGGTGCATCTCGTCGGGGTCGCTGCCCTCGACAAAGACCGGCGCCCAGCCGTAGCCCTGGAAGAGGTTTTCGAGTTCCTCGTGCGAGATGCGCGCGAGGATCGTCGGGTTGTTGATCTTGTAGCCGTTCAGGTTGAGGACGGGCAGGACGGCGCCGTCGCGGATCGGGTTGAGGAACTTGGTGGAGTGCCATGCCGTGGCGAGCGGGCCGGTCTCGGCCTCGCCGTCGCCGACGACGACCGTCACGATCAGGTCGGGGTTGTCGAACGCCGCGCCGAACGCGTGCGAGACGCTGTAGCCGAGCTCGCCGCCTTCGTGGATCGAGCCGGGGGTTTCGGGCGTGCAGTGGCTGCCGATGCCGCCCGGGAACGAGAATTCCTTGAAGAACTCGCACATGCCCTCCTCGTCCTCGGCCTTGTTGGGGTAGATTTCGGAGTAGGAGCCTTCGAGATAGACGGGAGCCAGCACGCCGGGTGCGCCGTGGCCGGGGCCGGCCATGAAGATCGCGTCGAGGTCGTATTTGTTGATGAGGCGGTTCATGTGGACGTAGGCGAAGCTCAGCGCGGGGCTGGCGCCCCAGTGGCCGAGCAGGCGCTCCTTGATGTGCTCGGGCTTGAGCGGCTCGCGCAGGAGCGGGTTGGCGCGCAAATAGATCATGCCGGCGGCAAGGTATTTGCATGCGCGCCAATAAGCATCGATTTTGCGCAATTCTTCGCGCGACAGGCGTTGGTCTTTTTTCGCCTCGGCTTCGGCCGGCCGGGCCGTCTTGTGTTCATTGGTTGCTGTTTTCATGAATCGCTCCTTTGGGAAGAATGGGTCTTATGGGTCCTATGGGATCGTGCTCGTGAATCGTAATCGTAATCGAAAACCTCTCGTGCGGTTGTCCCTCGCTTACGCTCGGGCTACCGCATTGCTCGCCTCCTGTTCCATCAGTTTTCTCACTTCGCGGGCGACGGTCAGGTCCTCGCGCGTGGCGATGACGAGGATGCGCCCGCGGGCGTCGGCGTAGCCCACCTCCGAGTCGGGCTTGCAGGCCTCGTTGGCCGCGCGATCGATCTGAAGCCCGAGGAAATCGAGGCCCTTGCACGCGGCCTGGCGGACGGGGGCCGAGTTCTCGCCGATGCCGCCCGTGAAGATCAGCGCATCGACGCCGCCGAGCACCGCCGCCATCGAACCGATCGTCTGCCGGACGCGATGGGCATAGATGTCGAACGCGAGCTTTGCGTCGGGGTTCGTCGGCATCGCCTCGACGATCGCGCGCATGTCGCCCGAGAGGCCCGAGACGCCGAGCAGGCCGGATTCGAAATTCAGGGCGTGGTCGAGGCTGTCGGCGTCCATGCCCCGGTGACGCTGCAGGAACATGATGATGCCGGGATCGATCGTGCCGCTGCGCGTGCCCATCATGAGGCCGTCGAGCGGCGTGAATCCCATCGACGTGTCGATGCAGGTCCCGTTGCACACGGCCGTGATCGAGGCGCCGTTGCCCAGGTGCGCGATGATGAGGCGGGCGTTCTTCTTGCCCAGCATTTCGATCGCGCGCCGCGCGCAGTAGGCGATGCTCAGGCCGTGGAACCCGAAACGGTGGATGTTCAGGTCGCGCGTCCACGAGCGCGGCACGGGATAGACCTTGGCGTATTCGGGCATGCTCGTGTGGAACGCGGTGTCGAAGGCCGCGAACTGCGGCGCCTGCGGGATGACCTCCTCGACTTTCTCGATCACCTCGAGGCTGGCCGGGTTGTGCAGCGGCGCCAGCTCGGCGAGCCCGCCGATCGCCTGCTTGACCTCCGGCGTGATGCGCACGGCGCACGTGAACTTGTCGCCGCCATGGACGACGCGGTGGCCGACGGCGTGCAGTTTCTCAAAGTGCGTCGGCAGCTCGATCGGGCTTGCGCTGAAACTATGGATGATGCGCGCCATCGCCTCGCCGTGGCTTTGCAGCGAAACCTCGGCGCGGACATCGGGCAGGCCGGCAACGCGCATGACCATGCGCGCCGGCTGGGCTTGCCAGTCGATGCCGCCATCGACGAGCTGCGTCTCGGAACAGGCCTCGAACAAGCTGAACTTGAGGCTGCTCGAGCCGGCGTTGCACACCAGCACGTGCATGGGCGCGCGATCCGCTTCGGTCATACGCAATATTCCTCGCAGTTTGGCCGGATCATTGAATCATACCAGATATAGAGAAAAATATGCCAACGCCGGGCGGAATGGCATCGGTGCGGCGGCGGCGGGGCTCGTTGATTCGTTCGATTACGATTACGAGCACGAGCACGAGGGCGAACACGAGGGCGACACTTAACCTGGGGAACGCGCGGTGCAAGACGCCAACGCGTCCCGAAGACGCCATGGCGACCTTTCGCCGGCGGTCCCGATCGGGGCGCAGAGCCTACTTTTCAGGCCAACTGAACGCCAGCCAATATTCTAGCGTCAAGTCTCGATCCGAGACGGCGTTGGCATGAATTTGTCTAAACAACCACGCAAGAGAGACCAAAGCTCACGGCGGTGAACGCGCAATCGTGGCCGAGTGATTGGCTTCAGCGCTGTGCATCCACTCCCGGGCTCCTGTCCCAACCGACCGGAGTTTCAAGGAAAGGTCAACGATGATCTCGCGAAACGCCAGATCCATTTCCATCGTTTGCGCGCTTGTGTGCGCGGCACTGATGGCTGGGTGCGGAACGTACCGGATGTCGCGCTACGAGCCGTCGGGTTACCTCGGCGACTACTCGATGCTCAAGCCGGGCGATTCGGACCAGGCGCAACTGCTATACGTCAACGATGCCATCGACTTCAGCCGTTACGACAATATTTATATTCGGCCGATCGATCTTTACGACCCGAAGGGTACCGACTTGAGCAAGCTGAAGCCGGAAGACCGCGCGCGGCTCAGGGAGATGCTTGACGCCGCGCTCCGCAAGGAGCTGGGCGCGGATTATGAGCTCGTCGATGCGCCGGGGCCGGGCACGATGACGCTCAAGGTGGCGGTCACCGAGGCACGCCCGTCCAAGCCCATTCGGAACATCATTTCGTCGGTTCTGCCGATCGGCCTGGCGATAAGCGCGGTCAAACGCGTGTTGTTCGGCACGCACGTCGCCGTGGGCCACGCGGCGATCGAGGCGGAGCTTGACGATGCGAACGGCCGGCGCCTGGCGGCGGCTGTGGCCCGGCGCGCCGGCCGCAAATGGGGGGCCGGCAATTTCTCGTCGTGGGGGGATGTTGATTCCGCGTTCAACTACTGGGCGCGGCAGCTGCGTTCGCGACTCGATCAGTTGCGCGAGCGAAACACGAAGCAAGGATGACAGGAGGAGATACGATCATGAAAAAGATGGTGTGCGCACTTTTCGTCCTGGCGCTGCTCAGCAGCTCGGTTGGGGGCCAGCGGCCAAGCACAACACCCGCTTCGGAGGCCGAGGCGGCCGTCATTCAGATGGCGCGCGATTACGAGAAGGCGTTCAACGCCGGTGATGCCATCAAGCTCGGGCAGATGTTCGCGGAGGACGTCGAATACACCGACGAGGACGGCGTGCTGACGACGGGGCGCGACGCGATCACGGCGCTGCTCAAGCAGGCGTTCGCGCGCGATCCCGGCGCGAAGATGACAATCCAGATCCAGTCGGTTCGCAGCATCAGCCCTGACGTCGCCATCGAACGCGGCGAGACGTTGACCACGTCCAGGGGCGGCGAACAATCTCCGTCGGCTTACACCGCCGTGCACGTGCGCGGCGACGGCAAATGGCAGATCAAGCAAATGACCGAGAGCCCGGTTCCCGCGCCGAGTGCCAACGAAATGCTTTCGGGATTGGCCTGGATGGTCGGCACGTGGACCGAGCGTGACGGCGATGCCCAGGTCGAGACCAAGGTCAACTGGGCCCGCGGCGGCAATTTCCTCACGCGCAATTTCAACGTGACCATCGGCGGCGAACCGACGATGCAAGGTTGGCAGATCATCGGCTGGGACCCGGTAGCGAAAAGGATCCGCTCGTGGACGTTCGACACCGAGGGCGGATTTCAGGACGGCACGTGGACGCGCACCGGCAACAGCTGGTCGATCCGGCAGACGGGTTACACCCCCGACGGCTCGACGTTCGCGTCGCAGAACCTGATGCAGCGCGTCGGCGACGGCAAGTGCACGTGGGAGAACGTCAACCGCACGCTCGATGGCGACCCGCAGCCGAGCCTGCCGCGCGTCGAGATGAACCGGGCCCAGGAACGTAAATAATCAGGAGGCATCGTCATGCGTGTTCAATCGCACCATATCAGACGACTCATGATTGTCTGCCTGGCCGTGCTGCTGGCCGTCGCGGAATGTTTCGCGGCGGGGCGCGGCGGAGGCGGCGGACGCGGCGGCGGAGGCGGTGGCGGTGGGCGCGGCGGCGGCGCCCGGCCCAGTGGCGGCGCCTCGCGCGCCGGCAGCTACAGCCGGCCTTCCGGCGGTTCCAGCCGCAGTTACAGCAGCCGGCCGTCGAGCGGGGCCAGCCGAAGCTACAGCAGCCGGCCGTCAGGCGGATCGAGTTACAACCGTTCGTATTCGGGCGCATCGCGGCCGTCGAGCGGACGGCTTCCGTCATCGGGCGGCTCGCGGTCTTATAGCCCATCGCGGCCGAGCACCGGCGTCTCCCAGTTGCCGTCGGGCAACCGCCCGGGCGCAGGCCGGGCAGGCGTTTCGCAACTGCCGGCCGGGGGAACCCGTCCGGGCGCCGGCGGCGCTGGTGTTTCGCAATTGCCCGCAACCCGTCCCGGTGCCGGTGGCGCGGGAGTTTCACAACTGCCGGCCGGGGGAACCCGTCCGGGCGCCGGTGGCGGCGGCATCCAGCAACGGCCCGGCGGCGCCGGCTCAGGCATTGCAACCCGTCCGGGCGCCGGTGGCGGCGGGATTCAGCAATTGCCTGCGGGTGGAACCCGTCCGGGCGCCGGCGGCGCCGGGATTCAGCGCGGACCGGGTTCGGGCGCGATCGCGTCGCAGCAGCCGGCGCGCAGGAGCCAGGACCTCGGCAACTTCCTCGGCGTTGCGGCGGGAGCCGGCGCGGGCGCGGCGATCGGTTCGGCGGCCGGCTCGCAACTGTCCGACCGCATTTCCACGCGCCCCGGCGGCGGCGGAAGCGGCACACAGTGGCAACGGCCATCCGAACGCCCCAACTGGAACAATTGGAGCCAGAACCGCAACCAGAACTGGAACCAGGCGGTCAACAACCGGTCGGACTACTGGAACAACTGGTCCGGCCAGCGCCAGCAGAACGTGAACAACTTCCGGCAGAATCAGGACCAGCGCTGGAACGGCGTGCAGAACGCGTATCAAAACCGGCAGGACTGGTTCCAAAACGCGGCCGGCAACTATGCCGATTGGCGCGTCGATAATCGCGAGGACTGGCAAAACTACCGCCAGGACATGTGGGACTACCGCTGGGACCGCGCCGATGAGGTGTGGGACGACGTCCGCGATTACCGCGACGACCTGTTCGACGATCATTGGTGGGGGAGTAGCGGGTATTACCCGCCGTCGTATCAGTACCCCTCGAATCCGTGGTGGTGGTGGGTGCCGACGGCCTGGAACTCGCTGTCATCGATTGTCAGTCAGCCCTCCGAGCCGACTTATTATGACTATGGCACGACAGTCATTTACGAAGGCGACCAGGTCTATCAGAACGGCCAGCCGCCGATGCCGGCCGAGCAATACCGCGAGCAGGCGATCGACCTGGCCGCGGTCGAGCAGCCGCCGCCGCCGGCGCCGGCCGATGCGGCCACAACCGCGGGCGCGGTTGAATGGATGCCGCTCGGCGTGTGGGCGTTGACGCAGCAGGACAAGGGCGACGCGGTCATGTTCTTCCAGCTCTCGGTCAACCGCGAGGGGATCATCTCGGGCGGTTACCAGAACGTCATGACCGGCGACAACAAGCCGGTGGCCG
>JAJFUE010000075.1 GCA_021372575.1 bacterium | reverse complement strand
AAGACATGATGATGCGAGATCTTCGCCAAGCACCCATCGTCACCGGCGTCATCATCGGCGTTTGTGCCTACCTTTACGGATCGCTCCTGAAAGAAGGGGTTGTGAGCCCCGCCGTGTTGGCGCGCTACTGCGTCTATCTCGATCCGGCGCAGGTCTGGGACGGCCGTTACTGGACGCTCCTGACGTCGGCCTTCGTCCACGAGCATCTCGTCCACATGATCTTCAACCTGGTTTGCCTGGGGGCGCTGGCGGGGCTGCTCGAGCAGTCGTTCGGCCATCAGGCCACGTTCGCGGTTGTTTTCTTCGGCGCGATCGTGTCACTGGGGGTCGAATTCGCGCTGAGCGGCGCGACCGGCACCGGCATGTCGGGGGTCGTGTTCGCCATGTTCGGCTGGCTGTGGGCCACGCACAAGCAGGTCCCGGAGTTGCGGCGGTTCCTGAGCCCGGAGCGCGCGCCGCTGCTCAGCTGCGTGATGATGGTCGCGATTTTCACCGGCTGGCTCGGGTTGTGGCCGACCGGCAACGCGGCGCACTGCGCGGGGCTCATGTTCGGCATGGCCGTCGGGTATGGTTTCTATCACAAACAACCGATCCTGCGCTGGGCCGCCTCGGGCGCGCTGGTCGCGTTGACGGTCATCGTCGTCCTCGGCCTGACGTTCGCCGTGTGGAACAGCGACTGGACGGCATGGCATTCCCACCAGCACCAGAAACTCGCCCGGGTTGAACTCGTCAGATAATTTTGGGCTGGATCTGTTTGGATCAGTTTAATCTGTACTACTATCCGTCAGAATCTTGTTTTCCTGACAAGATTTTTGAACAGGAGGCAACGGAGGTAACAGAGGTAACAGAGATTTCAGCCAAAAGAAATTCCTCCGTTTCCTCCTGTTCAATTCTTCTGTTCAAAAATATTCTCTGCGTCTCTGCCACACTCTGCTTCTCTGCGACAAACATGATTTTCTTTTTTCGTGGCTTTCGTGAATATTTCGTGAATTTCGTGACCTGCATTTTGTCTTTTGGTTGCGGCTTGACCGCGCTGGGTCATCTGTGTGTGGAATTCTAAATTTCCACACGCTGGGTGAATGGATCGATTCGCGCTGATTTGGCGACCGTTCCATTATCGATTGCAAATTCGCCTGCCGATCCGTGAAAATGCCGCTGATGTCGATTGCCGCACCCAATCTCCCGATCCTTGTCGCCGGCGTCGGGCCGATTCCGCCCGAGCGGCCGGACCGGCTGTATGCGCCGGGCGTGCGGCTGTGGGGCATGGCGCGCGAGCTTGCGCGCGCCGGCCATCCCGTGCGGCTTGTCGAGGCGCGCTTCGGCGAAGCCGGCGCCGGGACGATGACGCTGACAATTTATGACGTCGCGCCCGACCGCGACAGTCCGGGCCTTTCCGAGCCGCGCGCGATCGAGATTGCGCCCGACGCAATCGCGGCGGCGATCGCGCGCGAGGCGGCCGAGTGCAAGGCCGCCGCGACCGTTTCGACGACCGACGTCATGAACCACGCCGTCGCCGCCTCGGGGCTGGCGATCCCGGCGTGGATGGATTACTTTGGCGACCCGATGGCCGAGGCCCAGCTTCTGGCCGTGCGCGGCGGCAGTGACGAGGGGCTCGCGCGCCAGTGGTCGATCGTGGCCCCGGCCCTTGCGCGCGCCGATCGCGTCTCGGGTTGCTCGCGCGACCAGGCGGCGGCAATCACCGCGCAGCTTTCGGTCGCCGGCCGCCTCAACCGGTTCACTGCGTTCGAATCGCTGGCCTCGATCGTCCAGCCGTGGTTCGAGCCGATCCCGATGGACATTGACGCCCTTTCGCCGATCCGCGGCGCGCTGCCCCCCGATGCCTACCTGATCATCCAGACGGGCGGTTTCAACACGTGGCTCGATGCCGAGACGCTGTTTGCGGCGCTCGAGCGCGCGATGGCCGCCGACCCGCGGATTCACTTCGCGGCGACCGGCGGCGCGATCGCCGGCCACTACACCGGCGGGTTCGAGTGGTTCGCCGCGCAGGTCGCCGCCAGCCCGCACTGCGACCGATACCACCTGCTGGGATGGATCCCGGTCGGTCAGGTCCCGCGCGTGATCCACGAAGCGGATTTGGCGATCAACCTGGATCTGGCATGCGCCGAGGGGCGGTTCGGCACGCGCAACCGGCTTCTGGATTGGCTTGGCGCCGGAATCCCGACGATTTCGACTCCGGGCTGCGAACTGGCGGAGGACCTCGGCTACGAAAAGTTCATCGAAGTCGTGCCGCACCGCGATCCCGAAGCCGCCGCGCGCGCCATTTTGTCGCACGCCGCCGACCCGAAACCGGGCCGCGAGCGGGCCGCCGAAGCCGCCGCGCACCTGCGGCGGGCTTACGATCCGGCGGTTTGCCTGCGGCCGCTGATTGATTGGGCGGCCGCGCCAAAACAGGCACTAGACTTGCAAGCGTATTGTTCAGGCAACGCAGCCCCTTCCGTGCTGTTGGGGCAAGCCGGCGACGCCGCAGCCTCTCATCTCCGGGCCATTCAAACGGCTCGCCGGCTTGCCCAGATTGAACGAAAACAAGCCGCACTTGAAGGTTCGCGTTGGGTGAGACTGGCACTTTGGTTGCGCGGCCGGCAGGGGCTCGATGATCCGCCCCAGTCGTGAATTCACGGCGCGGGCGTTGCCAAAACCAGCCCAAATGATTACTCTTAGACGCCGATCCGAAACGGCGAGGTAAAACCCAGTGGCTCTTTTGCAATGCGGACTGCAGATCACGACGGAGACGCTCAGCGCGCTGGCCCTGAAGCAGGTCAAAGGCGGCTGGACGGTTGCCGGCGGCGCCATGACCCAGATTTCCACCGAGGGGGCCGAGCTCGCGCCGGTTCTTAAATCGCTCGTGCGTCCGCTCAAGGCGGCCGGTGCCCCGTTCGCCATCGCCCTGCCCAAGCAGCAGGCGATCATGCGCAACATCACCCTGCCTTCCACCGATACCGCCGAACTCAATCAGATGGCGCGTTTCGAGATCGAGCGCCATATCCCGGTCCACGCCGAGCGCCACTGCTCGGGCTATCACGTCATGCGCAAGATGGGCGTCGAGGGGAGCGAGGTGCTTCTGGCCGCGATCGACGGCCCGATCGTGCACCGCGCGCTCGAAGGCGCCCAGGGCGCCGACATGAACCCGGACGGCGTCACCCTTTCCTCGGTGGCCTTGTGCAACACGCTGATTTTCTCGCGCCGCGACTGGCTGCGCGGCAAGACCGTCGCGGTCCTGTCGATCGGTCTGGACACGCTCGACCTGGTGCTGCTGACCGACGGGCGCATCCTGTTCGCGCGTTCGGTTTCGATCGACTTGCGCAGCGTTCTCGAGACGAGCATCGGCTGGCACAGCGACCATCCCGGGAGCCGCCCCGACCTCGCGCGCCTGGCCCACGTGGCGCGCATGACCGACTGCATGAAGGCGCAGATGCAGGGCGCCGAGAAAGAGGCCGAGTCCGGCGACAACGCGCTGCTGGCCGGCTGGCTGGGCCGCGTGGTGCAGGAAATCCGCCGCACCTACGACTTTGCCCGCCGCGAGATGAAGTGCCCGCCCGTCGAGGCGGTCGTCCTCACCGGCGAAGGCGCGATCCTCGGCAACCTCGACGAGTATTTCCGCTCCAACATCGATTCCGAGGTGGTCGTGGTCAATCCGATCGCCGGCCTGCCGGGGGCCGACAGCCACAAGTTCCCGTTCGACGGCTTCGAGTTCGCGATCGCGTTTGGCGCGGCCATCGCCGGCACGCTGGACGGTGCGTACCGCATCGACCTGACGCCCGCCGATTTCTACAAGGGCCAGTCGATCAAGCGCACGAAGCGCAAGCTGATCACCACCGGCGTGATCTTCGCGATCGCGCTGATCCTGGCCGGCGCGAGCTGGTATCGCTTCACCACGATCAAGGAACAGAAGCTGGTCGCCTACAACCAGGTGCTCGACAAGATGCGGACGGTGGCCGCCGAACTGAAGGAAAAGAAGAACCGGCTCGAGATCATCGACCGTTACATGAACGACCCGAACAACGCGATGGCGATCCTGAGCAACGTCGGCAACGCGCCCGAGGTGCACTCGTCGGTCTCGGTCCGCGGCGTCAACTACACGATGGCCGAATCGGTGACGCTTACCGGCCACGCCAAGACGCTGCTCGACATTCAGGCCTACGTGGCTGACCTCGGCAAATCGACGCACGGGACCGATTGGGTCATCCAGTCGCGCGAACCGCAGCCGGTCAACGATCACGCCGCCTACAGCTTCACCGTGAACGGAACCATGAAAACCAAGGAGACGGAGTCCGGCAATGCAACGCCGTGAAAAGATATTCCTTGCGGCCACGATCCTCGTCGTCGGCAGCTTGCTGCTGTATCAGTTTGTGCTGGCGGACTGGATCGAATCGGGCGAGTCGGGCGGCTCGGGCGAGCTCTCCGGCGCGGTGCAGGATGTGCGCGATTGCAGCGCGATCCTCAAGCAGCGAGGGGAGATCGAGGGCAGGTATTCGCAGTTGGCCCTGGCGTCGGAAACGTCCAAGGGCTCTTCGCCAGAGGACATTTTCAACAAGGACCTCTACAACAAGCTGACCGAGGATTTCAAGATCCTGATGCCGCGCATGCAGCCCGCGCGCTTTGAGATCATCCCCAAGGTCCCGGATTATTACTTCATCAAGATCAAGGTCGATGGGCTGTCGGGCCCGCCGCGCCAGATGCTGACGCTCTTGCAGGAGCTTCAGAAGATGGGGCTGATCATCACCAACTTCCAGATCGAGCGCGAGAGCGACCGCGACGCCGGGCAGGTCAGACTCAACTTCGAAGTCGCCCGTCTGGTCAAGCACACCGAAAAGTCGCGCCAGTCGATGGCGTTCATGTACCGATAAAAAAGACACCGCGCCCGATATGTCATATTTTCGTGTTCGTGCTCGTAATCCTAAGCTGGCGTAGCCAGAACCAAATTATTGCATACCGTCCGGTTGTTTCTTGCCCGGCGAATTCAGCCGAGACCCGAGCCCCGGCAGGGGCGACACAGATTTGTATCGCTCCGTTGTGCCGCCCCTGCCGGGGCTGGGCGTTCCATGACATGCGACTATGTTCTCCAATCTTTGTGCTCATTTTACATTCAATTTGGCGTGTTACAGAGTAATCGTAATCGAAAACCCACCCAATAAGATCGCCGGCGCCCCTGCCGGCGATTTTCATCATGTGCGCCCGGCAGGGCGCACTCACTTGGAGGTGAGAGTCCTCTACAGACCCGACAGGGGGAACTGTTAGCCGGACGGCAAGGGTGTCGGTCGCGAGGCCGAATCCGAAGGAAGCCGCAGGCAAACCGCTGGCCCGAC
>JAJFUE010000067.1 GCA_021372575.1 bacterium | reverse complement strand
CTGGCTGTCGAGCTTGAACGAGCCGTCACGCGTGTAGGCGTAGGTGCCGTCGGCGCGCGTGATCTGGAAGAAGCCGTCGCCCTCGATCGACATGTCGAGCTTCTGGTCGGTCTGCGTGTATGAACCTTGCGTGAAAAGCTTTTGAATCGCGGCGGGACGCGAGCCGAGGCCGAGGTAGATGCCGGTCGGCACCTCGCTGCTGACGCTGGCGCTCGTGCCGGCCGGCTGAACAGTCTGGTAGAGCAGGTCCTGGAAATCGACACGCCCGCGCTTGAACCCGGTCGTGTTGACGTTGGCCAGGTTGTTCGAGATGTTGTCGATGTTCATCTGCTGGGACTGCATCCCGGTGGCGGCGACGGATAATGCGCGCATGGTTATGATCTCCTCGTCTTCGTTATCTTGTTCGTGCTCGTGCTCGTGCTCGTAATCGTAATCGAAATCGAATCTTCGTCCTGATTGTCCCTCGCTCACGCTCGGGCTACTGCATCGCGTCGATTCGCTTCCCGGCCAAGTCGTCGTAGGTCTGCACGATCTTCTGCTGGGCTTCATACATGCGCTGCGTCTGGATCATGCGGACCATCTCGTCGATCGGGTTGACGTTGGAGCCCTCGAGCATCCCCTGGCGGACCTGCGGGTTCTCGACAGCCTGCGCGGCAACGCCCGCGGGAGCTACGAGTAGCCCTTCGCCGCGCTTGACGAGTTTGGTGGCGTCGCTGAAGCGCGCAACGCCGAGCCGGCCGACTTCAGTTTTGTTTGCAAGGATCCGGCCGTCGGGATTGATCGAGATCTCGCCGCCGGCCGCCTGGTCGATCGTGATCGGGCGATTCTGGTCGTTGAGCACCGGCTGGCCGCTCGCGGTGACCAGCTTGCCGTCGGCGGCCAGCGCCAGATTTCCGGCGCGGGTGTAACAGGTCTGGCCGTCGCGCCCCTGGACCTTCAAAAAACCGTCGCTTTCGATGGCGATATCAAGGTTGCGGCCGGTCTGCTGCATCGGGCCGTTCGCTAAATCCGTATAAGTGCGCGGCAGCGAGGGCCAGACCGTGGCGGCAGGATTTGCCGACTGGGCCGGATCGCCCGTCGCGCCCTGAGCCAGACGCGCCTGAAGCTCGTCAAGGAACACCGAGCCGTCCTTCTTGAAGCCCGGAGTGTTGACGTTGGCCAGGTTATTCGCAATCTGGTCGATACGCATTTCCTGGCCGACGGCGGCGCTCATGACCTGATAAATTTCTTTCATCCACAAACCTCCAGCGGCCGAATGGATCAGCCCGCCACCCGTTGCGCAAGAGCCGTTCCAGACGGGGGTGAACGGGTCAAGATGTCCCGGTCAACTTTATCGAACACTGTAATCATATGATTTATAAGAGAAACAAGACCCTTTCGCGCAACATCTTCGGCTGGGAAATTTTTTCCGCCGGTCATCAATTCATTGACGCAGCCCCGCATATCGCCATTATTTTGGCGCCCCAAACTGCTCCTTTTCGACTGAATTACATAGGGCTTATAGGACTGATAGGTGAACTATTGGGGAAAGTCCCAGACACGGGCGATGCGGAGGGAAACCATTGCTTGAGATGCGCGATTTGGGGTTGAATGCAGTACCTCGGGAGGCAGCTTATGGGCGCGGCGTTTGGATTGGATGGCGGGGCGAGTCGGCTGAAGTGGGTCGTGCGCGACACGCACGGCACGATGCATTTCGGCGAGGGGCCGGGCGGCAACCCGCAACTCCTTGGCTGGACCGGTTTCCAGGACCGGCTGCGCGAGACAATCGCGGAGGCGCTTTCCGAGGCGGGCGTTGCGCCGGAAGAAATCGACAGCGCGGGCCTGGGGCTCGCCGGCGTCGGGCGCGAACCGGAAATGCAGCGCGTGCGTGGATGGCTGCCGGAGTTCTTCCCGGCGCTGAAATCGTCGTGGGTCGGCCATGACGCCGCGGCGGCGCTGCGGCAGGGCGCCGGAGCGCTCAAGGGCATCGTGCTCATCGCCGGAAGCGGATCGTTCTGTTACGGCGTCGTGGCCGGCGGGCAGTCGGTGCGCGCCGGCGGCTGGGGCCGCGAGCTCGGCGACGAGGGCAGCGGGTTTTGGATCGGCCACCAGGCGCTCCGCATCGTCACCGGCATGGCCGACGGCCGAATCGAGCAGACCGCGTTATTGAACGAAATCCTTGCGCGGCTGGGGCTGGAACAGGCTGAACAATTGATCGCGTGGGCAAACGGTTTGGATCGCGCCGCGTTCACGCGCGAAACCGCCGCGCTGGCGCCGACCGTGATGACGCTGTGTGACAACGGCGACCGCGCCGCGGGGCGGATCATCGACCAGGCAATTCAGTCGCTCATCGAGCACGTGCTCGCGGTTGCGAAACGGCTCGATCAGATGGACCGCACCCCCGGCCTGCACAAGCTGGTCTGCGCCGGCGGCCTGTTCACCGGGATGGATTCATTCTTCGCGCGATTCAGAAGCGTGCTCAATGCCGAGCGCCGCCTCTTCGAAGTGATCCGCCTCACCGACCCGCCATCACTCGGCGCCCTCGCGCTAGGCGAAGAAAGTGGTAGGTCGGGTCTTTAACCCGACTCTGGAATCACTCGTTCCGGTCGGGTCAGAGACCCGGTTTGAAATCGAATTTGCTCTCAACCAACGCGCCAACGGCGCGATTCATCCCAGCCTGGGGCGCAGCGAAGCGCAGCCCCAGGACACTGATTTACCAAAAAACATGGAGCGCTGAAGGCGCGGATCAATCGGATCCGTTGGCGCCTGCGTCTGTTTTATTCACCATCGTTTGAACCGTATCACGTCGCCTATGGAGTGTGTGCCGTTGGTCGGGTCGTAGACGCGTGCGCAGAGCCATTCCGGGATGTCCCCCTCGGCCAATTTTGAGATGGCATCCGTCAGTTGCGGACAAGCTTCGATCTCGTACCTTTCGTTCGGCCCCGGCGACCAGACGAGGTATTTCGTGCGTGTGGAATTGGCATCCTTCGCAAGCGCGCAATGGAGCTGCATGTTCTTTCCATAGCGCGAAACCGGAACGGCCGGCATCAACGCGGGGACAAGCTGCTCGAGCGAAGCCGGGTAAACAGAATGAAGATCGCGATATTGTTCGACCGCCAATTCAGTGTCGCGAAGCCTCGACAGATCCGATGAATAAAATGCGCGTACTCTGGCCGAACCGAATACGTATGCCTGTTCGTAATCGAAAAACAACTGCGGGAGCAGGAAAACGAAGAATAGCAAAATCATGCCGCCGACCGGCTTGCGCCCCCAGTCCCGTGCGATTCGCACCAGCATAAAAACCAAACAAGGCAGCAAAACCAGCTCCAGCAGCGAAAACAGGCTGCCAACGTCGATCGTATACTTCAACCCTGCTTTATATCCCATTCTCCAAATGCAAATGTTGGATCCGATCAGGATCGCGAGGCCGGCGAGGAATACGATAATTCTGGTCAATCGATTCGATCGCATCCCTATTCCTGTCCATGGCGCCTGGTCTTGTCGATTTCCGAATAATTGTAGGGATTCTTCGGATAACCCAGCATCCAATCGCCGCTGCTCTTATAAATCAGCTTTTGATTGGCATCAAAACAGAGACTCATGAACTCGCTGAGGCCGGCGTTCATCTGCGGGATCAGCCAGACTTCGACAGTACCGGCGGGAGGGCGCTTGCCGGGTGTCGTCGATCCGTCCGCCCAGCGCCAGGCTTCGTCGTTCAGATCGCCCGAAAGCACCGTCACCTGCTCCACGCCGAGCTTCTCGATCACCTGCTGCTTCGTCGCGCCGATCGGAAGCGATTGCGCATAGATATCCGCAAAGTTTCGCACGTGCGGCGGCAGCAACGAGAGCGGGATTTGAATATTGTGATTCCAATACAAATACCGCGCGCCGATCACGCAGCCGAGAAGGTTCCCGATGATCAGGCCGAGAATCAGTCCCGGGACGAGCCTTGAAGACGGGCAGCGGCATGCGGGGGCTTGCGGTTGCGGCTGCGGTTCGGGCACGGTCTGGGGCTCGGGCATTTTGAATCTCCGGTCGTGGCGTATATTTCGAGAAACGGAATCGGAGTCATGATGGGAATTGATGCATAGGTTTCAGGCGGTTGCAAGTGAGGATCGCCGGAATTGCAATTATGAGGGGGGCGGATCAACGATGACGATGGACGAGATGGATGATCGAACCGCTTCGCGGTCAAAAAAAAGAATCAACCCCAAGTCTGAGACGCGACGCGGAAGGGGTGCGAGGGCTGAAGCCGGTTGGCGAGAAGCCGGCTGGAAAAATGAGTGGGGCGCGAGCAACCCCGGCTGAAGCCGGGTATGTGTTTTGCACGGCGAATCGGAATTTTTACGCCTTTCAATTGGAATCGGCTTGCGCACGCTAAACACATACGAAGCCGGGGTCTAACGATGCACACGCTGAAGCGGGCTCAAATACGAAGGAAATTGCTGGGACACAACACACACGGCACAACAGATCAGGAGGTGAATGTGTTGGCGGAGGTAATCCCTCGCTCACGCTCGGGCTACTGCATGTTACAACCGCGTATTGCAACCGCATATGGCAAACGCGTGCGGCAATCGCTTATGGCAACGGAAATGTGATGCCGCGTTTGGCAAACGCGGCCTACTGGGGAGAGGTTTTTTGGCAGCCGGCGGGCTTGAAACTGCGGCCTCGCTCCGGTAGCATGTATTGGGCGTGCGCCGATGCGCCGGCCCTGCATCTCCACCACTCGGCCGCGCCGCGGCGGGAGCATTATGTCAGCCATCCTCCCCGAAGATCTCTCGACCGAACTCGATCGCGTGCGCGAGCGCGTCGATGAAGCCAAACAGTATTTGAAGCTCGACGACCTGCGCCGGCAGATCGTGGAGGCCGAGCAGCGCGCCGCCGCGCCGGGATTCTGGGACGATGCCGCGAAGGCGCAGGAACACATGCGCCAGCTCAACCGTCTCAAGGGCCAGGTCGGGCCGTGGGACGCGCTGGGCCAGGAAGTCGCCGACGCCATCGAGCTGGCCGAAATGGCCGACGACGACGAGGAGATGACGCGCCAGCTGTGCGAACAGGCCGCCGAGCTCGCGCACAAGCTCGAGTCGCTCGAGACGCGCGCGCTCATGAAAGAGGCCGCCGACGCCGGCGACTGCTACCTGCACATCCACGCCGGCGCGGGCGGCACCGAAAGCTGCGACTGGGCGCAGATGCTGCTGCGCATGTACACGCGCTGGGTGGAGCGCTCGGGCCTGACGTTTGAGGAAATCGAACTCTCCGAAGGCGAGGAAGCGGGCATCCGCAGCGCGACGCTGCTCGTCAAGGGCGAATACGCCTACGGCCAGCTCAAGAGCGAAAGCGGCATTCACCGGCTCGTGCGCATCTCGCCGTTCGACGCCAACAAGCGCCGCCACACGTCGTTCTGCTCCATCTATTGCTGGCCGCAGGTCGATGACAATGTCGAGATCGAGATCAAGGAAGAAGACTTGAAGATCGACGTCTATCGTTCCAGCGGCGCCGGCGGCCAGCACGTCAACAAGACCAGCTCCGCGGTCCGCATCACGCATCTTCCGACCAAGCTCGTCGTGCAGTGCCAGAACGAGCGCAGCCAGCACCAGAACAAGGCTCAGGCCATGAAGATGCTGCGGTCGCGCCTCTACCAACTGCACGAGGAGCAGAAGAAAGCCGAGATGGCAGTCAAGGAGAGCCAGAAGAGCGACATCTCCTGGGGCAACCAGATCCGGTCCTACGTGTTCCAGCCGTACCAGATGGTCAAGGATCACCGCACCGGTTACGAAACCGGCAACATCCCGGTGGTCATGGACGGGGACCTGGACGGATTTATTGAAGCATATCTGCGCTGGACGGCCGGCATGCCGGTCCCCGGCGCCAAATCGCCCGGCCCGGCGGCGGGCGACATCGACTAACCTCTCGAAGCGGTTGCGAACGTGAAAGGATGTTCCCGGATGTCGAAATGGAGTTGGTTACTTGGGCTGGCCGCGTTGTTGATCGTGGCGGCGTTTATTGCGGGGATGAAGGTCGGGTCGGCCTCGAGCGTCGCGTCGATCATGGCGCAAACGGCCGACGCCGCGCCGCCCTCGGCGAAATCCATCGATAAACCCACCCCCGCCCTGCCGACGCCGACGCAAACGCCCGTGATCATCGCGCCGGCCACAACGGCGACGCCCGCGGCCACGGCGACGCCCGCCGCGCCGGCAGGCGAAGTCAAAATCGAAAAGTATTACGGGACCGTTTTCAACAACGGGCCCAAGTCGGCCAAGCTGGTCGCGCTGACGTTCGACGACGGCCCCAGCGCCGCCTACAACCAGCGCTTTGTCGAGACGCTCCAGAAGGAAAAAGCCACCGCGACATTCTTCATGATCGGCACGAGCGTCATGCAAAATCCGGGGCTGGTGAAAAACACCGCCGACGCCGGATGTGAAATCGGCCTGCACTCGATGACGCACCCGAATCCCGCCCACACGACGACTGAAAAGATGCTGAAGGAAATCACCGGCGAGTGCGAGCTCATCCAGGGGATCACCGGCCAACGGCCGCATCTTTACCGGCCGCCCTACGGCGCGATCACCCGGGCCGAGCGCGAGATCGGACAGCAAAACCAGTTCGTGCTGGTCAACTGGTCGATCGATACGCGCGACTGGACGGCCAAGGCCAGCGCCGAGTCGGTCCACGCGGCCGTGATGAAACAGCTTCACCCGGGCGCGATCATCCTCATGCACGAGATCAAGGCGCACACGCTCGAGGCGCTGCCGCGCATCATTTCCGATATCCGCGCCCATGGTTATGAATTCGTCACCGTCAGCAAGCTGCTCGAAGAGGCCGCGATCGCGCCGCCCGAGGCGATGTCGAACGGCGGCGGCGCCATGAACGAACCGGCGCCCGCGGCACCGCAGGCGATCCCGATCGGCGACCTCAAGGGCATGATGAATACCCAGAACAGCAAGACGGCCAAGAAGGCGAATCCGTAATCACAAGGAACAGGCTCGCGAACGGTTTTCGATTACGATTACGAGCATGAGCACGAGCACGATGGATTGCTTGAATATTCATGGCAAATGAAAATCCCACGATCTGGATTTTTTCGACCGGGACGGAGATCCTGCAGGGCGCGGGGATTGACAGCAATTCGCCGTGGCTGAGCCTGAGCCTGCTCGAACTGGGCCTCGCGACGGCGCGCCACATGGCGCTGCCCGACCGCGGCGACCTGCTGCGCGAGGCGCTCATCGAGGCCGCGACCAAGTGCGATCTGCTCATCACGACCGGCGGGCTCGGGCCGACCGGCGACGACCTCAACCGCAACCTCATCGCCGAAGTGTGGGGCGCGCCGCTCGAAAAAAATGACGAAGCGCTCGAACGCATGAAGAAGCGCTTCCAGGCCTGGGGCCGCCCCATGCCGCCGAGCAACGACGTCCAGGCTTATGTTCCCCGGGGCGGCATCATTCTGCAAAACGATCACGGCACGGCGCCCGGTTTCTACATGCATCCGGGCGGTAGCGTCCGCGCCGGCGTGCTGGCCCTGCCCGGCCCGCCGCACGAAATGCGGCCGATGTTCGAGTCGGCGCGGCAGCTCATCATCGACGATTTCGCGCATGGGCTCGGCCGCCCGCGCACGCTCACGCTGCACACCGTCGGCCTCGGCGAGTCCTCGATCAACGACCTCGTCGCCGATTTCTTCGAGCGTGACCCGCGCATGACGTTCGCCCTGCTGGCCAAGCCGGGCCTGGTCGATGTCCGCATGACGTTCTTCGGCCGCGACGACGCCGAGTCGGTCGCGATGGAGAACGAATGGCGCGCGCGCATCGTCGAACTCGTCGGCGCGCGGCACGTTTTCGGCGAGAACGCGACAACGCTCGAGGACGCCGTCGGGGCCCTTCTTCGGCAAAAAGGCCAAACGGTCGCCGTCGCCGAGTCGTGCACGGCCGGCCTGCTCGCCGCGCGACTCACCGAGTCGGCGGGATCGTCCGACTACTTCGTCGAGGGGTTCGTGACCTACGCCAACGAGGCCAAGCACGCCCGGCTCGGCGTGAGCGAGGAGCTTCTCGCCCGCTTCGGCGCGGTCAGCGCCGAGGTCGCCGGGGCGATGGCCGCGGGGGCGCGCAAAGCCTCGGGCGCCGACTGGGCGGTTTCGATCACCGGCATCGCCGGCCCCGGCGGCGGCTCGGACGAAAAGCCCGTCGGACTGGTCTTTTTCGGCATCGCCGGCCCCGACGGCTCCGTCAAGACCGAGCGGCGGCAGTTCCTGGGCGCGCGCGCGGTGGTCCGTTCGCAGGCGACCATCGCCGCCCTCAACCTCCTCCGCCGCGGCCTGCTCGCGATTGCTGATTGAGATTTTATTTTAAGTCTCTATGATTTGTTTCGGTTCGTAGTCCCGCCTTCAGGCGGAGTCAGCGATTGTAGGATTGATTTTTTTATTTTTGGATTTGATTAAGATTTCGAATTTTGAATTTGTTTCGGATTTCGAATTTCGGATTTCGAATTTCCCCCGGAGGGGTTCAAATGGCTCATACAGTCGTTCCCGAAGCCGAGGCGCTGCTCGACCAGGAAATCAAGGTCCTGGATCACGGGTTCGTGAGGCTCGTCGATTACCTTGGCGGCGACCAGAGGATCGTGCAGGCGGCGCGCGTCTCCTACGGCGAAGGCACCAAGACGCACCGCGAGGACAGCGGCCTGATCAACTACCTCATGCGCCACGGCCACACCTCGCCGTTCGAGCAGGTGATCCTGACGTTCCACACGAAGATGCCGATCTTCGTTGCGCGCCAGTGGGTGCGCCACCGCACGGCGCGGCTGAACGAAATCTCCGGCCGCTACTCGGTCATGAAGGACGAGTTCTACGTCCCCGAGCCCGACCAGGTGCGCATGCAAAGCCAGACCAACCGCCAGGGACGCGACGAAGCGTCCGTCACACCCGAGCTCGCGCGCGAAGTCACAGAGACGATGGTCGGCGATCAGGCGCAGGTGTATCGCAATTACGAATCGATGATCTCGGCCGGCATCGCCCGCGAAGTCGCGCGCATCAATTTGCCCCTTTCGCTTTACACCGAGTGGTATTGGCAGATCGACCTGCACAACCTGTTCCACTTCATCAAGCTGCGGCTCGACGAGCACGCGCAATACGAAATCCGCGTCTATGCCGAGGCGATGGCCAAGTGCGCGAAGGCCGTCGCGCCGGCCGCGTATGACGCTTTTGAGGAACACGTGCTGCAGGGCGCGACGTTCTCGCGCACCGAACTGGCCGCGCTGAAAGAAATGATCGCCGGCAAACAGCCCCAGTTCGAAAACGACCGCCGCAAAGCCGAGTTCGAAGCGAAACTCCCAAAATAGGCCGCCTTCGGCCCGATGCGGCATGGCGCTGTCTATTCAAGGATTTCATGTCGCTTTGCGCGATCTCACCTGGCACACTGTCCTATTTGTTTTTGAACCGCGAAGCGGTTCGATCCCTAAGCCGGGGGTTGGATTGCCGAGCTTGCGAGCCAAACCTACCCCCGGATCGAACGATAAGTACAGGAACCGGTTCACCGGTTCGATCATCGCTTCGAAACCCAGATTGTAGTCATCGCCCGCAGTAACGTAAAATTGATCGAAGTCAAAGGAGCCGAAACGATGCACCCCGTCAAAATCGTTTACTGGCAGGACGAAGGCAAGTGGCTTGGGTATTTGCTTGATTATCCGGATTACTGGACGCAGGCTGAAACGCTCGAAGAACTTAAAATCAATTTGAACGATCTTTTCTGCGATATCACGAAATTACATTTAAGTTGAGCGACGCTTAGAGGAGTGCCTTTGAAAAAACCTCTCACCGACCTGCGCGCTGGGATTGGGCTGGCCTTGGCCGCGCTTCTCATTTACTGGGTCGCCGATTACTTTTTCGACCTGCCTTCGACGGCGCTCGAGTTTCATTCAGAGATTGTCCGCGCCATTCCCGACGGCACCCGTGTGCGCTTCGTCGGGGATTACGATTTCATCGCGCATCACCCCCGCCGCACGTCGTACGAGATCGGCTATCCCACGCAGAACGATTCGAAACTTCCCCCGCCGGCTGACGTGATCGTTAAGGTAAACGGCCTCGACTTGCCGGTAAAGATCTTGTCGCAGGGGCTCGTCTTCGAAATGCCGGTTAAGCTGCTCGCCGAAACCCATCTGCACATCGAATACACGATGAATGCGCCGAACCACCGCGCGACTTACATCACCCGCACCGCCAACCTCTGGCCCAAGCCGGTGACCGAGGCGCGTTTTGTGCTTACCGCGGGCGCCAAATCGAATTATCATCAACCCAACACAACCGAGACGGTCTTCAGGATATTTCGCCCGAGCGAGGACTGGAACATTCAGTGGTAACATCGGTCTGGATGACTGAGGAACTAATCATGACACGATTCGTCTTCTTCGCCGCCCTGACGATCGCCGCAGCATCATCCGCAAATGCCAATCCGATGATTTTGCCGGAGTATTACGCCCGGCAAAACGTGCCTGTGTTCGTGATATGGTGCGTGGCGGGGACCTTCCTGGGCCTGTTTGGATTCAAGCGCATTTACGCGGCGCTTATCCCGTTCGCGTTTGGACTGGGCGCATTGGCGCTCGGCGAGTGCCTGCCACTTCTGACCTACTGGCACATTTGCCTCGTCGGCTTAATTCTCTGGCTGGCGCTGCGCAAACCGGCCGTGCGCGACTCGGACTGGATTCTTAAGTTCGGCTTCCACGCCGCATATTTTGCGCTGATGGTCGTGCTTTACGTCACGCCCGAACCCAGCATGGATCATGAATATATGGGCGGCCATCCAGACGAGTATCGCGCGATGATGAAGCAGCATCAAATCCTCGTCGTGTCGGCCAAGGCGGGCATTATCGCAGCGGTTGGACTGGCGGTCTATTTGATCAATTTTTTCAAAATACGCATCCGGGCGCTCCAAACGGTTCAAGAGAGCATCCCATTGGGTGAGGCAAGCAGCAATGAGCCGTAATGAGGCCAAGGCCGTCAGGCTTGTCTCGCCCGCGCTATTGTTCTGCCTCGCGGCACCGGCGCATGCCAACGATTTCATGTTCTCGGCGGCGGCGGTGACCGTAATCGGACCCGCGTTTCTGCTCTGGTTTGCGATCGGGCTGATGTTGAGGGCGAATGGATACAAACTGCAATTCATTGGTGCCGGAGCGGCGCTGGTCGTATTCGTTTCGATTTTTATCATTACCGGCCACGTGGAAATCGCAATCTGCTGCTGGATGATTTATCTGGCGCTGGTGACGACTTGCGCAGCCTTCCAGAAAAATCGCGACGCTAGCCGGCGCATTAATCTAATCTTCCACGGTTCCTTCCTTGCGATCGTAATTGCGGGCGGAGCGATCGCAAAGGCGATTTACTGGTCGAACAATGGTGGCTTCGCTGCTTGGTCGGTCCAGATGCAGGAGACATACCCCGCGTTTCTATACGGATTCGGAGTTCTAGCATTGATGGTAATCGGATGGAGCATTGTCAGAGGATGTTCCGCGCGCAAATCCGATCGGTGAGCTTCCGTTGTTCCCATTCTTCGCATTCTTCCCATTCTCCGCATGACTCCTATTCATCCCGGCATTCGGGCTTTCTGTTTGTCTTTTTTCTTTCATCTCTCAATAATATGGGCCGGGTGGGTCGGCGCTGCCGGCTGATGCATTTCTGGAGAGGCACGCAATCATGTCCGAATTTGCTGCACCGCGCGGAATGCGCGATTTCTATCCGGAAGACTGGCGGGCGCGCGAGGCGTTGTTTTCGACGTGGCGCCAGACCGCCGAGCGTTACGGCTTCGAGGGCTGGGACTCTCCCGTGGTCGAGACGATGGAGCTCCTCGAGCGCAAGGCCGGCGAGGAAATCAGCGAACAAATTTATGGCTTCGAGGACAAGAGCGGCCGGCGACTGGCATTACGCCCCGAACTGACTCCTTCCTTGGCGCGCATGATCATCGCGCGCCAGGGCTCGCTCGTGTTCCCGCTCAAGTGGTCGGCCATCGGCCAGTGTTTTCGCTACGAACGGATGACGCGCGGGCGCAAGCGCGAGCATTACCAGTGGAACCTCGACATCGTCGGCGAGGAATCGATCATGGCGGAGGCCGAGGTCATCGGCGCGGCGGTGTGCGCGCTGCGGTCGCTGGGCCTCAATGAAACGCAGTTCAAGGTGCGCGTCGGCAGCCGCGCCGTCCTCTCCGAGCTCTTCGCAAAAAGCGGCATCGGCAAGGAACACTTCATGGCGTGCTGCCTCGCGCTCGACAAGCGCGGCAAGATCACCGAGGAGGATGTCGCATCGCTCCTCACCGGCGAGGGGCTCACGCCCGTCGATATCGAGCGCGTTTTTGAATTATTGGCCATCCGCTCGATCGACCACGTCGCCGAGCGCCTCGGCGACGACAGCCCTGCGATCGGGCAACTGCGCGAACTGTTCGCGCTCGCCGACACGCTCGGCTTCGGCGATTACCTCACCTTTGACCTCGGCGTCATCCGCGGGCTCGGTTATTACACCGGCATCGTGTTCGAGGCGTTCGACACGGCCGGCAAGTTCCGCGCGATCTTCGGTGGCGGCCGTTACGATTCGTTGCTCAAGGTGCTCGGCGGCGAAAGGATGCCGTCCGTCGGCCTCGGCTTCGGCGACGTCGTCGTTCAGGAGTTGCTCGCTGACCTGGGGATCGTCCCCGGCGGCAACCGGAAAATCGATTATGCGATCGGTTACATGACGGCCGATTGCCGCGCGCTGGCGATGCAGGCGGCGATGAAGATCCGCGCGAAGGGTCATTCGTGCGACCTGGGGCTGTCGCCGGAGAAAGCGAAAAAGTTCTTCGGCCGCGCCGACAAGCTTGGAGCCGAAAAAGCAATCTACATCGGCCCCAGCGAAGCCGAATCGGAGAAATTCAACGTGAAAACGATGGCGGGCGGCGAAACCGCCGAGAAGACCATTGATCAATTGATTTAATTGAAACAGGAGGAAACGGAGGAAACAGAGAGTTGATCCTCCGTTTTCTCTGTTTCCTCCTGTTCACAAAATCCATGTCGCTTCGAGCCGAAGCGACCTACTGACATTTTCTCTCTTCTCGTTTTTTGTTCCACCACTCGATGCGCTTCGTGATCTCGCGCTCGAATCCGAATTCACCGGGCTCATAGAATTTGATTCGTGCCTTGTTGAGCTTGTCGGGCAGGCACGGCTGGCCGCTGAAATGCTCGGGCGCGTCGTGATCGTATTGATATTCGCGGCCGTAACCGATTTCTTTCATCAATCCGGTCGGCGCATTGCGCAAATGCAGCGGAACGGGAAGCGGACCGTGTTCCTTGACGGCGGCCTTGGCCGCTTCCTTCGAGACAACAACCGCGTTGCTCTTGGGCGCGGTGGCCATGTAAATCGTCGCCTCGGCGAGCGGCAACTCGCCTTCGGGCAACCCGAGCGACTGGAAACTCTGATACGCCGCCACGGCGACCTGGATCGCCTGCGGGTCGGCAAGGCCGATGTCCTCGCTGGCCATGCACAAAATTCTTCGCGCGATCCACAGCGGGTCCTCGCCGGCCGCGAGCATGCGAAACAGCCAATACAGCGCGGCATCGGGGTCGCTCGCGCGCATCGACTTGTGGAACGCGCTGATGAGGTTGAAATGCTCCTCGCCGCCCTTGTCGTAGAACATGTGATCGCGCTCAAGGACACGGCGCAGGCCGTCGCTCGTGAGGCGCCATGCCGGGCGGCCGTCGCGAATGATTTTGTCGCTCGCCTGCGCGCTGCGCTTGGCCAGCTCGGCGGATTGCTCGAGCAGGTTGTACGCGCGCCGCGCGTCGCCGTCACTCACCTGCGCGATCTTTGCGAGCAGGCCGTCCTCGATCTCAAATGCGTCCTTGCCGAGCCCGCGTTCCGCATCGTTCAGCGCGCGCTCGAGCAGCGTGACGAGATCGTTTTCGCCGAGCGCCTCGAGCGTCAGCACGCGGCAGCGCGAAAGAAGCGGCGCAATGACAGAGAACGACGGGTTCTCGGTCGTCGCGCCGACAAACAGGATCGTGCCGTTTTCGACATGCGGCAGCAGCGCGTCCTGCTGTGCCTTGTTGAAGCGGTGGATTTCATCGATGAATAAAAGCGTCTGGCCCTTGCCGGCCTTCGTCATGAGCCGCGCGCGCTCGATCACTTCCTTGACGTCCTTGACGCCTGACGTGACCGCGCTGAGCTGCTCGAAGCGCACGCCGGCGGCATCGGCAAGTAGCCGCGCGAGCGTCGTCTTGCCGCACCCGGGCGGCCCCCACAAAATCATCGACGCGAGCCGGCCATACGCGAGCATGACGCGCAGCGGCGACTCCGGCCCGGCGACATCGGCCTGGCCGATCCACTCGTCGAACGTGCGAGGCCGCATGCGTTCAGCCAGCGGCGCAGCGGCCGATGGCGCCTTCTTCACAGCCGATTGCTCTTCCTCGAATTGGTCGAATAAATCCATGAACAGGGCCGTCCTTGCGTGCTGAAAATGATTATACTATACATAAAACAGCAACGAAAGAGCGCCCTGAGAGTTGATAGAAACCAGCATGAGCGCGAAACATCCCACACCCGGCTTCATGGCGAATCTCGCCGAAATCGAGCAAAAAGGAAGAAGTCGATGCGCGGCTGGCCGAAGGCGATCCGTTTATTCAGGAAATTGTTCAGCAGGGAAAGATCCTTTATGAAGCCAAGAACCCTTGAATGGGTTGAGAATTGCTATTGAACATGTCCATGCATGGCGTTTTGTGCGTAATCGACAACAAATTCAGGCAGATCCGGCCGGGCGCATAACCAATCGAAGATCATTTTGGTGATGCCTCGCGCTCCAAATATTTTCCAATGCCCCAGACCGTGAAGCGCACTGACAACGCAGCTCAGGTTTTCGCTGTATAGCGCCTCGCGCATCACGTTGATTCCCGCCTCAACGATCTCCTCCTCACAATGATCCGGGCATACCGTGAATACATCCCAAAGCATATAGCATATCTCAGCGATCTGTCCCTTGCCGCCGCCGACTTCCATGATCCAACTGGAGCATAATCGTTCAAAATAGTTGGAATACAAAAAACGCAAATTCTCAACGGCAGCCTTGCGCCGCAGCAATGGAATCTCCTTGTTGAGATACGCATGCGGAATGTCAGAGACGGAAGGACAAAAGAAATAATCAAAACCTTGCCCTATCTGGTCTGACGAATAGGGTGCAAGACGTTCGGGATGGATCAGGACATCATCAATGAAGTCGAGCACGACAAGGTCACTCGCATGCAAGTCCCGGATCAGCTCGTTATCGTCATAAATATCACCGGCGTAATCGTGGATCGGCTGATCGAAAATACCTTTTACCCAGCGATCAAATTGTTCGTTGTCCGACATCGGCTCAAGACTTTCAGGCAATCAACGGTAGTAAAGCCAATTGCTTCTTTCGGCCGCGTTGGTGGTGTCGAATTTCCAGGCGCGCCCGGGCCATGGATCGTCCGGATTGAACTGACCTCCGGCGGGGGGCTTGCCCGTGGTGAAGTTCCACAATCTGCCCTGGTAAAAAATCGTGTTCCGCACGGGACCGACTTCATCGGGCGGGATTTTCGGCGGGTCATACATCCGCGTCCAATCGATCCCGTTCTCGCTGGACCAGATGCCTTCGCCGTCGGTGACCGTCCAGATCCGATCGCCCTCCACCAGGCACTTGTAAGTCGTGACTTTCCACGGGATGTTCTTCGTGGGCACCCATTGGATGCCATCGCGCGAATATCGAATCAGTTTGTTGATGGACCACATGTATGTCTTGAACGCGACGATGTTGATCCCAAGGTCGAGGTTCTGATTCGAATAGATCGTTTTGATCCAAATGATGCCGTCGGTCGATTGGAAAATCTCGGTGGGCGGACCGGGATTGACCAGCCACATTCTGCCATCATACGCCATGATGTAAGCGCCCGCGCCGGCGGGCACGGTGTCGCTTTCCAGGCCGACCTTCGTCCAGCCGCCGCCGTTGGACGACTTATAGAGCTTTTGATTCTCGAGCGCCCACAAATAACCGAGGTATGAGAACACCTGGCCCACATACCACACTTTCTGGTAATAAAAATCCCCCGGCATGGCCGTCCAATTCCTGCCGTCCGTGCTGTTCCACGTCGTGGGCGGATACCATTCCCACTGAATCCTTGGCGTGAAAATGTAGAGCTTGTTGTTATGGACGAGAGGTGAAATGTTCGTCGTGCCGAGCGGGGTATTGAACTGCGGAAGAAGCCTGCTCGAGCCCATTTTCCATGAGTCGTTCTTGTCGATGCCGGCACCGTGGGAGGGGAAAATGTTCCACACCCCGTCACTGCCCTTGCAGTACGGAAGATTCACGCGCTCGCACCATGAACCATCCGCATCCATGAGGTCGTTGTGATCGCACCTCCAGTAAAGGCCGTCCGTTGTGGACCAGGCATCGTTCAGCAGGCCGCCGATGGTGGTCGTCTCGGTCTCTCCGCCGATCACGAACAACCGGCCGCCGATGTCCATCAACCCATGGCCGCGCCGCTCACCCCACGGGCACTTGTCCTCGCGCAGGTTCCATTCCAAGCCGTTGGTGGAAACCCATACGTCGTTGAAGTGATTGCCGCCGATCAGCCACAGCATATTTTGATAGATCACGACTTCATGGCCGGCCCGCGGCTGCCATTCGGCGCCCCACAGGGTGCCGGTCCAGTTCGTCCCGTTGCTCGAATACCAAACGTCGTTGAGTACGTTGTCCTGGCGCTTCGAGCCCACACCCTTGGCCTTGGAACCGCCAAAGATCCACATTTTGTTGTTGAACACGATCGCCGCATGGTCGAAACGCGCCGACCACGGGGCATGCTCGAGTGCCCGCGTCCACTTGATGCCGTCGTCGGTGTACCACACGTCGTTCTGCGGCTGGTAATCCGAGATATAAACGTCCTTGGAACCGCCGAGCAGCCACAGCCTGTTGTTGAAGACGAGGAGGCAATGGCCGTAACGCTTTCCGAATGGTGGGTTGTCGGATATTCTGTCCCAGGCGCGGCCGTCAAGGCTGCGCCAGATGGCCGACTTTGTGCCGATTACGTAGAAATAACCCTTGAAAAACGCGGCCTTCGCGCGGTTCAGGCCGTACGGCGCGTAGCGCGCGGTCTGCTGCGGAACTTCCGTCCACAAATGCTCGGCATGCGCCGGCGGCGCCAGACTCAGGGCCGTTAATGCCACGACACAAAAAAGAAAACGCTTCATCGACCGACCCTCAACAAAGTTTCCCCACCTGATGTTGCATCATAATGAACCGAACCAGTTGCGCCACTGAAAAGATCACCGCGATCAACGGTAGTAAAGCCAGTTGTCGCTTTTCACCGCGTTAGTGGTGTCCAACCGCCACGCCTTGCCGGGCCACGGATCATCCGGATTGTATTTGCCTCCGGCGGGCGGCTTGCCCGTCGTGAAATTCCAGAAATATCCCTGATAAGCGATCGTGTTTCTCAGAGGGCCGACTTCATTGGGCGGGATGTCCGGCGGGTCGTACATCCGCGCCCAATCCATCCCATTCTCGCTCGACCAGATGCCTTCGGTGTCGGTCACGGCCCAGACCCGGTCGCCCATCACCAGAATCCTGTAATTCTCGGTCTGCCAGGGAATGGGCTTGGACGGCACCCATTGAATGGCATCCCTCGAGTACCGAACGATCTTGTTGTAGGACCACAGCCAGGTTTTGAACACAACGATGTTGGACCCCAGATCGAGGCCCTGGCTCGGATAGATCGTTAGCGTCCAGTCAATCCCATTGGTCGATTGGTAGATTTCAGTGGGAGGCCCCGGATTGACCAGCCACATTCTGTCGCTCCAACCAAACAGATACGCGCCCAGGCCGGCGGGGATGGGGATTGGCGGATCGCTGAGCGGAGCCCAACCGCCGCCATTTAACGACTTAGAGAGGTACCGATTTTCGAGAGCCCATAAATATCCCATATACGAGAATACCTGGCCCGTAAACTCCACAGGTCCTGCCCAAATGGCCGTCCAGTTGCTGCCGTCCGTGCTATACCACGCCGTGGGAGGATACCAATCGTAGTGAATCCTTGGCGTGAAAATATACATCCTGTTGTTATAGACAAGGGGGCAGATGTTCGTCGTGCCGAGCGGGGCATAGAACAACGAAAGCAATTTGCCGCCGAAAGCCCCGGTCGATGCCATTTTCCAGGAGTCATTCTTTGACATGCCGGTGGCGTAGGAGGGGAAAATATACCACCGCCCGTCACCGCCCTTGCAGCAGGCGTAGTTCGTCCGATCGCACCATGAGCCGTCCTGCCACTTATAGGGTTCAACGTAGTCGTTGTGTTCCAACCGCCAGGTGACGCCATCCAGCGTGGAATAGGAATCCCTCAACAGGCCGCCGATTTCGGTCGTCTCGGTCTCGCCACCCAGTACCCACAGCCGGCCGCCGATATCCATCAACGCATGGCCGCGCCGCTCGCCCCACGGGCACTTGTCCTCGCGCAGGTTCCACTCCAGGCCGTTGGTGGAGACCCAGACATCGTTGAAGTGATTGCCGCCGATCAGCCACAGCATGTTCTGATAGACGATGACTTCATGCCCCGCCCGCGGCTGCCATTCGACGCCCCACAGGGTGCCGGTCCAGGTGAGCCCGTTGCTCGAATACCAAACGTCGTTCATTGAGCCGTCCGGGCGTTTCGAGCCCACTCCCTTGGACCTGGATCCGCCAAAGATCCACATCTTGTTGTTGAACACGACCGCCGCGTGGTCGAAACGCGCCGACCACGGCGCATGCTCGAGCGCCCGCGTCCACTTGAGGCCGTCGTCGGTGTACCACACGTCATTCTGCGGCTGATAATTCGTCAGGTACGCGTCCTTGGATCCGCCGAGCAACCACAGCTTGTTGTTGAAAACGAGAAGGCAATGGCCGTCACGCTTCCCGAAGGGGGGATTGTCGGTGATGCGGTCCCATGTGCGCCCGTCGAGGCTGCGCCAGATCGCAGCCTTCGTGCCGATCACGTAGAAATAACCCTTGAAATAGGCGGCTTTCGGGTGTTTCAAGTCGCACGGCGCGTAGCGCGCGGTCTGCTGCGGGACTTCCGTCCACAGATGCTCGGCATGCGCAAGCGGCGCCAGACTCAGGACAGCTAAGGCTGCAATCGAATAAAGCCACCGCTTCATCGGCCGACTCTCAAATGAATTTCCCACCCTTCAAAAGACGTATATATCTGTTTAGCCAAGCCGTCCAGTTTAATTCCTGCTTGAACGCATTGTGATTGATTCGAGGCAAATCGAAATGGCCACCCGATTGGGTGGCCATTTCCGGAACCGCGGGTTGGGCGTTAATCACCACGGCGAATTCAAGTCGCGCATGACAAGTCCGGTGAGGAGTTTCGGATAGAAGAACGTCGATTTCTGCGGCATGCGCAGGCCCTGCCTGGCGATCGCGCAGACCTGCTCGACCTTGGTCGGGTTCAGGAGGAACGCGATGCCGTACTTGCAGGTTTTCATGCAGCGCAGCACCTCGGCGGCATCCTTGACGTAATGCACGTCGTCGTGGTCGAGCTCGATCTCAGGGTTGCCGAGCGTCGCCTGGTTGATCAGGTAGCGGTGCAGGACGGTGACGTCGAGTTCCTTGACGGCGCGCGGAACCTTCTCATCGTCGATCATCTCGTCGAGGTTGGCGTCCTTCTTGAGCGTCGCCAGCCACGCGCGGCCCTTCGGCAGCATCACGATGAACGAGAGGTTCTTTTTGCCGGCGGCGGCGAGGAGTTCGGTGTAGCGGCGCGCCTCGTTGTCGATGTCGTCGCCGTTGAACTCGAGTTGCGTGACGTCGAAGAACTCTTTCATGTCGTCGATCGCGTCGGCGCATTCGACTCCGATGCACGTTTCCGTGCTCAGGATGCGGTGCGTCGGCAGGACGACGAGGCCCTCGTCGTGGATGTTGTTCATGTAGATCATCGCGTAGTCGTAGGGCGCGCGGCCGTTGCGGCGGCCGAACGTCTCGCGCATCTCGTCGCGATACAGCAGGCTCGTCTCGTAACGGTGGTGGCCATCGGCGATGAACAGCGTCTGGTCGGCCATCGCCTTGACGAGCGTGTTCACGGTCGCGGCCTTGTTGACGATCCACATGCGGTGCGTGATGCCGTCCATCTCGGCCGCCAGCGGCGCCTGCCCCTCGATCGCGGCGGCAAGGGTCTTATCGACGACCTTCGCCGCATCGTCGTAGAGGCAGAAGATCGGGCTCATGTTGCTGTTGGTCGCACGCATCAGGCGGAAGCGGTCGGCCTTCGGCCCCGAATACGTCTGCTCGTGCGCGCGGATGCCGCCCTCGCTGAAATCCTGCAGCTTGACCGCGCCGAAGAATCCGCGCCGCACGACGCGCCGGCCGTCGGGCAGGTCGAATTCCTGTTCATAGACGTAGAACGATTTCTTCGGCTCCTCGGTGAGGATGCCCTCGGTCTTCCACTGCTGCCACAGCGCGCCGGCGCGGGCGTAGTGGTTCTCGAACTCGGAGTTCTCCGCCTCGGGCTTCGCGAAGTCGATGCGCACGAGATTGTATGGATGGCGGTCGTAAAGTTCCTGCTGAAGCTTCTTGTCGATCACGTCGTAGGGCGGCGTGACGAGGCGCGACAGCTCTTGATCGAATTGCGCGCCGTAACGCGTGCCCACGAATGGAAGTACGTCAACCATGATGTAATGCTCCTTGCCCGGAAGCCGATATATCGTTGGGGAGGACCGACCGCGCGAACGGACACCAACACGACCCCTGCTGTTTTCATCAACATGCGCAGCAGAATCTTTGTAAACTCAGCCCTCCCGTTAGGCCGTATGCGTTTTAATTTCCACCACCATGCGCAACCAAGTCAACATTGAAAAACACATTTTGTGGAATCAATTTTTTGCGCGCCGATATTGGTTGACATTGCGGCGCAAGCTTTTCGCGCACACACGATTTGCGCGAGGTTGCATGGATCCTGTGGGTCCCATCTTTGTATGACGCACAAGACCCATAAGGCCCACTCCCTACGCGCCTCGCCTTCGCCACAGCGCAATCACCAGCATCAGAACGCACGCGCCGATCAGCCAGGCGTTGCCGAACCGCATGAAGAACGTCACGCGATCGTTGCCGGTCCGCGGAATCGACGCCCCGATCACTCCCGTCCTGCCGAGCCCGATCTCCTGCTGAATCGTCCCGGCCGGCGTGATCACCGCGCTGATCCCCGTGTTGGCCGCGCGCAAAATCCAGCGGCGCGTTTCGACCGCGCGCAGGAGCGACAGGTTGAAATGCGCGCGCGGACCCGCGCTCATGCCGTACCACGCGTCGTTCGTGATCACCGCGAGAAAGTCCGCGCCCCGCCGCGCGAACATGCGCCCCATCTGGCTGAATGTCGATTCGAAGCAGATCAGCACGCCGAATTTCATGCCGTGCGTCTCGAACAGCACCGGCGTGACTCCTTCATTGAATGAAGCGATCCCCACGACGCTGTCCTGAAATCCAGGGATCATGTCGAAGTACGGGAGCGCCTCGCCAAACGGCACCAGCCGCATCTTGTCGTAGATGGTCGTGTCGAGCGTGCCGTCCATGCGTGCCAGGTAAGCGCTGTTATAAATCCCCTTTTTGCCGAGCGGCTCCATGTTGCGGTCCGCGCCGAACAGGATATCGACCTGCGCCGTCTTCGCGAGCTGTTCGGGAACGCGTTTGGCCGCGTCATTGCTGTAAAAATCAGGCTCGGTGTAGGCGGTCTCGGGCATCAATACAAACTGCCACTCGTGCTCGCGGTTGCCCATGACGAGCTTCGTGTTGCTTGTCGCGATGTCGTTGCACAACGCAACGCGGACCTTCTCGTCGGGATATGAATACGACGCGAGCTTCAGCCACTGGTTGATGTTCGGCTGAATGATCGCGACATGAAGCTGCGGTTTTTGCGGCGCGACAGACTCCTCGGAAATGCGCCGCCACCTGGTTTCCTGATAGTGCCCCGAAGCCAGGATGCCGATCAGCAGCAGCGTCCAGGCGCACGCGAACCGGATCGGGCCCTTCCTGTTTTGCCGGATCGAGTGCAGCCAGTAAACGATCACGCCCGCAATGAGCAGGATCTCGAGGCTGACGCCGAGTTCGCCGAGCCACGACGCGATCTGGATCGCCCACGCCTGCCCGGCCCACGCGTGCCCGATCAGGCCGAGCGGATTCGCGAGCCGGCCGAGCGTCCGGATCCACTCCGAAATGATCCACACGGATCCGTACACGCACAGCTGTATGCCGGCCGATTGCGGCCACATCCAGCGCCGCACCGCCCACAGCGGCAGCGCGATCCACAGCGACATATACAAGGCAAGCAATACGATCCCGCCGATCGCGAGGATCTGGACCGGCGCGTATTCGCGGATCGTCATGAGCCACTGGATCGCGCCGAAATAAAGAACCCAGCCGCCGAACAGCACGCGCCGGAACGCGGCGCCGGGAGTCGGCGCGCGCCGCAGCGTCTCGAACAAAAACAGCGGCGCAATCGGCGCGAGCCACCATAACCCCGCCGGCACGAACGCCAGCGCCCCCGCAAGCCCGCCAACTCCGGCAATGCACCACGCGAACCAGTCGAACGGCGCGCGCGGCGATTGGGGGCTGATTTTGGCTTCATGCGAAACGATGCGTTTTGTCCTGTGCTTGTGGCTCGGCATGAAAAATTGTCGGCTTCAGCCGACACCTCTTTGCACCCTGCTTCAGCAGGGGTGTTCTCGATATTATCTTCTCATTCAGCCGGCTTCAAGCCGGCTTGAAGGTAGGCACACCGCTCTTTCCCATAGGTCCCATGAGTCCCATAGGTCCCATGAAAATGGAAAACCCTACGTCGTATATTCCGCGTTGATCTTGATGTAGTCGTAGGTCATGTCGCACGTCCAGACGCGGCTTGCGCCGGGGCCGCTGCCGACCGTGAGGCGGATATCGACCTCATCGCGCCCGAGCGCCTCGATGAGTTCGGCGCGCGGGAACGACCGCGGCCGGCCGCGCTCGAAGATCAACCGGCCCTGCAGCTCGAGCGAGACCGCGTCGGGATCAAACGCCACGCCCGAGCGCCCCGCCGCAGCCGTGATGCGCCCCCAGTTCGGATCGCGCCCGAAGATCGCGGTCTTGACAAGCGGCGAATTGGCGACCGTCTTGGCGATCCGGTGCGCGTCGGCCTCGTTTTCCGCGCCGACGACGTCGATCGTGATCAGGTGCCGCGCGCCTTCGCCGTCGCGCGCGATCGCCCGCGCCAGATCGATGCACACCTCGGTCAGCGCGGCCGTGAACCGCTTGTCGCTCGCGGCCGACGCGTCCTCGCGTTCGTACGCCATCCCGCTCGAAAGCAGGATCGTCGTGTCGCTCGTGCTGGTGTCGCCATCGATCGTCACGCGGTTGAGCGAGCGCTCGACCGCCACGGCCAGCGACTCCTTCGCAAGCTCCGGCGTCAGCGGGTAATCGGTCGTGATGAACGCAAGCATCGTCGCCATGTTCGGCTCGATCATGCCCGAGCCCTTGCAGATGCCGAGCACGACGGCGGCCGGGCCGTTGTCGTCGGCCTCGACCGTGCGCCGCGAAATCTTCGGCACCGTGTCGGTCGTCATGATCGCGCGCGCGAACAGGCCGAAGCCCGACGCCGACAACGAAGCCACCAGTTGCGGCGTCGCCATGGCAATCTTGTCCATCGGGAGCCGCTCGCCGATGACGCCCGTCGAGGCGACAAGGAAGCTTTCGTCCTCGGAGCCGGTCGAGAGCTCGATCAGGCGCGCCATCTTGCGCGCGTCCTCGATGCCCTCGGCGCCGGTGCAGACGTTCGAGATGCCCGAATTGACGATCACGCCGCGCGCGGTGGAGCTCTTCGTAACGCGCTCGCGGTTGACCGTCACCGGTGCCCCGCAAAACCTGTTGCGCGTCATCATCGCGGCGACGGTCGCCGGCCTTTCGCACAGGATCGCCGCCAGGTCGGCCCGGCCCGAGGGCTTGATGCCCGCGCAGACTCCGCCGGCGACGAATCCCGCCGGCCCTTGAATCGTTGCATCAACGGTTTGCTGCTTGGTCGTCATCAGGGTTTCCACATGTAAAGGAAGTGCGGGGCGGCTTGATCGCCGAGCCCGAGGTCGATGTTGATCAGGTTCACGTCCGCCGTCGGCTTCGCATCGTTCGCCCTGGCGTAAATGTTCCCGCGATAATTGTTCGGATATTCGTAGCTGATGATTTCCGCGTCCTTAATGTCCGCGAGCCCCTTGGCGCGATCATACACGGCCTCGGGATACTTGATCCCGTCGATCAGCTTCGCGCCCACCGCGACTTCCGGGCTGAACACGCGGCCGTCGGCGATGGCGCGCAGCTTGCTCTCTTCCAGGCCGTGTTTGGCGCGGCTCGCGATGATCGTTCCCAGGAACCGCGCGTAATATTGATCGATCATCTTCTGGAAAATGGCGCGTTCGTCGGGCGACATTTCGTTCCACATCGACGCGAGGTCCTTGTGCGGGCCGGACTTGATCGTGCGCATCTCGACGCCGACCTTGTCGCTCAGCCGTTTGATCCCCGGCAGCTGGATGATGACGCCGATCGACCCCGTGAGCGTCGTCGGCAGCGCATACACCTCGTCGGCCGCCATCGCGACGTAAAGCCCGCCCGAGGCCGCGGTGTCGCCGAGGATCGCGACCACCGGCAGCTTGGTTTCCTTCTTGAACTCCACGATTTCGTGGTAAATCAAATCCGCCGCGGTGATCGTGCCGCCGGGGCTGTCGATGCGGATCACGACCGCCTTGATGAGCTTGTTCTTGCGCGCGACATCGAGCCGGTCCTTGAGCGCAATCAGCATCCCCGGCTCGCCCAAATACGACCGCATGCTCCCCTCGGTGACCACCCCGCTCAACGGAATCAGCAGCACCTGGTCGGTCGTGTACCAGTGGTCAGCCTGCTTGACGATCTCGCGGTGGAGCTTGCCCCGATCGAACGGCTGGGACAGCGAAATGCACCCCGTCGCCAACGTCGCAACAAGCGCAATCAGAACGAACAGCCTGGACCTCATCACGGCATCCTCCCAAAAGGATTCCAGCCAGCTTACTAAACCCGCCAATAAGAATCAAAGCAAGAGAACGAGGTTTGGCATGAAAGAGGAATCAGAATAACTACACGCCGGACACAAAGAAAACGGTTGGAGCAATCGCGCAGCCTTCGAGGTTTTTATCGACGCAATCAAATTCCCAATTTTTTGTTCCAATCATGCAGACGATGTCCCGTTTGTCGGTCCAAAATCGAACACGCGAATACGGAACGCGTCTGCCGATCCGGAAGGCAAGAAAAAGCATCCCTGCCTGAATCATGTATACGAGAACGATCGCTGCCATGCAGACCGAAACCAGACCGGTCGGGAATGGATACTTATGGATCATATCGATTGCTACCGCGAATGCCATCAAAGCCGGCAAAATCGGAACCAAAAGAACGAGTCGGATAATCCAACATGCAATCGGTTCCCTTACGATTGCATCGTGCGACACGAATATGAATCGCGTGATGCTGAAGAGCACGCCAATGCACGAGATCCATAAAAACATCGAGAGAATCAGTTGCGCGAAAAAGACCCGGAATGGTGACGGATATTGAATGGAAAAAATAACGCTTAGAAAGAATGCGAACGACCCGAAAATCACCAGGATGCGAAATCTATTTCTTCTGAATATTTCGACGGCTTCATAGTCCAGATTTTGCCAAGGCGCCAAGTCGCGAATTTCCGTCGAATGAGGTTCTGGCTCTCCCTCATACTTTCCCATAGAGCAGTTATCCCTTCCTTCAATACGAATCCTCGCGTCTGGTCGGATTATTTCAATCCGCGACACGCCAGTCAATAAAACCAATAAAAAATCGCCGGCGAAGCGCTCGGCGCCACATCGCGCTTGGCTGTTCGCGAACATCAGCTGCAAGCCGATGTGGGGCCGGCGCCCTCGCCGGCCATTTTTCTTCCTGAAGCAAAAACTTTTTCGGCCCCATCTGAATAACAATTTGGATCCGGCGAGGCTTGGAGTGTATTTGACACAAACTCATGCGGCTTAGGAATTTGCCGCCGCGCTGGTCTGCTTCGGCGCGGCCGGCGCCGGCATCGGGGCAAACAACGTGAAACGTGCGCCGCGGCCGGTGGCGCTCTCGATCTCCATCCGACCGCTGATGAGAAGCATCCGCTCGCGAATGCTGTAAAGCCCAAAGCCCGGCTTGCCTGAACCGTCCTGCATGCTCGCGGGATCGAAGCCCGCCCCATTGTCCGCGACGGTAATTTGGAGCTCGTTCCCGGCGCGGACGATGCGAACGGAAGCGGTTTTCACGCCGGAGTGCTTCACGGAATTAAACAGAAGTTCGCGCACGCATTGAAACAGCAGGACGCAGATGCCCTCGGTGTCCGGCGGGATTTCGTCGCCGGCCTCGACCTCGACGTTGAACCCGTGCTTCTCGGCCATCCAGCGGCCGAGCCAGTTCATCGCGGCGACGAGGCCGGACTCGCGCAGGACGGGCGGGGAAAGCTCGACCGCGAGCGACCGCGAATCGGCGATCGCCTCGTTCAGCAGGTTTTCCACCGCATCGAGCTGCCCGCCGGCCTCCTTGCCGGCGCGGCCGCGCACCGCGTCCAGGTTCCATCTGGCCCCAACCAGCAACTGCTGAAGATGATCGTGAAGGACCTGCGCCAGCCGCTTGCGCTCGCGCTGCTCGGCCCGGCCCAGTTCGAGGGCGAGCGCGCGGATCTGCGCCGTGCGTTCATAGACGCGCCGGTTCAGTTCCTCGTTTGCCTTGCGCAGCGCCTCGGCGCGGGTCGTGGCGACCGCGCGTTCCCAGTTCGCGCGGCGCATCCGCATCATCAACAGACAGAGAAACACGTTCGCTAACGTAAAGATCGCGGTCGCGGCCATGTCGTTGGGCGATTCAATGCCAAAGCCATACGGCGGGATAAAGTAATAATCGGCGGCCAGCGCGGCCAGGGCGATAGACAGGATGGCGGCCCCGGTGCGGGCAATCGCCGCGACCAGCAGGACGGCCGGATAAAGCGTCACAAAGATAGGCATCGGGCCGAACAACCGCTCGAGCCACCACCGCAAATAAGTGGCGATCGCCACGGCCAACACGGCGAAGCTGTAATCAAACGCGGCATTTTGAAATTTGGCGGCCATGTTTGTTTGCAGGTGTATTTTTTCCGAACCCGCTGCCGCGCCGCAAGATAAAAGCAGATGGAACGCCTCGAACAGTTTTGGCGCGTCCTGAATTTTTAGATTTCGCACAAAACTTTTTCGATCGTGCTGCGTCTATTGTTTAGACTTGTGGAGGTTGGCGGATTTATGTCTTCCAAACGTTCCTTTAGGCAACGACTCTTTGTGTGGGTTTTGTGCGCGCTGTTTTTAGGATTTATCGCTTTGGTCATGGCGGTGCTGCGCCTGAATCCCAAGCCGCTCAGCGAAGAAGACGCCCGGGCTGTCTCAGCCGATCAGGCCCGCATCGAGACATTTGTCGAGCACAGCCGCGAGGCGCTCAAGGGCCATGAGGAAAGCGCGTCGAACGACACCACCACGACCGCCGTGCTTCAGGCGCGCTGCGACCAGACTTACCGCGACCTGATCGCGGCGATCGACCGGCTCGGCAGCCGTTCCCAGCTCACGACCGACACACAGGCCCGCGCCGAAATCCTTCGTCTCGCGCGCGAGCTCGGCACATACTACGACCACCGCATGACCATCTCGCGCTCCGCACGCATTCATAAACCGAAACACGTGCAAATCTGCTACGACATCGGCCGGATGCTGATGGACGGCGACAAGAAATCGCTTCTCACGCGTCCTTATGCCGAACTTATCAACCTTTCGCCCGACGCACGAAAACAGATGCTCGACGCGGAGACCCCCGAGCTGCTCAAGCGGCATTTCGAGGACGCAGCCAAAATGTTTTACGTGCTCGACCCCGCCGCGCCATTTTCATTGGAATTCCACGACTACCCGCATCCCGGCGATCAACCGGTTACTCGCGCGACCGAAAACCTGCTCCATCTCTATTCACTCTACGACAAGCGTTACGGTTCACTGATCAATGCGATCGATCCCGAACTCATCGCGCATCGCAAAGCGCCCGAGATTTCATCGATTGCCGGCGAGCTCTTCGAGTCCTCCGCATGGCTGTCGCGGCAGTATTACGAGAGTTCATCATCGTGGACAGGCGCTTACGACCTCTACAAACAGCATCAGCGCACACCGCCGCTGGGGATGAATTTGCCAGATTACTGCAAAACCATCTCGCTCCTTTGGAACCGCGATGAAAAACTGAAGCGCGAAACCTCGTGGCTGGCCGAAGCGTCGGCGGCCGCCGAGTCGTTCCATTCGTGGAGCGATCTGGCGGGCCACACCGGCACGCAACCGTTCGATCCCGACAATATTCATGGCTCGGATTCTGTTGTTTCCATGCTCGAGCAGATCCAGTATTCGCGCCTGGAGGCGGCTGCCGTCGAGTTGCTGCAAGCCAAACCCGTTCCCGCGCAAGCCTCTTCCGATTCGTTCTTTTACGATTGTTTCTCGAACAAGAATATCGTCATCAATGCGAAGCCCATCATGCCCGGCAAGGACAGCATGTACGTTGTCATCCTGACCAGCCAAAACATTCGTCAGTTCGGCAATCGAACAAACCCGAACGCGGGAAGATACAGCATGTTCACGTCCTTCCAATTCATCCTGCCGCCAAATCACCCGGCGCTGAAAAACATCAAGTAGTCGAATCGCCGGCGAGGCTCCATCGCGCGATTACTAAACGAGTCAATCCACTGATGAATCGCGGCACTATTTCTGGTCTACATCCTTGAAAAACACTGCGAAACCACTGTCGCTATTCACGGTCTTACCGTTTTCGCAAGCAAACTCCCATTTCTTCAGACCGAAGAGGCACAAAATGTCTGTTTTCTTATGCCTATCCGGTTTTTCACGCCAGAACCGAACATGATGATACGGGATCCGAATGCCTGTCCACGTAACCAGATAAGCCATTCCCGCCTGCAACAAGAACATAATAACGACCGCAGCCGCGAAGAAAATGGCCAGAACGACCATATCGCGGGATGGATGTTTTTGAACGATGTCGATTATCACTGCGAGCATTAACAATGGGCACAGGATCAGCAACGAGAGCAGGCCCCTCAATACGCGATACCACTGCCGCTCCAGAATGATGCAATCCCGAGAAATGAACATGACTCGCCAAAAACACCACATCCAAGCGAACATTGCGAACATGAGGCAAAAGAGAAGAGCAAAGTCGATCAAGAACTTGCTCCAGGAAATCAACCTCATCATTGAAAGCATGAAGCTTAAACCGAGCGCCAGCAAAACGAAAATCGCGAACGCCCGTAATCTGTTCTCCCTAAAAATTGCGACTCCCGTGCTGTCCAGCGGCTGCCACCCCGTATTATCCGCATTAGGGGGTGTGCTTATCATGCCGGCCCGGAACTCATATGTATCTCTACTCGATTCGGTGCGCTTTGTTTCCATTCGCCGAAAATGCCATGCACTGATGGGGCATGTCAATTTTCTTTACATTCCCTTCCCGCAGCGCCATAAAGGAACGTCTTGTATCTTGTGGGCGAAAGGGCTGCTGTCATGGTTAAACCGCTTACCGTCGGACTGATCGGATTCGGCAATATCGGCGCGGGCGTTGTGCGCTCGCTCGATGCCAACCGCGCCGTCATCGCCGCGCGCCTGCCGCGGCCGATCGTCATCAAGACGATCGCCGACAAGGACACGACGACCAAGCGCGACGCGCCCTACAACCCCGACCAGCTCACGAGCGACCTCGGCCGCATTTACAACGACCCCGAAATCGACGTCGTCATCGAGCTCGTTGGCGGCGAGGAACCGGCGCGCACGTTCGTCGCGCGCGCGCTCGAGGCCGGCAAGCACGTCGTCACCGCGAACAAGGCCCTCCTCGCCGTGCACGGCCCCGAGCTGATGGCGCTCGCGAAGAAAAACAACGTCGGCCTGCTGTACGAGGCGGCCGTCGGCGGCGGCATCCCGATCATCCGCACGCTCGAGCAGGGCCTGCCGGCCAACGTTTTTTCGAGCATCATGGGCATCTTCAACGGCACCTGCAACTACATCCTGACCCGCATGGGCGAGGCCGGCCTGAGCTTCGACGCGGCGCTGGCCGAGGCGCAGAAGCTCGGCTACGCCGAGCCCGACCCGACCTACGACATCGAGGGCTACGACACCGCGCACAAGACGGCGATCCTGTCCTCGCTCGCGTTCGGCATGGACATCCGCTTCAAGGACGTGTATGTCGAGGGAATCACACGTATTGAATCAATTGACATCCAGTATGCGCGCGAACTCGGCTACGCGATCAAGCTGCTCGGCATCGCCAAGCGCCCCGAAAACAACGGCGGCGTCGAGGTGCGCGTCCATCCGACGCTCGTCCCGATGGACTCGCCGCTCGGCCAGGTCAACGGCGTCTTCAACGGCGTGCGCGTCGATGGCTGGCCCATCGGCCGCACGTTCTATTACGGCCGCGGCGCCGGCGCCGACGCCACCAGCTCGGCCGTCATCAGCGACCTCATGGCGCTGGCCGCCGACGAGAACGGTTTCAACCCGTGGCGCGATTCGCGCCTGCAGGTCCCCGTCGGCCAGCGCACGATCAAGCCGATGACCGAACTGCGCACGCATTATTACATCCGCTTCTCGGTCGCCGACCGCCCCGGCGCGATGGCGACGATCGGCCGCGCGCTCGCCGACGTGCAGGTCTCGATCGAGTCGATGATCCAGCACCGCATCACGGCCGGCGCCGATCAGCCGGCCACCGTCTCGATCGTCACGCACGACGCCTGCGAAGCCGCCGTGCAGAGCGCGATTGCGCGCGTCGAAGCCGACCCGATCAGCTCCGGCCGCGCATTCGTCCTGCGTGTCGAGGAATAAAACAGAACCACGAAACAAACACGCGTTGAGCTTCATGCCCAACGCGTGTTTTTTTATTTCAAATCCGGCCAGGCGTCCCGGCCGACCACATTGAACGCCACCGGCTGCTCATACCAGAACCCGACGGCCGACCACTCGGTCCATGTTTTTTCTTCAAAGGGATACCCGCCGTTCGTTCCGCCCCAGTTCTCGAACGTCAGCCGAAGCGAATGCTCGAACGGAATCGGGTCGAGGACATGCCAGCGATACATGCTCGCCCCGTCCGTGAATTTCGCGTAGCCATGATAAAGGCTGTTGTGCGCGTGAAAGCCCCACGACTCGCCGAAGTAATCTTCCATTCCGGTTCCGGCGACCGACGGATTCAATTCACCGTCGATAAAAAAGCGGTCGTCGCCTTCGCCCCAGTCGGCGCCGGGCGTGTCGAAATATGAAAAGACCGTCCCGACATAATGGCCCTTGCCGTTGATGTCGGCGATCGTGAAATCGGTTCCCGCGGGCAGCGGCCGCGCCATGCGGAAACGCGCGTGAAAGTAGCACGTGTTCGCCGGCATCACTGCGTATTTGATCCAGTCCGCATGATAATAGACCTTCGTCATCGTTTCGGTGGTGCTGTGATTCTCAAGGACGATGCGCGCGCGGCCCGCGAACGGCATCGGCCAATAACAATTGTATGCGCGCGGTGTTCCCTTGCCGCCGATCTGAACCATCGCCGAATCGACCGCCACCAGTTGGCCGTTGCCGGCCGCGAAGAAGTCGCCGACCGGCGCCTCGACGCTCGCCGTCGTTTCGTCGTCCCAATAACATTTTAACCAAAGGTCGCGGGGATTGCCGGGATGGAGTTCCCCCGCCTGATTCGCGAACGTCATCCATAAATGCGTGATCACGCCGGGGCCCGCCAGATCGGCGACAAGCAGGCTTTCGCCGGGCGCGATCGAGCGGTAATCCGCGCTGCCATGATCCCAGTCCGGATCGGCGCTCGAGGCGCGCATCGCCCTGCCGGAAATCGGCTGCGTCAATTGCAAATAATTTTGCGCCCCAACGCGGTATGGGGCACAGACCGAAACAATCGTGACTGCAATAAGCAACATATTGCGCATCTGCATGGCGATTTTCCCTCGATGATTTTGCCGCATGCACTCGAATCAATGGCAACTGTTTATCGCTTTCCCTTAATGACGCGCAATTCATTTTGTTAACTTTACAAAACGCCTGATTGTTCCCGTTCGATTTTGCAGAAACGCCCCACAACCATTTCGGCATTTCCCCGATTCTCCAAAGCATGGCGCCACACTATTCTGTTCGTTTACATGCGGCGTGGCTTGTTCGAGCGTTTCACCAACCTTGAATCGAAAGGGAAAGGATACATTATGCAGACAAAATGGACACTGTTGGGAGTGTTATGCCTGTTATCGATGGCCGCCGTAGTCTATGCCAGCTCCAGTGATGTCGGCCAAAGCAGCAGCATGAGCCCGAGCTCCGGCAGCATGCAGGGCCAGCAGGCCGTGAGCGGTTTGCAAGTCGCCCTGTCGCGCGGCTCATCGATCATCGGTGCCAAGGTCTCCAACCCGCAGGGCGAGGACCTCGGCACGATTCACGACGTGGTTCTCAACTCGCAGCGCGATCAGGTCAGTTATGCGGTCCTGACCCATGGCGGCGTTGCCGGCATCGGCGAGAAACTCGTCGCCATCCCGTGGTCCGAATTCAAAGTTCAGAGCACGGCGCATGAACGCATGCAGCCATTGAAGGGAAAGAAACACACCACCCACACGACGAGCGTGGAAGAATCCGAAATCCAGGGCCTGATCTCGACTCAGCCGATGAGCGCGTCACAGCGGCAAATGCAGTCGCAACGGATCGCCTGGAACAAGGAAGAACACGTCCAACTCACGTTGAGCTGCTCGACGGATCAACTCGGCAGGGTCGCCGGCTTCAGCAGGGAGTCATGGCCGGAGCAGGCCAGCGCCACCTGGCAGCAGCAGACCACCCTGCAACGAGGGCCGGAAATGAGCTCGGCCCAGAAAGCCCAGTTCGACACCCGCAGGCTGAGCCGGATCATTGGAACCCGCGTTGAAAGCGCCACCCCGATCACGTTCCGCGAGGCCGCGGCCTCCATGGAGGAACAGTCCCGCGGCACGACCGGCCGCACCAACATCGGCAGGATCAAGGATTGCGTGCTGAACTGCGACAACGGCCGGCTGATCTATTGCGTCGTCTCCCTCGATGAAGTCCCCAACCACACCCGCGAAATGAGCGTCGTGCCATGGGAGTCCATCCGGGTGACCACGCAGGAAAACAGGCAGATCGCCCAGCTTCAGGTGACGAGCGGCGAAAGCCTGCTGGCCTTCACGTTCCGCAGCAACCAGCAGCCTGACCTGGCCGACCGCAACTACCTTGAACGCGTGTACACGGCTTACAAAGTTGAGCCGCAATGGGAAGCGCTCGGATTCGTCCCCCCGAGCGGAACAACCCGCGACCAGATGCGGCAGGAGCGCCAGATGCAGCGCCAGCAGCAACAGCAGCAACAGCAGCAACAACAGCAGCCGGGTCGCTATTGAGGGATTCCTTGATGAGAACGGCGATCCTCATGTGGCGGAACGCCACGGCGCAGGGGGAAACAAACAAGGCAAAGCCACGCACCGAGGACCTGGCGTGAAGCGGGCGGCCTTAGTGATTCACGACAGGCGTAACCAGCCCCGCGAGTCCCGGCAACGGATTCGCGGGGCTCATTTTTTCCCGAAGCTCCAAGGTCTGCTCGACGCTCTCCAGATGCGCGTTCCACGCCGCCTCGAGCTTGCCGAGAGGCCCGAACGCCGCCGTGAATTCGCCGGCCAACTGCGACGCGGACCGGCGGCCCGGCGGCATCGACCCAAGCCGCGCGATGTAGCCTCGCATGGCCTGCGTCCGGCTCAGCAGCATGTAGGCGAAGAAACCGTCGGCCTGCGCATACAGATCCCCGATGTCATGGCCTTCGTCCGGACGAAACCGGGTCATCGTGATCAGCTGCGCGAGCGGCAGCATGCGGCCTTCGCGCCGCGCCTTGAGGAGCTGCCTCATGCGCGGCAGGTTGAACTTGTTGAGACCCATGCTGGCTGCGCTGTCGGTCTCGAAGCTCATGGCGATCCCCTCGGTCAGCCACACCGGATACATCACGCCGCGCTTGAACAGACCGGTGCTGTACGAGAACTGGTGCGCGGACTCGTGCGATATCGGGAGGATATCGATCGGTTCGCCATCCGTGTCGGCGACCGTGCGGGCCATCGCCCCCGCCCCCAGCATCGCGACGCGGTTGGTCCGCGGCGAGTAATATTCGCGCAGCCAGTCCGGGTTGAAGGAATCGGCCACGCGGGCGTATTCACTGAACGCTTTTTCGTTGTCGAAGCACAGCCAGATCAACGGCTCGGCCGGGTCGCTGAGCGCGAATCCCAGTTCGGCCATGTCGCGGCGGAACGCGCCGTATAGATCTTCGAGCGTGTCGCCCATGCGGTCGGTCCACGCGTTGCCGCGGCCGTTGACGAGTTCAAAATGGCGGGTCAGGTGAATTTGCGGGGCGGAATCGAAATAAACTTTCGGCCGCAACACGTCGGCCACGACCGCCGTCGGGGCCGCCAGGACTGCCGGCGCGGCGGCCGATCTCTCGGCTCCGCCGGCGGCAAACGCCATCCACAGGATCGCGGGCAGGACCATCCACGCGGCGCGGCGCCAAAGGCTGCGGTGGAAAGGATTGTCTGGCGTCTTCACTTCCCGGGTCCTGCCGATCCGTAGGACTTTTCCCGATGATTCATCGGGGTTCGGCCTATTTTATGTTCTGGGCGGCAGAACGCAAGATAAATATGAGCCCCATGTATGATTATTTTCAGGAACGGACAAACCTTGTCTTATCAATGAGCTATAGATGATCATGCGATAATGTTTTCGATCTATACATAAGACTTTAAGATCGATATTTCTTAAATATGATTCATTCCGGCTTTCCGGGCTTTTTTTTCGTCCTTGGAGGACTGGGGAAACGAGAAAAAAGCCCCGAAGCCGAGGCCTCGGGGCCGAACGTGATGTTTCAGGCGCAAGTGTTAGAACATCGGGCC
>JAJFUE010000052.1 GCA_021372575.1 bacterium | reverse complement strand
GGGAGCCCGAACTGACGCGGGAAGGATAAACCAAAATGTTCGAAAAAGTCGATTCCCTTACGGACCCTTATGGCCCTTAGGAAACTTAATCTTTAAAAAAAGTGAGATTTTTTGGGGGTGGACGGAGGGGAATCAAGGACCCAAAAGACGAAAAGGGCGACAGGTTTAATCCGCCGAGGTATGAGATCAAATGATGGGACCCATGGGACCCATACCTTTGAGGGCTTTGATCCCGATTCCTACTGATAGACAATCCACTTTCGCGCCGCGTTGGAGTTGCTGATGCGGATCGTGAAGCTTTTCGTAAAGCCGAGGCCGCCCTGGTCGGTCGAGCGGATGGTGACCGGGTAATCGATCTGCGAGTCGGCCTTGATCTGCGCGGCGTTGGCGACGCGGATCGTGCCGCTGACGATTTTGAACCGGCCGCCGGCGTTGTTGTTCGGCGCGGTGAACGTGTAGGCGAAGGCCTGCGCGGCATCGGGATCGATGGTGGCGAGATTCGCGACCAGGAGGTCGTTCACGACGCTGTTCTTGTTGACGGGGAACGCGATCATCAGGATGTCGGTCGGCGCCTCGTTGACGTTGGTCACGGAGATCGTGATGTCCTTCGTGACGCTCAGGCCGCCGTTGTCGGTCGATTTGACGGTGACCATGATCGTGGAGGTCGATTCGTAGTTGAGGGACGCGCCGACCTTGATCTGGTTGCCGGAGATGGAGAACTTGCCGCCGTTGGCGTAGGGCAGGGCATAGGCGTAGGCGTGGGTGTTGGTGGTGTCGGGGTCCTGCGTGGAGAGCGAGCCGACGACCGTTCCGATGGGTGAATTCTCCGCGATGCTCATCGACAGCGGCGTGATGCCGGTCGGGGCGTGGTTGACCATCATCCTGATCTTTGCGGTGGCCGAGCTTTTGGCGCCGCCGGGATCCTGCGCCGTGACCGTCAGCGTGCGCGTGGTCGGGTCGGGGGTGGCGGCGGTGTTGTTGTAGGCGACGGTGCGCAGGGCGGACTGATAGACCGACAGGAGCGCGGTGCCGCTAAGGGACAGGGCGCCGGTCGAGGCGTTGTAGGATACGGTGACGCCGCCGCCGCCGGTGGCCGACAGGGTCTCGAGCGCGCCGTTGGGGCGCGGCGCGAGCGTGAGCGTCATCGAAGTCAGCGAGCCGCCGTCGGGGTCGGTGAGGGCGCCGGCCGGTGCGATCGTGACCGGGCCGCCCGGGTAGAATGAGACGGTCTGGTTGACGCCGTAGCTCGAGCCGTTCAGATCGACGACGGGCTTGTCGTTGACCGGGACGACGGTGACCGTGATCGTGCGGGCGGCGCTGAGGTTCGTGCCGTCGTTGGCGACAACCTCGATCACGCGGGTCGTGGGCGTTGGGGTGTGCGAGGCGTTGTTGTAGGCGAGCGTGCGGAGGACTTCCTGGTAGATGGAGGCCGGGGCGTTGCCGTTGATCAGCATTTCGCCGGCGCCGAAGTTGTAGGTCACCGCGAGGCCCTCCATGGGGATCGCGGACAGGGATTCGGACATGTCCTCCGGGTGCGGCGTCATTTTCAGGCGCAGTTCGGTGAGGGTGGTGCCGTCGTCGGTGATGGTCGCGGCGGGGCAAAGCTCGACGAAGCCGGCGTCCTCTGTGAAGGTGGCGGAGATATTTGCGCCCGTGGCGGGGCCGTTCAGGTCGATTTCGGGTGGTGCGTTGAGCGCGAAGCAGAGCCGGGAGGAGAGCAGCAACAAAATGGTGGTGAACACAGCACCAGAGCGGGCGAGGAGAATCATGATCGAGACGGCCTTTGCCAGGTTTCGGTTGGGGATGCCCCCATCGCCTTATCGGCGCATGCCGGCGCCGACTGAAGCGGCGGCAAGGTCACAGGTCAAGGCTGAAATCAGCTGGCGGGCTGGCGATCAAGGAGGCGCTGAATTTTCTCGACAACCTGTTCGATATGGATCGGCTTGGCGGCGAGGTCGTCGCAGCCGGCATCGAGCGCCTTGACCCGTTCGTCTGGGGAGTCCTCTTCGAGGATGGCCATGACTGGGACGTTGGCCAATGCGCCGTCGGACTTGATCTGGCGGGTCACTTCCCAGCCGTCGGGGAGCACGAGGCTCATGGCGATGATGACGAGGTTGGGCGCGGATGAGCGCGCCTTGTCGAGACCTTCGTCGCCGTCAGTGCTGGTTTGAACCTGCCAGCCTTTGCGCATCAGGCGGCGCGCCAGTGCATCGCGGCCGATTTCATCGTCATCGATCAGAAGAATTTTCGGCATCACTCCAATCCATTCGGTGTGCTGTTTCAAACCCCAGGGGTTCGGGACCGTGTTGGTCCTGAATTCCTCATATGTCACAGACCGATTCCGATGCAACCTTTTTTAAAAGGACCGATCCTTTTTTTCAGGATATCGGAACGCGTGCGGCGGACAAAGGAATTTCTTACTCGCGTTTTTTGATCAGGTCGTTGGCCAGGCCAACCTTTTCGAGTTTTTCATAGAGGTTGCGGCGGCTGATGCCGGAGAGCTGGGCGGCGCGTGTGATGTTGCCGCCGGCCAGATCGACGAGGTTGAGGAGGTACTCGCGGTCGAAGTGGTCGCGGGCCTGGCGGTAATCGATCGGCCAGCGGCGGGCGGCCTCGGGGCGGGCCTCGGCCGGGGCCTCGGCGCCCTGGCGCAGGTCGAGGGTGAGGTCGGAGACGTCGATGAGCGGGCCGCGCGACAGGACGACGGCGCGCTCGAGGACGTTTTCCAACTCGCGGATGTTGCCCGGCCAGTTGTAGCTCTTGAGGGCCTCCATGGCGGCCGGCGTGAGGGCGATCTCGGGGCGCATCATGCGGCGGCCGATGCGGGTCATGAAGTGTTTCGTGAGCGGTTCGATGTCATCGACGCGGTCGGCCAGGGGCGGGATCTCGATGCGGATGACGTTGAGCCGGTAATAGAGGTCCTCGCGGAAGTGGCCGGCGGTCATCTCCTGGGTGAGGTCGGGGTTGGTGGCGGCGATGATGCGGATATCGACCGGGATTTGCTTGAGGCCGCCGACGCGCTGGATTTCGCGCTCCTGCAGGACGCGCAGGAGCTTGACCTGCATCTCGCCCGGCAGCGCGGCGACTTCGTCGAGGAAGAGCGTTCCATGGTCGGCCAGCTCGATGAGGCCCATCTTGCTGCGGTCGGCGCCGGTGAACGCGCCGCGTTCGTGGCCGAACATTTCGGACTCGATGAGGCTCGGCGGGATGGACGGGCAGTTGATCGCGACGAAGCGGCCGTGGGAGCGGCGGCTCTGGTCGTGAATGGCGCGCGCGACGAGTTCCTTGCCGACGCCGCTGCGGCCGGTGATGAGGACGGAGGAGTCGGTGGGGGCGGCGCGCGTGATCATGTCGCGCACGCGGGCGAGGCCGGGGGAGTCGCCGACGATTTCGCGCGGGGCGTGGGCCTCGCCGAGGTGCTCGCTGAGGCGCGCGTTTTCCTGAAGCATGCGCCGGTGTTCGATGGCGCGGTTGATCTGGGCGATGAGGTTGCCGGGCTCGAAGGGCTGGGTGATGTAGTTGAACGCGCCGGCCTGCATGGACTCGACGGCGCCCTCGACCGTGCCGTAGCCGGTCAGGACCAGCACCGGGACGTCCGGCCACTCGACGCGCATGCGCTGCAGGACCTGCTGGCCGCTCATCTGCGGCATGCGCATGTCGGTCAGCAGCACGTCCGGCTGGAGCTTGCCGAGGGCCTCGAGGCCTTCGACGGGGTTGATAAACGCCTGCGCCTGGAAGCCCTCGAGGCCGAGGGTCTTGACCAGAATGCGGCCCATGTTGGGCTCGTCGTCGAAGATGACGACGCAGCCTTTAATCGGGTTTGTGGGTGCATGCCCCATATGGGTTTCTATTTCGGATCCGTTGGTTTGATCGAGCGTTTGGCCAGTCAGTGGATTCTATCGCGCGGCGGGGGGCTTGGCAAGTGCGGTTCGGGGAATGTTTCGCGAGAGGGAGGTGGTGGGTCTTATAGGACTGATAGGACTGATAGGACCGATGGGACCGATGGGAGGATGGCAGTTCGGGCTAGGATTTCAGCAATTCGTTGAGGATCGCGAAGAAGGATTCGCGGGCGCGGCGTTCGAGCCACGGGGTGTGGCCGCAGTTTTTGAGGAGGATGAAGCGGAAATCGGCGAGGCGGGAGGCGAGGGGCTGGGAGACGCCTTCGGCCGGGTGCGGATCGTGGTCGCCGTGGATGGCGACGACGGGGCAGCGGATTTGCGAGGCGAGGGCGAGGAGTTGGCCGCTGCGGCGAAGCTCGGCGGCGGCGGCCCAGACGGATTGGAAAATGGTTGAGCTGGGCAGGATGGGTCCTATGGGACTCATGGGACCGATGGCGGAGTCCGCGAGAGGATCGTAGGTGTCGGTTTTGCGGCAGAGGGCGGCGAGACGGGCGAGGGCGGATTGGGGAGGGTTGGGGGCGGAGAGGGATTCAAGGATCGATTCGTATTCGAGGCGCTCGGGGGTGGCGAGGCGGGCAAGGCGGGTGGCTTGGATTTGGATGGCGTAACGATCTTCGAAGGGACCGCTGGCAATCAGGATCAGTTTATTGATCAGGCGCGGGGCATGGGCGGCGACGATGAAGCTCAGCCATGCGCCCCAGGAGTGGCCGATGAGCGTGACCGGCGGCTGCGCATGTTGTTGAATCGTGTCGATCAGTTCGGAAACCTGCCCGTCGAGCGTCGTCGCGGTTTGATAGGGTTCGAGGATTCCGAAGGATGGGGAGAGCGCGCGGGCGACGGGGAACATCTCGCCGGCCGCACCGGGGCCGCCGTGGATGACGGCGATGCGAAATGGAGTGGTGCCGTGGGTGTGGAAATTGGGCATAAGATTTCGGTTTCATGATCGAACCGGTAAACCGGTTCTTGGGTGAATGCCGATTTTACCGGGGGTAGGTTCGTCGAACAAGTTCTCCGAACCATACTATGTATTTTGGGGGCTTGAAGATCGAACCGCGTCGCGGGCGCCCGCTTCGGGGCGCCAAAAAACCGGCCCGACCACCCCCCGGCGGCGCTGCGCTTCGCCGGGGGCTACTTGCTTTGGCCCCACTGGGGCCAACGAATTTGGTGAATGACAAGCGTTGACGCTCGGGCTACTGCATGAAAGCGACCTACTGACCTCGCGCAGATTTGATGATGAGTTCGTAGGTCTTGGGGAGGGCGTTGTATTTGGCGTTGGCGGTCAGGTCTTCGCGGCGGTGGTTGACGAGGTGGTAGCGGTGGCCGGCGCGCTCGAGGGCGGCGAGGATCGTGGAGAGCGGGTTCGTGCCGGCGATGTAGTGGTATTCCATGTTCATCGCGGCGACGGCGCCAAACTTGTCATCGATCTCGGCGAAGACGCGCTCTTCGCTCCCCTCGATGTCCATCTTGAGCATATCGACGGGCTCGGCGAGGAACGGCGACAGCGTGCGGCATTTCACGCGGACCTCGCGGATGTTTTCGCGCTTGTGGAACTCGTAACGGTAGTCCTCGATCGTCGAGGCGCCGCCGTCGCCGGCCGCGATGTCGGTCTGGACGAAGAAGCTCGTCTCGCCGTCGCGGTCGAGGAGGGCGAAGTTCTGGAGCTCGACGTTCGCGAGGTGGTTGTCGGTGACGTTGCGGGAGAGAAGTTCGAAATTTGAGGCGTCGGGCTCGAACGTGATGACGGTTGCGCCGGGGTATTGGTATTTGAAGAACAGCGTGGCGAGGCCGATGTTGCCGCCGGCGTCGATGATGCGCGGGTTGGGCTTGTCGGTTTCAAAGGCGTAGATGCGCAGGATGAAGATTTCCTTGAGCAGGCCATACATCATCTCGAAATCGCCGTAATGGATCGTGAGGCCGGCAAAGGTCGTCGTGCCGGGGCCGACGGGGGCGAGGCCCAGCTTGCGGATGAGCGTCATGCGAATGAAATCGCGAAGGACAAGGCCACGACGGGGGATAGTCGCATCTGAAAGAAACCGCGAAAGAAATCTCAGGTATTTAAACATTCAAAACATCCCGTTTTCAGTTCGAATTTTTCCGTGTGGTCCGTGTATTCCGTGGTTGACCTGAAGAATTTTTAAACCACGGAATACACTGAATACACGGAACCATATTCAGATTCCATTGCAGTTCACGAAATACACGAAAGCACTCACGAAATACACGAAAAAGTCACGCCTTGACGATTTTGAGTTCGTGATCGGGGGTGAAGGTGACATGGATGGGGAAGATGCGGCCGTTTTCGGATCGGATGGGGCAGATGTGGTCGAACGGCTCCCATTGCCACGGGCGCTTGTAGAAGAAGTAGAGAAACGCGTTGATGAATTCGATCAGTTCGAGGTCGGTAAGAGGCGCACAATTGATCCATTCGCCGCCGCGGAGCATTTGCCAGACCGGGCGCTTGGGCCAATCGGTCGGCAGGTTCGCTTGTTTGATGGCGTCGTCGATCCGCTTTTCCGTGCGGTTGCTGGCGTAGAGATCCCTTGAAACCCCGCTGATCCGGCAACGGATGTCGATGATGCGCTCGGTGATTTCGAGGACGCGGCGGCGGTCGAGCTGGCTCAGGTCGAAGCGGAATCCATCGGCGCCGGCCAGCGGGCTCCATCGTGGATGGTTCTGAATGCGGATGATTTCAAGGCCGAGAATCTGCGCGATCGGTACGAGCGCGAGAATCGGCGGTTCCTCGCGGATCGGGATTGGATCGCTGGAGTCGGGCTCGATCGGCGGTTCGAATTTGAACGGACCACAGATCGTGTCAAGCGAGCATCGAAAATGGGCGAGATAAGAGTTGAAATCGACCGGTCGCGATTGTCGGTTGAGCCATGAATCAAAAGCGCGGCTCCACCAAATCGATCTGAAAAGAGTCTTGAATTCCAAGGGCGAGACATGAGCCCCGATGCCATCGTCAGAGAAGAAGATGTATAGGAAACGCCGCATGATGCGGGAGATCGGGAGCGCAAAACGGAACTGGGTAAAGAACGATTTCCGTTCGACGTATTTAAATGCGATTTCCAAGGCGCGTGGTGAATAGCCTTCGGCGAGGCCGGTGATCACGCGGCGGCATTGCGTGAAGAGCCGCGGGATGACGATGTAACCATGGATCGTAAGCGGGGCGATGATGATGATCAGCGTCCAGAAATCGGCGAACTCATCGATCTCCTTGTTATCGGAGCGGAATCCCCGGTTTAGAAGAAAGCAATGCAGTGAAATGAGCGCGAGCAGGAAGACGGTCAGGATGAAAGGGGCTTTGAAATACCTGATGCGCCACGTCCAGCGGCGAACGCGGGCTTCTTTTTCGAGGTCCGAAAGGAACTGTGGGTCAAGTGATTCCATCTTTTGGGAATCCGGAGTCGGGTCACAGACCCGACCTACCCTTCGAAATCGTATTGGTCGATATTGACTTCGGCGCGCTGCTTTGATGCCTCTTCGGTTTCTTTCGTGGTTTCGGGGCGGGCGGGGCGGGGGACGTAGCGGGCTTGCATGTCGTAGCCGCGCATGAGGTCCAGATAGTGCTGCCCCTTGGATTTGAGTTTGGTGTAAATCTTCGGGTCGCGCCAGCGGATGATGCGCGCGGGATTGCCGGCGACGTAGGCCAGCGGCGGCACGTTGCGCGTCACGACGGAGCCGGCGGCGATGACCGCGCCTTCGCCGATGCGCACACCGGCGAGGATGATCGAGTAGGCGCCGATGTAGGCGTTGGGGCCGATCCAGACCTCGGCGATTTCGGACTCGACGCCAAAGGGGAGGCACTCGGCGCCGTCGATCTTGTGGTTGGAGGTGAAGATCGAGACGCGCGGGCCCATGATGACGTTGTCGCAGACATGGATGCCGCCGTCGGCGTGGAAGTAGGCCTCGGGGCCGATATAGATGTTGTCGCCGAGGTGGATGTGCTCGGGGCGGCCAAACGTGCTGCCGTTGAACAGCATCACGCCGCGGCCCTTGTGCTCAAAGGGAAGATGATTGACGCGGTGGCGGCGCCAGTGGTCGCGCAGGCGGCCGGCGAGGTGGCCGAAAAAACCCATGCTGCAACGGTATGCGGAGCTGGGAGGGAGATCAAGCGAGAAAAGAGGGTGGATGTGGATGGGGGGCGTGTGACACGTTGGGATTTATAGGTCGTTCGATTACGATTACGATTACGATTACGAGCACGATTACGAGCACGATTACGAGCACGAGCACGAGGATGAGCACCAGCCTTCGGCTGGCACGACAAGGGCGCGGAGAATATGAATACTTGCCGAAATGATTCGATGCGAATATTCTATTTGTGCCTTTATGAGATGTTGTTGAAGCTTGAGGGGTGAAAGGGTGTTCGCGCTTTTCGTTCGGCCTTTTGGATCGGGATATAGTATGATCAAAGCACCAGTTGAAAAATGCCCGACGAGATGAAGTTGAAGTCTGGTGGCGAAGCGCACCCACACGGTGATGACCATGATTTCAAGCGGCGAGAGAGCCGCAATTCCTGGAGATAATACAAATGGCTGCCAAGAAGAAGGTTACCGAAAAGGACGTCGTGAAGAAAAAAGTGGCCAAGCCCAAGGCCGGCGCCGAAACGGCCAAGAAGGAGAAACCGGTCAAGGCCGCCGCGACCAAAACCGGGACGGCGCGCGCCGCCAAGGCCAAACCCGCCGAGAAAGAAACCAAGACCGGAAAACTGGGCGGGCTGATCAAGCGGGTCACCAAGATCCTGCCGCGCAAGAAGGTCGCCAAGGAGACGCCGACAACCCGGCCGGCGGCTGCGCGCGCGAATCATAAATCCGCCAAGATCGCCGAAACGGCGGTCGATGCGCCGAAGCCCGTCGCCATGAAGTCCGCGCCGAAACCCGTCGCCGCCGAAAGCGATTCGCGGCTGGTGCTCATGATGCGCGATCCGCAGACGCTGCACGCGTTCTGGGCGATTTCGCAGGCCGATCGCGAAAAATACGGGCTCGACAAGCCGGGCGGGGCGCCGCCGCTGCTGCTGCGCATGTATGACCGCGAAGGCGGCACCGAGGCGAGCGAAACGTATCGTTGCCAGATCGTCGTGGCGAGCACCGAGCGCTGGACCGTGCAGGTGCCGCCGAGCGGGCGCACGTGGCGCGCCGAGATCGGGTTCATCGGCAAGGACGGCCATTTCCAGCCGATCGCGCAGTCGAACCTGGTCGTGATGCAGGGGCCGCCGATGATGATGTCCGTCCAGGAGGGCACGGCAACCGTGCCGTTTGGCGAAGGCGCCGAGGCGCTGCGCGGGTGGGCCGAGAAGTTCGAGCTTCCGGTCATGTCGCCGCTGCCGATGCCGATGATGCGCCAGGCGGGGAGCATCATGGTGCCGGTGCCGGGCGTGATGGAACTGCGGCAGCCGGGGAGCCTGATGAGCCAGCCCGGCAGCCTGATGGGTCAGGCCGGAAGCGTGGGCGTGCCGGAAAAGAAGAAGGGCTACTGGCTGCAGGTCGCGACCGAACTGATTCTTTACGGGGCCACGGAACCGGGGTCGAAGCTGACCGTGCAGGACGTGCCGGTCGAGCTGGCGCCGGACGGGACATTCTCGCTGCGGTTTGCGCTGCCGGAAGGATTCCACGTCCTGCCGGTGCACGCGGTGAGCCCCGAAGGCGACGACGAACGGACGATCACGCCGATTGTATTGCGGTTGACGGAGTAGAGGTGCAAACCATTTAATCTTTTTTCCAAAAGTATGCAAGCGGTTGCTTTGCCAAGGCCCCGGGGCATCAATATTTTACAGTCCCGGGGTTTTTCATTGGTTTGGCTTCGATCACGCGAATCCATGAATTTATTTAGATTACAATTGAATCTGAAATCCGGCGCGGAAATTCCCGGATATTCAGGGCTCATCGCGAAACGGCACGAGATTGGCGAAATGGGTTGCCGAGGGTAGGAATTGAACGCATGAGAACCATCCGCGCCAGCTTCATCGTCGCCTTGTTTGCGCTCATCTGCAACTTCTGCGTTGCCAATGATGAACAAACGCTGAGGATCGCCACGAAGGAAACGGTGGCCACCAGCGGCACGGTTCAATTGATCAAGACGCTGCAGTTCCATATGTGGGTCGATCCGCTCAGGACCAATTGGATGGCGTGGAGCCAATACCGGCAGGCGCAGGAGTGGAACAGCCAGCCGCTGATCGACCAGCCGTTCGCGGGCAACATCGGCCTGAAGGATTTCGCGGTGCTGACCGTGGTCGCGCCTGACGGCGCGCGCAGCCCCGAATACAAGATGGACCAGAACGACGAGCAGGGGCGCTCGTTCGGGCCGCAGTCGGTGATTTTCGGCAAACGCAACCTGACGCCCGACGTCGCGCGCACGGCGCCCAATGGCGATCCGGTACTGTTCGACGAGGGGGGCGTCGCCAACGGGTTCATGCACGACCACGGCCCCGGGCTCTACCAGTTCGAACTCAAAGTCTATAACGCATACGGGAAGACCGGCGGCACGCCGACGCTATACCTGCTCAAGAACGCGATTGAGGGTTACGAGGTCAAGCCTCCGGTTCAATCGGTTCCGTACGGCGGGATCGGGCCGTATTGGAACGACGATAACGGCGACGACGATGACGACGACGGTCACAATCCGAAATCGCCCGACCTGCCGATGGGCGGCCAGTTCCCCGAGAACATGGATGAAGGCGGCGACATTCCGGGCGGCGGCCCGTTCCCCGAGGAAGTCCCGATTATTCCCGAGCCGGCGACGATGGCGCTGATGGCGATGGGACTTGGGATGATGGCGGCAAGGCTTCGCAGGCGCTGAAATTTGCACCGACCGAAAAATTGAGCGAGAATTGAATCCACCGGAAAAGTGGATGCTGTGCCGGGTTCTGACGAACCCGGCCAATTCTATATTGCGAGGTGCGAGGCCATGAAGATCCTGAAATGCGTGCCGGTTGCGTGGGCGGTTCTGGTTTTGGCCGGCTGCGGAGCCTATGGTTCGGTGGGCGTTGGGATTCCGCACACGCCGATTTCGGTCGGGGTATCGGCGCCGCTGGCGCCGTCCGCCTACAGCCAGGGCAACGCCGTGTATCGCTCGATCCGCGTCGAAAGCGTTCCGGCGGGGGCCGAAATCCGCATCAACAACCAGACGGTCGGCTCCGCGCCGGGGACATTTTATGTGCCGTTCCAGAAGACCTTCTGGTCCGGCGTGCGCGGCACGGCCCAACTGACGGCGTATATGCAAGGCTATCGGGTCGAGGGCGTGAAACTGTTCGCGGTGTCGTCCGGCAGCGGGATCTCCACATCACCCGCCGGGGCGCCGATCGGAACGCTGACGATCAACATGCGGGAGGCGACGGAGAATTAAGGAATGCGGAATGTAAACGTCTGTCGGCTTTATATGGGTTTAGCGCGAGCAAGTGGGAAATTGAATTTGACCCTGAAAGAGTAACCGAGTTCAGCAACCCAGGGTCGAGCGAGGTTGTTGGGACCAGTGTGGTGTCCCGGCAATAGTTTTCAGGATTTGATGGCTAAAGCCGGTTAACGAGAAGCCGGCTAAAGCCGGCTAAAAATTATAAAAATGAGCCTCGAACCACCGGCTGAAGCCGGTGGCAACCCATTCAGCCGGCTAAAGCGGGCATTTATCAAGGAATTGCCAGGATATCACAGCTCCCAGATCACGCTTTCAGTGCGAAACAAAAACGTTCGGAATCTTAAAGCGAAACCGCTCAATATATACCCGGCTTTAGCCGACGGGCCGCGTCGATTGGAAATTGGATTTGGATCTGGCGAGCCGGGTTAAGAGGATAAAGAAGTGGCCGGCGAGGGCGCCGGACCCACATTGGCTTTTGGCTTCTCGAAGAATAATTTATTTGCGGCGGGTGGGGGCGGGGCTTAGAGTGTGGGGTCTGGAGTGGCCCGGACGCATGGCGGATCAGCAGCGCACCAATCCCATCGCCCAATTTTTCATCAAACGTTTTTCGCTTCAAGATAACGCGTTGTGGCGCGTGATGGGGCTGCTGAAGTCGTATCACCGCCTGATCCTGATGGCCAACATCTGCCTGGCCGTCTCGCAGATGTTCACCGGCGCCGGGATCGTCGTTTTGTATCCGATGATTTCGTACGCGTTCGACACGCAGGCCGGCACGAAGACCGAACAGGTCGTCGGCAAGCAGAAGGGCAAGGAATCCAAGGACAGCAAATACGAGAAGAAGGTCGTGGCGTGGGTCGAGGGGCACGAGTCGGTCGCGCGGCCGTATCATCAGGCTGTTGCGGAGTGGAACGCGTTCAATGACTGGATGAAGACGTCGCGGCTCCGGTTCTTCGGCGTGTATTCGGCGTTTCTTGTGGTGCTGTTCCTGCTCAAGGGCCTGATCCAGTTTGTCGGCAACTACCTGATGGCGCGCGTGAGCATCAACGTGACGTCGGATTTGATGAACAGGGTGTATGGGAACGTGCTGCGGCAGGAGCTGGCGTTCTTCGACCGCACGCCGACGGGAACGCTGCTCAACCTGTGTTACCGCGAGATTTTCAACATGCAGCCGCTGATCACGATGCTGGCCTCGACGCGCATCGTGATGCCGGTCACGATGCTGATCCTGTTCGGCACGCTGCTCGTCATCAACGTGATGCTGTCGCTGATGCTGCTGGTGCTGCTGCCGGTCGTGATCCTGCCGACGATGGCCGTGACGCGGTGGATGCGGCAGTCGCTCAAGGGCGAGCTAAGCGAAGAGTCGCAGGTCATGGACATCATGACGCAGGGGCTGAACGGGATTCTGGCGATCAAGAGTTTCGGCGCGGAGCGGCTCGAGCAGCAGTATTTGGAGCCGGCGGTGGCGGCCTACATTGCGTCGTCGCGCTCGCGGCGCGCGGCGCAGTCGCTGGTGGCGCCGATGGTCGATCTGCTGAACATGATCGTGTTGCTGCTCGTGTTCGTGCTGTCGATGGTCTGGTTCTACGACCCGAAGACGCTCAACGCGGGCGTGTTCACGACGTTCATGCTGGCGCTGACGCGGTTTTACAAGCCGATGACGACGATGATGCGGATGGACGTCAACATGCACCGGGCGCGCGCGCTGGCGCGGCGCATTTTCGAGCTGCTTGACCGCGTTCCCGAGATCCGCAACGCGGACGACGCGGTCGATTTCCCGACCGAATGGGACAAGATCCGGTTCGAAAACGTGTCGCTCAGCTACACGGTGTATCGGAAGAATCGCTCGGCGGTCAAGCGCGAGGCGCTCAAGCCGGTCGATCTCGCGATCGCGCGCGGCGAGGCCATCGGGATTATCGGGCCCAACGGCGCGGGCAAGTCGTCGATCATGAAGTTGCTGTGCCGGCTGTATGATCCGACCGGCGGAAGAATTTGGATTGGATTGACGCCGCTGGAGCGGATCAAGCTCGAGTCGATGGCGAAAAATATCTGCCTGATTACGCAACATCCGGTGCTGTTTAACCGCAGCGTGAGGGACAACATCACGTTCAGCCTGGAAGACGGGGTCAGCGACGAGATGGTGATGGAGGCGGCGCGGCTGGCCGGCGCGGACGCGTTCATCGAGAAGCTGCCGAATGGGTATGACACGCTGATCGGCGAGAACGGGCGGCTGCTGTCGGGCGGCGAGCGCCAGAAGGTCATGCTCGCGCGGGCGTTCGTGAGGAAACCGTCGATCCTGATCCTGGACGAGCCGACGACGGGGCTGGACCAGAAGACGCTCGCGGAATTTCTGGACAGCGTGTGGAAACTGCACGAGCAGGGGATCACGATCATTTATATCACGCACGAGCACGGGTATCTGGAGAAGTTCGACCGCGTGTTCGAGTTCAAGGCCGATCACTCGGTCAATGAGATGACAACCCAGCCGAGCGCATAAATTTTTGTCGCAGAGACGCAGAGACAAGCAGAGCGCGCAGAGAAGATATAAAATTCACGAATCACTTGAGGGCACGTGCGGTGAGATCTTTTTCGTGAAATTTCGTGAATCCATTTCGTGTATTTCGTGAATTGAACTTTTTCTGAAATTATGAAGAAAAAGAAATGCCGCGTTTGGCAAACGCGGCATGCAGGGGATGAGATTTTCTCTGCGTTCTTTGCTTACATCGTTTGGGCGGCGAATTCCTGTTCGAGCCTGGTGATTTCTTCCTTCTTGTGCGAGAGGTAGCGCTCGACGTCGATGGCGGCGCGGCAGCCGGTGCCGGCGGCGGTGATCGCCTGGCGGTAAATCTTGTCGGCGACGTCGCCCGCGGCAAAGACGCCCTCGACCGAGGTTTCGGTGCGTGGGTCATTGACGATGATGTTGCCGGACGGGTCGAGCTTGAGCTGGCCGCCGAGGAAACCGGTGTTGGGCACGTGGCCGATCGCGATGAACACGCCGTCGCACGCCTCTTCGCGGACCTCGCCGGTGACGGTGTCCTGAACCTTGACGGCGCGGAGCTTCTTTTCCTCGACGCCGAGGAATTCGGTGATCGTGGAGTTCCACATGAAGTCGATCTTGGGGTTTTCCTGTGCGTGGGCCTGCATGATCTTGCTGGCGCGCAGCGCGTCGCGGCGGTGGACGATCGTCACGCTCGAGGCGAACTTGGTGAGGAAGTTGGCCTCTTCGACGGCGGAGTCGCCGCCGCCGACCACGAGGACCTTTTTGCCGCGGAAGAAGAAGCCGTCGCAGGTGGCGCAGGCCGAGACGCCGTGGCCCATGAGGGCGCGCTCGGACGGGATGCCGAGCAGGCGCGCGCGGGCGCCGGTGGCGACGATGAGAGTGTGCGTGCGCAACGTCTGGCCGCCGTCAAGCTTGAGCCGGAACGGACGCTCGGAGAGATCGACCGAGACGATGTCGCGCGGCAGGATGGCCGTGCCGAAACGTTCGGCCTGGCGGCGCATCGAATCGACCAGCTCGGGCCCCATGATCGCGTCGGAGAAACCGGGAAAGTTCTCGACCTCGGTGGTGATGGTGAGCTGGCCGCCGGGCTGCTGGCCCTCGAGCAGGATCGGCTCGAGGTCGGCGCGGGCGGCATAAATGGCGGCAGTCAGGCCGGCCGGACCGGATCCGGCGATGATGACCTTGTGAATCTTGCGGAAAACGTCTTCGTTCATGAACGGGGCCTTCCGGATTGGCGATTGACGATTGGCGATGCAACGAGCCAACCAACAGCACAGCAACTGATTTTGGCTTAAAAAAGGCGGGCAGTCAATATGGGAGGAATGGGGTTATAGGACCTATAGGACTGATAGGACGGATAGGAGTAATGGGACTTATGGGACTCATGGGACTCATGATTACGATTACAATTACGAGCACGAGCACGAACGAAAATGTCGCTTCGAGCCGAAGCGAGTTGCTGAGTTAGACTTCGACGACGACCGGCAGGATGACGGGGAAGCGGTCGGTGGCTTCGGTGAGGTGGCGGCGCAGGGCCTTGCGGACGGCCGTCTTGACCACGTCCCATTGCTCCTGGCTCTCGACATCGCACTCCTCGAAGGCCTCGGTGACGACGCGTCTGCAATCGTCGAGGAGGCTTTCGTTTTCCTCGACGCTGACGAAGCCGCGCGAGACGATGTCGGGGCCGGCGATGATCTTGTGGGTGTGCTGGTCGATGACGAGGATGACGGTGACGATGCCGTCCTCGGAGAGGTATTTGCGGTCGCGGAGGACGACTTCTTCGACGCCGCCCATGCTGCGGCCATCGACGAGGACCTGGCCGGCCCAGTCGGTCGGCGTGAGCGTCGCGCCGGACTTGGCGAGCTCGAGCTGCGTGCCGTTTTCGAAGACCAGGACGCGGTCGGCGGGGACGCCGCATTCGACGGCGAGCTCGCGGTGGATGATGAGCTGGCGCATCTCGCCGTGAACGGGCATGAAGTAGCCCGGCCGGATGATGTCGATGAGGCGGCGCATTTCTCCGCGGCAGGCGTGGCCGGAGCCGTGGACGCGGGCGTCGCGCTCGGTGATGACGCGGCCGCCGTGGCGGTAGAAGTTGTTGATCATGCGCCAGATCGGCTTTTCGTTGCCGGGGATGATGCGCGAGCTGAGGATGACGGTGTCGCCCTCGGTGATGCGGTAGCCCTTGAACGCGTTGCGCGACAGGCGCGCGAGGGCGCTTTCGGGTTCGCCCTGCGTTCCGGTGAAGAGCAGCAGGCGCTGGCGCGGCGGCAGGCGCACGACTTCGGCGAGCGGCCGCACGAGGTAATCGGGATAGTGGATGAGCCCGAGTTCGGTGGCGATGGCGAAGTTGCGTTCGAGCGAGAGGCCGCACACGGCGACCTTGCGGCCGGTTTTGATGGCGAGGTCGAGGCCGGTCTGGACGCGGTAAAGGCTCGAGCTGAACGTGGCCATAATCACCGTGCCCTGCGCGGCGGAAAGGATCGGGTCGAGCCCTTCGCGAACCTGATCCTCGGTCGGGGCGAAGCCTTCGCGATCGACGTTCGTACTGTCGGCCATCAGGAGCAGGAACGGATCGTTGAGGTCGAGGCGCTGGAAGGGCGCGGGGAGCGGAGAGCCGTTGGCGCCCTCGCATTCGAGCTTATAGTCGCCGGTGTGGAAGAGGCGGCCGATGGGGGTCTCGATCACGAGCGCCATCGCGTGCGGCATGGAGTGCGAAACCGGCAGGAATTCGACATCGAACACGCCCATCTTGCCGCGCTCGAAACCCTCGACGGGCATGAGGATCGGCTCGTAGTCGGGCTCGAGCTCGAAGAGCTTGGCCGTGACGAGCGCGAGCGTGAGGCGCGAGCCGTAGATCGGGATGCGCGACGTGCCGAGCTGGCGGATCAGGTGCGGCAGCCCGCCGATGTGGTCCTCGTGGCCGTGAGTCAGGACGATGCCGCGCAGGCGGTCGGCGTGCTCGACGATGTAGCTGAAATCCGGGATGACGAGGTCGATGCCGAACATGTCGTCCTCGGGGAATTTCTGGCCGCAGTCGATGATGATCATGTCCTTGCCGTATTCGAGGGCAAGGCAGTTTTTGCCGAATTCGCCGACGCCGCCGAGCGGCATGACGCGCAGCGTGCCGGGAGCCGGCGGGTTCTGGCGGCGCGAAGGCCCGCCCTGTGTTCCGATGAGTCCTGCCATCTAAGTTAGTCCTGAGTCCTGAGTCCTGAGTGCTGAGTAAGTGCTGAGTAAGTGCTGAGTGCTGAGTGCTGAGTGCTGAGTAGGATTTACTCAGGACTCAGGACTCAGGACTCAGCACTATTCTACTCAATTCTTGCCATGATGTTGAGGCAATCGAAGCTGGTTTGGCGGATGTTGGAGAGTTTCTCCATTTCGCTGATTTCGGGGTGGATGTATGGGTTGCGATAGTGCTGGAGGTTGGTAAGGAGGCGCGCGAAACGGATCATTTCCGCGTCTTCGATGCCGTGCAGGTCGAGCGGGTTGCGGACCGCGACTTCCTGGTTGAACTTGCGGAAGCTGTAAGAGCGGCCGAAGCACAGGAGGACGATGCCGAGCGCCTTGAGACCGTCGGGCTTGTAGCGGCCCTGGTGCTCGGTGAGGCGCATGAGGGTTTGATAGACGTTGTCGATCGTGATGTCGAACGTGTGTTCGCGCTGCACGCGCAGCAGGTATTGGTGGTAGAAGAGCGAAATCGACTTGCGGTTCTGCTCGAGGAGCGAATGGACGAGGTCGAGCGTTTTGGGGTCGCCGAAGAATTTCTGGAATTTCTTGCGGAGGCGGTATTTGACCTCGTTCTCGATGGCGAAGCAGTAGGAGAAGCCGATGGAGCGCGAGAAATCGACGCCGGATTCGAGCTGCTCGCCGTGGACGTAGAGGAATTCGGCGGTGCGCAGGGCCTCGCGGGTCTGCTGCTCGAGGTCGTTCCAGATCGTGACGGCGTCGGCGAGGTTGCGATCGACCTTCTCGAAAATCTCGCGGCCGGCGATCTCGGCGCGGGCGCGGTCCATGTCGCTGCGCGAGCGCTGGATGAAGTCGGGTGCGGAAAGCTCGCTGAGCGCGTCGTAGGCCTCGGATTTGATCGAGGCGGGGGTGTCGGACTTCATCACGATCTGGCGCAGGCCCTCGACGGCGCGGGCGGCGTCGGTCTCGCCTTGGAGACGCAACTGGGCGATCTGGCCGGCCATCTCGAGGCTGCGGCGGTATTCGGCCCACGCCTGGTCGATCGCGCGGAACAGGTTGTCCATCTCCTCGTCGATCTTGCTCTTGCTGATGACGGTGCGCGCGCCGAGGCGCGAGGCTTCGGCGCCTTCCTCGAACGTGCCGACGGCCGAGATCATGATGATCGGCAGGTGCGGGTTGATCGAGCGCGCCTGGCGGATGAGGTCGAGGCCCTCGGTGGGGTGGCGCATGGAGAGGTCGGTGACGACGACGTCGGCGGCGTGCTCGCCGAGCTGCGCGAGCGCCTCGTCCATGTTGGCGGCCTCGGCGACCTCGTAGCCCTGCAGGAGCAGGTTGCGGCGGAACGCGTCGCGGTAGCTGGCGTTGTCATCGACGATGAGGACGCGGGGCATGGTGTCGGTGTCGGGTCGGTCGGTCATATAATCGTGCTCGTGCTCGTGCTCGTGCTCGTAATCGTAATCGAAAAACCTGCGCTTGTCCCGCGCTCACGCTCGGGCTACTGCATTCCTTGCTCGCTCGGGCTGTTGCCTGGCTCGTTGATCGGCGACAGGATCATATCGACGGCCTCTTCCGTGCAATGCAGGAATTTGGGGCAGAAGACGCAATCGTTCCAGACCTTGTGCGGCAGCGATTCCTTCGCGACGCGCTTGAAGCCGTTGCGCTCGAAGAAATGCGGGCTGTCGGTGAGGGCGAACAGGCGGCGCACGCCGAGGCGGGTCGCTTCCTTGACGAGGCCGCCGACGACGAGGCTGCCGACGCCGCGGCCGCGCCAGTCCGCGGCGACCACAAGCGAGCGGACCTCGGCGAGCGTGCGCGTGAACAGGGCCAGCGCGCCGCAGCCGATGATGCGGCCCTCGAACTCGACGAGGACGAAATCGCGGACGCTCTGGATGATGTTTTCGCGCTCGCGCGGCAAGACGGTGGTGGTGCGCGAGGCCTCGGCGATCAGCTCGTAGAGGGCCTCGGCGTCGTCGAGGACGGCCGGCCGGACGGTCGGCGCGGAGGCTTGTTTCGGTTCGGGAGTGGTCTGTTGCGATTCGGTCATGGGTCATCCACAGCGGAACGGGTTACGGCGAACAATCCGCCTGCAAATGATAACGCACGGCGAGCGGCCGTGCCAATATGAATGATGAAAGATGAATGATGAAAAACCGCACGGAACCGGGGGATTCCGTGC
>JAJFUE010000051.1 GCA_021372575.1 bacterium | reverse complement strand
TCCCTTGGCCGACGAGCGTGAACACCTCCAGTTCGCGGTCGGTCAGGCTATCGACGGGCGACTGCACGGGCGCCTGCTCCGGATACACCGCCCGGTGCAGCATGCGCTCGGTCATGTTGTCGCTCAGGTAAATTTTACCGTTCAGGATGGTGTGGATCGCCTCGACGATTTTGTCCGAGGTTTCCTGCTTGTTGATGTAGCCCTTGGCGCCGGCGTGCAGCGCGCGGTCGGAGAACAGGCTTTCCTCGTGCATGGACGAGACGAGCATCTTGATGGCCGGGTTCTGGGCCTTGATCTGCTTGATGAGCTCGATGCCACTGCCGTCCTTGAGCGATATATCAATCACGACCAGATCCGGATTCAGCTCGCCGATCAGCCGCAGCGCCTCGCAAATGCCCGGCGCCTCGCCGCACACTTCCAGGCCCGGGTCGTCATCGATCATCATGGCCAGGCCACGCCGCACGATCGGGTGATCATCGACCAGCAGAATCCGCGCGACCTGCGTCGTCTGCTTCTGGTTGAACTTCCCCATACAAGCCTTCCCGCCCTGAATTGCGGCAGAGGGCGATTCCTCCCACGGCCTACGTCCTCATCTTAAACCGGCGTCCCTCCGCGCGCCACGATGAAAGTTTTTCCGTTCGAAGCGCTTTTCCCGTCTCCTTGTGTTGTGACGCATAAGGATATACCAAACCCCCGCCGACTTAAAGGAATTTTGCCCCTTGAACTCCGAACGGCCGCACATTGACATTTTACAAATGAATGGATCCCGCGCGCTTTTGCCGGTTGCGCCAGAAAAATAGTTGGCTCCAAATTGCCTCATTCATTCCATGTACATGCGGTTACAGGTATGGATATCGGTCCCGGCATCACGAAATATTTCACAAATAGCCAATATATTCGCGCATTCGGGCAAATTCTCGGAAATTGTCCCCCTTGCGTTTCTCCCCTCGCGGCGATATCGTGCTGGTTTTAATCGGCTCGGTTATGATGAATGCAGAGCCGTCAACAATTCTCAAGGAGGGCCCGCCCGTGATATTCCGAATCCTGATCAGCGACAAAATGAGTTCCGAAGGGCTCTCCTACTTCACCGGCCACGAGGGCTTCGAGATCGTCTATGACCCCGAAATCACGATGGAGGCGCTCGCCGAGCGCATCGGCGATTTCGACGCGCTCGTGATCCGCAGCCGCACGCACGTCACGCGCGCCATGCTGGCCGATCCCGGCAAGCTCAAGATCATCGGCCGCGCCGGCGCCGGCGTCGATAACGTCGATGTCGAGGCCGCCACCGAAAAGGGCATCGTCGTCATGAACACCCCCGGCGGCAACACGCTCTCGACCGCCGAGCACGCCATCTCGATGCTCCTGTCGCTGGCGCGGCACATCCCGCAGGCCGACCACTCGATGCACGAGGGCAAGTGGGACAAGAAGAGTATCATCGGCATGGAGATTGACGGCAAGACGCTCGGCATCGTCGGCCTCGGCCGCATCGGCCGCGTCGTCGCCCAGCACATGCAGGCGTTCGGCATGGAAGTCGTCGTCTATGACCCGCTGCTCACGGCGGAGACCGCCGAGAAGCTGGGCGTGCGCTCGGTCTCGATCGACGAGATGTGCCGCATCGCCGACGCGATCACCGTCCACGCGCCGCTCAACGACGACACGCGCGGCATCATCGGCCGCGAACAGTTCTCTCTCATGAAACCCGGCGCGCTCGTCGTCAACTGCGCGCGCGGCGGCATCGTCGATGAACAGGCGCTGTGCGAGGCGCTGCGCGACCGCAAAATCGGCGGCGCCGCGCTTGACGTCTTCGAGGCCGAACCGCTGCCGGCCGACCATCCGCTGCGCGGGCTGGACAACGTCATCCTCACGCCGCACCTGGCCGCATCGACCGCCGAGGCCCAGGAAAAGGTCGCGCGCGACATCGCGATCCAGATCCGCGAGGCGCTCGGCGGCGAGATGATCCGCAACGCCGTCAACGCCCCCTCGGTCGATGCCAAGACGTTCGCGCGCATCCGCCACGCGCTCGACCTGTGCGAGCGGCTCGGACGCTTCTGCGGCCAGTTCGTTCCGGCTCCGACCAAGTCCATCGAAATCATTTACAGCGGGACCGTTTCCCAGCACCCCACCGAGCCGCTTACCGTCGCCGCCATCAAGGGTTTCCTTGAGTGCCACGTGGCCGAGACCGTCAACGCGGTCAACGCGCTCTACCTCGCCCACCAGCGCGACATCCACATCAGCGAAACGCGCCGTGCCAACAGCAACGACATCTACGCCGGCCTCGTCACCGTACGCACCACGTCCGACTCCGGCGAGACGCACGAAGTCAGCGGCACGCTCACGCAGGAAAACACGCCGAAAATCGTCGTCATCGACGGCCGGCGCCTCGACATGGTTCCGGCCGGGCACATGCTGGTCATCGGCAACCGCGACCTGCCGGGCTTCATCGGTGCGATCGGAACGGCGCTGGGCAACGAGAACATCAACATCGCGCAGATGACCGTGGCGCGGACCATCCCCGGCACCGAGGCCTTCACGGTCATCAGCGTCGATGGCCCCGTGCCGGTCGAGGTCCTCAAGAAACTCCAAAGCCTGCACAACGTGCTGAGCGTGCGGGCGATCGTGATTTGATAAGAGTCCTGAGTGCTGAGTCCTGAGTGCTGAGTAAAAGAAAAGGCGTGGAGCTTTCGATTAGCTCCACGCCTTTCTGTTGAACCGCGAAGCGGTTCGATCTCAAAGCCGTGGGTTGGTTTGGCGAACTTGTTCGACAAACCTACCCACGGCCAGTTGGCATCACCTCAGAACCGGTTTACCGGTTCGATCATCCCGATCTTTGCTTACGCCGGCTACGTCATAATTCCCATAGGTCCCATTCCCCCTACTGCCGGTTCCCGTCCGCGTCAATCACGCGCACTTCGCCGTATCCCATTTCGCTCAATGCGCGCAATCCTTTTTCGATCTTCGCGCGGTCGCCGACCACGACCCATACCAGCTTGTCGGGCTGGATCACGTCGCTCGCCGCGCGCCTCACGCGCTCGATCGTGACCTCTCGGATCATGCCCGGGTATTTCTGGTAATAATCGTCGGGCAGCCCGATGTTGACGGCCCTCGAGATGAACGACTGGACCGTCCCCATTGTTTCCCACGTGCCGCCGAGTTCCCGAACCTTGTTCGTCCGAACCTTCGCGAACTCCTCCTCCGTGATCGGCCGCGACTGCCGAATGTCCTTCAGTTCCTTCATGAGCTCGACCATCGAGTCGCTGGTCTTGTCGGTCTGGACGGTGGTCTTGGCGACGAACATGCGCTGCGCGCGCGCGTCCATGAATCCCGTGAACGCGCCGTACGACCAGTGCTTGCCCTCGCGCAGGTTCATGTTGATGCGCGACGTGAACTGCCCGCCGATCACCTCGTGCATCGACTGGATGGCGACCTCTTCCGGGTTGTTCTCCGGCGCGATGAGGTTGCCGACGAGGATGAACGACGACGGCGCCTGCGGCTTGTCGATGAGATAAATCGCCGGCCCGTTAGCGCCGTTTGCGGCGACGGCCTGCTTCTTCGGCGCCGTGCCGCCCTCCCACTGTTTGAACGCCTTCTCGAGCTTCGGCGTGATCTCGGCCATCGTCGTGTCGCCGACCACGATCAACGTCGCGCTGCCCGGCTTGAACGACTCGCGGTGATAGGCAATGAGGTCGTCGCGCCCGATTTTTTCGATCGACGCTTCCGTCACGAGCGCGCCGTAAGGGTGGCCTGCGCCGTACATCAGCCGCGGCGCGATGCGGTAGCCCTCGGCGTCCGGCCGCGCCTTCTCCTGCTTCACGTCGGAGAGCAACTGCTTCTTGCAGCGCTGGAAATCCTCCGCGCGGAACGCCGGATTCAGGATCAGGTCCGCATACAACTCGAGCGTCGGGTCGATGTTCTCCTTGAGCATCGAGATCGAGGCCCGCATATAATCGGGCTCGGCGCTCGAGCCAAACCCCGCGCCCAATAGCGCCAACTCCTCGCTGATCTCCTCCGACTTTCTCGACTTCGTTCCCTCGTCGAGCATATACGACGTCATCCGCGCGACGCCCGGCAGGTCAGTCGGATCGACGACCGTCCCGCCGTCGAACATCATCTGCATCTGCACGATCGGGACCGCGTGCCGCTCGGCGAGGATCACCTTGAGGCCGCTGGATAGCGTGGCGCGCGCGAGCCCCGGGAAGCGCGCGTCGGCCGGCTCGGCAGCCAGCGGCACCGTCGTCCGATCGACGTCGCTCTTCGTGGCCCGGTATTTCGGAAACGGGTCGGTCTGCTGAACGTAAACGCCGTCCGACAGCCACTGCCGCGACGCTTCGCGCACGTCGCCCGCCGTCATCTTCGCCAGCCACTCGAAATACGTCTTGTAAAACTCGGGATTGCCCGCGTAGGTTTCGCACTCGGCCAGCTTGTCGGACTTGCCGCCGAACCCGCCGATGCGCTCGATGCCGCGGATGAAGTTGGCGCGCTCACGCGAGCGTTCGCGCTCGAGTTCCTTCTCCGTCGGGCCCGATTTCAAAAACTCCGCCATCTCCTCGTCGATCGCCTTCTCGACGCGCGCCGGATCGACGCCCTCTTTCACGTTCGCCGTAATCATGAACAGCCCCGCGATTTCCATCGCATCGTTATAGGCGCTCACGCCGGTGACGGTCTGATCCTTCAGCACGAGCCGCTTGTAAAGCCGCGAGCTGTGGCCGGTGCCCAGAACATTGGCCGCCATGTCGAGCCGCGCGGCGTCGAGCGTCCCCCACTGCGGCACGTTCCACACCATCGTGATGCGCGTCTGCGGCACGCGGTCCTGGATCCGCTGGCGGATCGTGCCGCTGCGCTTGGCGATCCACGCGCTGTAGCGCGCCACCGGCGGCCCCGACGGGATCGAGCCGAAATTGGCCTTCACCTTCGCAAGCACGGCCGAAGTATCCACGTCGCCCGCGATCGACAGCACCGCGTTGGCCGGCCCGTAATAACTCTTGAACCATTCCTGAACGTCGCCCAGCCTGGCCGCTTCGAGGTCCTCGAGCGACCCGATGACCTGCCACGAATACGGATGCCCCGCCGGAAAGCACGTCTTGGACATCAGCTCGTAACCCTTGGCGTAGGGCCGGTTATCGCCCTGGCGCTTCTCGTTCTGCACGACGCCGCGCTGCTCGTCGAGGCTGGCCTGATTGATCGCCCCGAGCATGTGCCCCATGCGGTCGGACTCGAACCACAGCGTCATGTCGAGCGCCGTCGTCGGCACGTTCTGGAAATAATTCGTGCGGTCCTCGGCCGTCGTGCCGTTCATGTCGGTGCCGCCGACCTTCTCCAGCGTCTGCCAGTAGTCGCCCTTGAAGTGCTCGCTGCCGTTGAACATGAGGTGCTCGAACAGGTGCGCGAATCCGGTCTTGCCCGGCTTCTCGTTCTTCGAACCGACGTGATACCACACGTTCACCGCCACGATCGGCGCCTTGTGGTCCTCGCTGACGATCACGGTCAGCCCATTGTCGAGCACGAACTTCTTGTAAGGAATATCGATCGGCGCCGCGGCGAACGCCCCCACCGCCAACAAAGTCATCATCAGCCACAGCTTGATTGTGCAGCGAACCATCTCAATCGCACCTCCACGGCAGGTTCGGCCAAAAACAAAACGGCCCTATACCCTTAATAGACGTTCAAAGCCGCGTTTCGTTGGCAAATAATCTTATTTCCAAATATTTACGAAAGGCCCGCTCATTTTGTTTCGATCCCAAATGCTTCCTGGAACCGGGACTCCATTTGGGCGATTTCTTTATCTGTCAGTGTCGCGAATTGGCTTTCCCGCTTGGCTTTGGAAACACGGCCGTTGTTCTGATGGCAGATCTTGATAAACAGATCGATGAGCCTGTCGGGCATGTCCACAATTTCCTGAATGGACCGCTTGGCCCGATCGTAGCTCACCAGGTATTGCATCTCGGATGGAAGTTCGGTTGCAATGGTTTCCTGGATAAAGTCGAATAATCCCTCCACGATATGAGTCATGTCAATGTAGCGATAATGCGGGGACGTGTCGTTCAACACTCGCATCTCGCCCTGCTCGTTCAATTCGTATTGCACCAGGGGCAGAAGGGGCTTCGAGTAAGTTTCAAGAAGGGCGTCATACTTCGCCCTCTGCCGAAGCATCGTGGCGGACACGGGGAAGATGACCCCGGCGGGCGTGAAACCGGTCTTGGCGAGAACGTGGTGGATTAAGAAACGATGCAGGCGCCCATTGCCATCGTCGAATGGATGGACGAAGACAAACCCGAACGATATCGCCGCCGCAATGAGGACGGGATGGATGCCGGATTCCAGCATCCGGTACGCCGAGTCCAGGAACCCCTCCATCAGCGAAGGAACATCTTCGGGTTTGGGAGAGATGTAATGGATTTCCTCGTTGCCATAACCGGCCGTCATGCCGACATAATTTTGATCGCTTCGCCAGTCACTGTTGGCAAATCGTTCATCGACCGTCGCCTGTTGAAGAGAAACCAACGCATCCTTGTTGAGATACTTTTCTGCGCCCGCCTTCTTAAGGAGCGAAATGAATCGCGCTGTTCGGTTTCGGTCAGGCACGATATGTTCGATCGCGAAAGAGGATTTGGTTTCCTTGGTGTAAAGATAATCCAAAGCTCTGCGCAAAATATCTTCGGGATAATGTCGCAAAACGTCCCGACACCGCTCATCCAGTTTTTCATCGATAAATGCGACCAGGCGTTCGGTTCGACGAATCATAGGGCAGAAAAAGCGGTTGCCCAGCAGGTTATCATGAACCTTATGCCGTTTGCTGGGGCGTTTCTCGGCCGTGAAATATTGGTTCATGTCGATTAAATCAGCGTAGTGGACCGACTCTTTCAGATCGTCGATTTCCAGTTTGTTGCCCGTCAACATTTCATAAAGAAACCAAATCCTTCGGGGGTAACTCCGTTTCGGGCTCGACCGAATAAACTGAAGCAGTTCCTGAGGGTCGATCTTTGAGAATAGCGCGCCCAAAATTTCAAGATTCATTCCCTCATGTTTCAGGGCAAATTCCAGTTGATCTCCCACGCCATCGCCGGGATCGTATTGTTTTGGGAAGATTCTGCATATTTGGTGAGCATCAGGCAGGAACTTGTGTTGACCCCGTCGGGCAATGTATGATCGGCAGTAATGAGGGAAGGTACTCAATCCGAATCTTTGAATCAGATTGGCATATCCCGCGAGCTTTGCGTCAAAATTTTGCATAAACGCTCGATCCCCTGCAAAAAACTGCATTGCCCTGCCATTTTCTGCAAATTTGCCGTTTTGGCTACTAATTTCTACATGCGCGATTGGATGCCGGCATCCCCATTTAGCAATTAAGGGGGCGCTTGCTCGAACCTACTTGATCATCGCCGGCGCGCTTTGGCCCCGCGCCACCGGCATTCTTCTGCCGGACCCAAACGCCTTCGTCGAAATCTTCAGGCAGATCGCCGCCTGCTGGCGCTTGTATTCGGCGCGGTCGATCATCTGCAGCACCTTGCGCACCATCTTCTCGTCAAACCCCTGCGCGACAATTTCCTCGGCGCTCGCGTAATCTTCCACGTACGCCGCGATGATCGGGTCGAGCTGGTCGTAGGGCGGCAGCGAGTCGCTGTCGAACTGGTTCTCCCTCAGCTCGGCCGACGGCGCCTTCTTGATCGACGACCACGGGATCCGCTCGCTGTCGCGGTTGATCCAGCGCGACAGTTCCCACACGCGCGTCTTCAGGACGTCGCCCAGCACGGCCAGACCGCCCGTCATGTCGCCATACAACGTGCAATATCCGACCGCCAGCTCGCTCTTGTTGCCGGTCGAAAGCACCAGCCACCCGAACTTGTTCGAGAGCGACATGAGGACCATGCCGCGCGCGCGGGCCTGGAGGTTTTCCTCGGCGAGCCCGAATTTCGTCCCGGCGAAAAGCGGCTCCAGCTGTTTCAGGAACGTCTGCACGATCGGCTCGATCTCGACAATGTGGCGCTCGATGCCAAGGTTTTTGGCCAGGGCCTCCGCGTCGGTCAGGCTGTGGTCGCTGCTGAACCGCGACGGCATGAGCACGCCGACGACGTTCTCCGGCCCGAGCGCGTCCGCGGCAAGCGCCGCCGTCAGCGCCGAATCGATCCCGCCCGAAAGCCCGATCAGCACGCGCCGGAATCCGCATTTATACACGTAATCGGCGATCCCGAGCTTGAGCGCCTCGTACACATTCTCGATTTCCTCGCCGGGGTCGGCCGGCACGCCGTTGTGGCCGTCGTTCTGGTGCCAGTCCCACGCCAGCAGTTCCTCGCGGAACCCGGCCGCCTGCGCGACGACGCCGCCATTGGGCGCCCACACGTTGCTCCACCCGTCGAAAATCAAATTGTCGTCGCCGCCGACCTGGTTGACGACAACCAGCGGCGCGCTCCACTTCCTCACCGCGTCCTCATACATCTTCGCCTTCAGTTTTCGTTTCCCCACGCTGTACGGCGACGCGTTAATGTTGATCATCAAATCCGGCCCGAGTCGGCCAAGCTCCTCGACCGGATCGCGGTGATAAAGCGGGTGCGGCCGGTAGAGCGCCGTGCTCCAGAAATCCTCGCAGATCGTGATCGCCAGCTTCATGCCGCGCCACTCGGCGAGCCTGACTTCGGCGGCCGGCTCGAAGTGCCGCGCCTCGTCGAAGACGTCATACGTCGGCAGCAGCGTCTTGTCGTGAATCGAAGCCACGCGCCCGCCGTCGATCAGCGCCGCCGAATTGAACAGCGGCTTGCCCGCGCCGTCGTTCGGCCGCACGAACCCCAGAATCGCCGCCGGGCCGGTCATCTGGGCCGCGATCGCGTGCAGCGACTCCACCCCTTCCCGAATAAAGGACGGGTGTTCGAGCAGGTCGCGCGGCGGATAGCCGTTGACCGCCATCTCCGGGAACACGACAAGGTCCGCGCCCATCCGCGCCGCCTCGGCGTAGGCGTCCAGGATCCGGGCGCGATTAATCTCGATCGCCCCCATCGAGGTATTGATCTGGGCCAGAACGATCCGCATCGGGAGCCTCCCGTATTATGTCCGCACCCTAGTCTAATCGTGGATCGCGCTATGCGCAATGGGTCCTATGGGTCCCATGAGACCCATAAAACGCATAGGATCCCATGACCCATTATTCCCTCTCACGTAAGCATTTCACCGCATGCGCGTTTTGTCTGGTGTCACGCCCTCGGGCGGAAATCCTGTTTTTTACCCCGTTCCCACGTAAATTCCTTTTAGCTTGAGCGGAGGATCAGGATGCTTTCTTCATCACGATTCATGGCGGCCGTGCTCGCGATGGCCTTTGTTGCCGCACTCCCCGCCAACGCCGCATCGATCATGCGCAACACGCGCGAGACCTCGGCGCCGCTCGACACGCCCGCCGATGCCGCCATGCGTGCCGAATACATCGCGGCCATCACGCGCGGCGACGGCGCCGGTTACATGCCGTGGCAGGAGCGCGGCCTCTCCCAAAAGGAAATCGACTTCCGCACGCAGATGGAGGAACGCAAGACCAAGCTCCTTGCCGAGCGCAGCCCCATCAAGCATCCGGTGCTCATCGACCACAAAGCCCACGACCGCGCGCTCAAGAACATGGCCGAGGCCGCATGGGCGAGAAAGGTCGCCGCCGACGCGAAGTTGCGCGCCGACTTCATCGTCAACCAACCCGACGGCTACATCGACTCGATGATCAGCACCACGACGCCGTGGTACGACTACGGCGCCACCTGCCCCAACTGCGTCGGCGTCAAGTCGCTCGAGGGCGTCGGCCACGGCCTGTTCCGGTGGGACTACAAAAACCCCGACCAACTCACCTGCAAGATGTGCGGCCAGGTCTATCCGTCCGAAAAATACCCCGAGACGCTCAAGATCTTCTGCCCGCGCATGAACCAGACGTTCACGTTCTGCCAGAGCGAGGCCGAAAAGGCCCATCCCGACGACCACAGCGGCCAATACGCCTACAAGGGCTTCGGCAACCTGCACAACAGCTTCAGCGGCCTGATCCGCAAGAACAAGGTCATGTTCATGATCAACTCCATGGACGACCTGTCGCTGACCTACATCGTCACGCAGGATCCCCAATACGCCCGCGCCATGCAGCGCATCCTGTCGCGTCTGGCCGTCGCGTATCGCGGGTGGCTCTATCACGACTATCGCCATGCCGTCATTGACGGCGATCCGCTTTACGCGGCGTGGCACGACACCAATCTCGAGCTCGTGTGGAAAAAGCATCTCGCGACCGCCGGCTATGCCCGCGACAGTTTCCACAAGGCCTCGACGTTCAACTTCTGGGGCGCCGGCCGCATCCATCCCTCGACCGACGACATGGGCTCGATGATCCCGCTCGCCAATGGCTACGACCTCGTCGCCGACGCCAGGGACGAAAACGGCAAGCCGCTGTGGAGCGATGCCGATCGCACCCGGGTCGAGCGCGACCTGTTCCTCGAGTGGATCTTCACCGGCGAGCCTTACCTCGGCGGCCCCGACCAGGCCCGCCTCAGCAACAACAAATCCCCGCGCATCTACAACGCGATGGCCGCCGTGGCCGCCGCGCTCAACCTGCCGCGCCTCGCCGACACCGCCCTGCGCGGCTACGAGCTGCTGCGCGACAAGTCCTTCACCGCCGACGGCTTCAGCGTCGAGAGCCCAGGCTACACGATGATGTATCTCGAGCAGATGCCGTCGATCCCCGAGCTGCTCAACAACTTCAACTGGCCGGATTCGTTCCCCGCGCGCAAGGCCGCCGGCGACCTCTACAAGGACCCCAAACTTCGCAACATCTACCGCGCCATGATCGACCAGCTCCGGCCCGACGGCACGACGATCCCGTTCGAGGACAGCTCCGCCGGCTCACGCATCCCCGGCGACTGCCTCCAGTTTGGCGCCCGGCACTACCCCGAATACTTCGGCGGCAAGGTCGGCCTGCTGAGCGATCCGCGCCCCGAGCCCGCCGTCCCGCCCGATCATCTCGCGGTCTCGCCCGGCGCCTATGCCCTGTTGAACCTGAATAACAAACAACTGTTCGGGGCCAAGGGCCTCGGCCTCAAGGCGATTTACTTCCCCAACTGGATGACCGCGCTCCTGCGCCACGGCGAGGACACCAACGCCGCGCTGCTCGGCTTCAACTTCTCGCCCCCCGGCAGCCACCGCCACGGCGACAACCTGACCCTCTACTATCAGGATCATGGCCGGACGATGCTTGGCGACCTCGGCTACGTCGGCGACAGCCCGGTGAACAACTGGATCACGACCACGTTCAGCCACAACCTCGTCATCATCGACAACAAAAACCAGGTCGCGCACAGCCGCGAGGACAAGCGCACGCCCAAGCTCGAGCTGATGCTTTCGACGCCGCGCGCCTCGGCGTGCGAGGCCTCGAGCGACGCCGCCCCGCCCGCGACCGAATACCGCCGGCTCGTGATCCTGCTCAAGGGCCCGAACGAATCGACCTGCGCCATCGACATCTTCCGCGTCAAGGGCGGCACGAAACACGCATACCAGCTCTTTAGCGAGCTGGGCTCGAGCGACGCCGGCGACAGGGGCGCGCTCAACTTCGACGGCGTGACGATGCCGCCCCAGCCGCCGCTTCCCAACTTCGGCCCCAGCACGAAGCGCGAACACATTTATGGGTTGCTCAGCACCACGACCGCCACCCTGATCGCGCCCGCTTGGACCGCCACGTGGACCGATCCCAACCGCAGCTACCGCTTCTGGTGCCTCGGCCAGGTGGACAAGGTCACCGCCTCCAACGGCCCCGGCCAGGAAGTCCACAGCCGCCCCGGCCGCCGCGTTCGCGTGCTGAACGCGATCAACGAAGGCAAGGACAGCACGTTCGTCGGCGTTCACGAGCCGAGCATGCCTGCTGTTGCTCAGGACTCAGCACTCAGCACTCAGGACTTGAAAATGATGCCCGTCAAGTCGGCACGCCGCCTCGAAGTGCCCGCCTCCGCCGGCCCCGAAGCCGTCGCGCTCGAAATCAACACGGTCTGGGGAAGTTACATTGTCCTCAGCGAGTTCGCCCACGAAGCGACCGTTGAAGGCGTCACGTTCCAGGGCAAGCTCGGCATCTTTGGCAAGGATGCCAAGGGCAAGCCGTGGTATCTGGCCTCCGGCGCCTCGACGCTCCAGAGCGGCAAGAAGGGCTTCACCGGCAAGCCCGCCGAGTGGACCGGAACTTGGACCGCCAAGACGGCCGACAAGCTGACCGTCAGCGGCCGCCCGGCCGGCTGGACCAATCCGCCCAAGGGGTGCAAGTCCTACGTGATCCTCAACGTCACGCAGAACCAGCCGCACCCCGACCTCGGCAAGTTCGACACCGGTTACCCCGTCGCCAAGACGACGCGCAACTCGATCCGGACCGAGCGCTTCCCGATCCCGCCCGAGACCGGAACCGCCTTCAAACTCGCGGCCTTGCGCTACGAATAAACGTGGTAACGCCGATCTCTCGATCGGCAAATTCAAAGGCCGGAAAGCCCTCAAAGCTTTCCGGCCTAATTCTTTCCTATCAGTCCCATCAGTCCTATAAGACCTATCCCGCCGATCCGCTCACCTACGCCGTCTTCACCATCGGCGGGAACGGCAAAAGCTGGTCTGGCGGCGCAAGGTTCGGGTCGGACGAATAATCATCCGGGCCGACCAGCGCGCCTTCCTCGACGCTGAAGTCCTCGCGCCGGCCGAACGTCACCGCGACGAGCTCATAGAGCGCCACCGGGTTCTTGTCCTTGATGCACTGGATCGCGGTCTCGAACAGCTCGGGCGACAGGAACGCGACCTCGTAGCGGCGATGCGTGGGATACCGGAACTGCTTGCCGTTGGCGGCGTCCATCGCGCGGAAAATCCCGGCCTCGTCCTTGCCGACCCACACCTCCTGGCACGCCGAAGCGCCCCAGCCCTCCGGCGTCAGCCGCACGTAGCCGACCTTCTTCAAAACGACCCGCTTGTGCTCGGCGTCGCGTTCCGTCCGCGCCGCCAGCAGCACCCCCACGCCGTCCCCAAACTCGATTAACGTGATCGAGGGGTCGGGGAAAGTCCGCTTATGATCGGTTGTTGCGCTTGTTGACGCCTGTTCGCTCATTGCCACTCTCCTGCCAATCTATTACAACTATAAGCCAAACAAGTGAAGCTGTCTCTGCAAATTCATGCGTAGAGTTCGTAGTTCCGCCTTCAGGCGGAAATCGACTTGGCTTGCCGGACACTTTCTATTCGTGCTCGTGCTCGTAATCGTAATCGTAATCGTAATCGTAATCGAACCAATCACCGAATCCTCAAACCGAAACTGTTGCGATCCTGTTCATTGCCGCGATTTTTTCTATTGACATTCACTATCAATGTGATATCACATTAATATCAGTTCACAGAAACGGGGGAATTTTCGCCATGAGTCAGGAAATCATTCAGCGACCGGCCACAGGTTGGTCAATGCTGTTTCGCGACATTGCGCTTTACCTGGCCTCAATCGCGCTATTCATCCTGATGATCCTCAGCTATGAAGCAAATAGCAATTTGCTCGGAACGTTGTTTCTGTTGATGTCCCTCCCAGCCCTGATCGCGGCCATCCTGATCTCGGCCGGGTTCATCGTCCTGCAGCCGAACGAGTCGGCCGTCCTGCTCCTTTTCGGCAAATACCGCTATTCGGTCAAGGAGGGTGGCTTTTGGTGGGTCAATCCGTTCTACACCAAGCGCAAGGTTTCGCTGCGGCTGCGCAACCACAACGGCGACCGCCTCAAGGTCAACGACAAGGCCGGCAACCCGATCGAGATCGCGCTCGTGCTCGTCTGGAAAGTCGAGGACACGTTCGCCGCGCTGTTCGAGGTCGATGACTACATGCAGTACGTCAAGATCCAGAGCGAGTCGGCGCTGCGGCACCTGGCGACCGCCTATCCTTACGACAGTTGGGAAGACCACGCCAACGAGACCAGTCTGCGCGGCAATATCGACGACGTCTCGAAGGCGCTCGAGAACGAGCTGCAGGACCGGCTCTCCAAGGCCGGCGTCAAGGTCCTCGAGGCGCGCCTGAGCCACCTTGCCTACACGCCGGAGATCGCCGAGGCGATGCTGCGCCGGCAGCAGGCCACCGCGATCGTCGCCGCGCGCGTCAAGATCGTCGAAGGCGCCGTCGGCATGGTCCAGTTGGCGCTCAAGCACCTCGAGGCCGACAACGTCGTCCACCTCGACGAAGAGCGCAAGGCGGCGATGGTCAGCAACCTCCTCGTCGTCCTCTGCGGCGAGCACAACGCCCAACCGGTGGTCAACACCGGCACGCTGTATACGTAATACGGAGTGCGGAATCGTGCTCGTAATCGTGCTCGTAATCGTAATCGAACTACCCGTTCGCTCGCTGATTTTCAATCGATCAGAAAGTAAACTCCCATGACTCCCATGATTCCCATAAGTCCCATGAGTCCCATAGGTCCCATAACTCCCATTTCCGTGTATTCCGTGGTTTAAAGGTTTCGCCGTGGCGCGCAAGTCCATACTCCTTCGCATCGATCCGGCCCTGTGTGAGGAAATCGAACGCTGGGCGAAGGACGAACTGCGCTCCACCAACGGCCAGATCGAATACATTCTGCGCCAGGCCGTCGTCAAGCGCCGCCGCCCCAACCTGCCCGAGCCGCCGCCCGAAACTCCCAACGAACAAAAGGAAGGCGAACCCGAATGATCCATCACATGCTCATTTTCATCGGCATTCTGGTTGTTTTCCTGTTCGGCTGGTGGCTCATCCATGTGTTGGTCGTGCGTTACATCCAGCGCCCGATCGACCGGAAACAACTGGCTCTGTTCGACGAGAAAACCAGTCCTTCGGCGCAGGTGCGCAGCCTGTGCATGGTAACCGAGAATGCGATGGAGTCGCCGGGCGTCGCGCAAGTGCTCGAAGGAAAATTATTTGTTTATTCATTGATCGGAACGTCGGTGGAAGCCCCGATTGAACAGGTGAAGATCGTCCGGGTTCGAAAAAACAAGCTGCGCGGGCATTCCGGCTGGTGGCACACAACCATTCTTCGCGTGGAATGCCCGGGCGCCGATCAGCCCTTCAAGATCGGCGTCAAGGACCCTGAGCCGTGGATGCGCGCATTCAATCTCGACGAGGAGAAGTCCCATGTTTGAAGATTCCGTCCCGCTGGCAATCGACCCCGAGCGCGCGCTCGACCGCGCCAAATCGGTTCTGTCCGCCACCGGCCTTCAGATCGAAAAATCCGGCCGCGGCGAGCTCTCCATCAAGGGCCCCGGCCTGCGCAGCACCAATCAGAATTCGCTCCTCGCGATCACCGACGGCCGCCTCACCGCGGGCGGCGGAACGCTCGACCTAAAAGCCGACCTCGGCGGCCTCCTCTTTCTCCAGCGATTCATCCGGTTCTTCCCGCCGGCGCTTTGCCTGTTTCTGTTCGTCGTGCTGGGCGGCACGTATTATTTCGCCGGCATGTTCGCGAAATCGCCGCACCAGATCTGGACCGTCATCGGCGTGACCGGCGGCCAGGCCGTGTTGTGGTTGTTCATCGGCCCGCTCATGAGCCGCGCGATGAGCACCCGCATCAAGGCCGACATCCACCGCGCGCTTTCGAGTCTGGCAGTCGACTGAGTGGTAGGTCGGGTCTCCGACCCGACTCTGGTTTCTAGCCCAGCGCAACCGCCTGGAGCGGGGTGCGCATTTATTATTGACGCTGATCCTACACTTGTAATACTTTTGCTCTGGATACCAATCAGGAAACCTCCACCATGTTCGAATTCTCCACCTACCTCCTCACCACTCCCGAAAAAGCGCTCGACCGCGCGCGTGTTCTCTTCGCGTTCGGCCGCGTTGAAGTCACCGGCGCCGGCCACAACGAACTCTCGCTCACGGGTCCACGGCCGACGTATCAGGAAACCAACACCCTCATGCTGATCAAAACCGGCCACCTCACAATCGGCGGCGGCCGCGTCGCAATCAAAGCGGAATTGAGAACGCCCTTCCCGAAACTCCTCTTCTTCATGGGTCCGATCATTATGGCGATCGCCCCGATCGTGTTCCTCACCGGCATCACCCAGGATTTCGCAAGAGACCTGCTACCTCCGCTCATCATCGGCCTGCTGTTTACAGTCGCAATGCCTTTTGCTGCTTCGTGGATCAAGAAGAAACTCGAAGCCGAGATCCGCCGCGCCATCACCAGCATCGCGATGGAGTAAAACGGATCAATCTTGAACTCCGCGCGGATTGCATTCAGAATCCGTCCAATGCTCTCCCGCCCACGCCAGTTCACCGCCTCGCTCAGGGCCAACCCGCTGTTCGTCCGCGAATGGCGCCGGGTTTTCGGCCGCTGGTATGTTTTTCCTTTTCGCATCGCTGTTTTTACGTGCGTCCTTTATTACATGAACAATGCGATCGATCTGGCCGTGCGACACATGCCATTCGCCCAGAACGTGAATTTTTTCGGCCAGAACGCCGCGCCCCAATTCAGGGATTTTCTCAAATATGGGCTGCTCAACCCAGCCGTATGGATCGTGACGTGGATGTCCTGGCGCGCAATCGCAATCGAGCATCGCCGCGGCACAGCCCAGGCGCTGGCCCTTACGTATCTCGGCAACTGGGACCTGTTCTGGGCGAAGGCGCTGCCCACGATGCTGTTCCCCCTCCCCGCCATTTGCATTTCGGTTGCACTGAGCTTCAGGGATGAAATCAGAAGCACGCTGTCTACGCTTCAATACTACCCGGACTCTCTCAACACCAGCATGAGCGCTTATTACTGCCGCTGGATCGCCCACCCGTTGCTCGAGCCGCTCGCATACATGACCGCACCGCTGATTTGCCATGCGTTCCTGCTGAGATGGCCTGTCTTCCGCCGAAACCCGTTCGTGATCGTTCCGGTTTCCCTGATCTTCGGAATCCTTTTCTCGGTTCAGTCCGCCACGTGGATTTTCTTCATCCCAATCATGAAACCGATTCTTCCGTTCGGCCTGCTGTTGCTCCCGCTCCACAAACTGATCATTTTCACCGCCGTGCCGTATGTGCTCATGCTGACGATTGCACCGCGCTTTCGTCATGTCCTCCTCGAAGAGCCGCCCGCGCACCCTATCTGCACCGTTCGCCGCGCCCGCATATGGCTCCACCGTTTTAGAAAAGTCATCTGGCCATCAATGTGAGCGACACCACATCTTATATTTCTCCGGCGATACGTGCGCCGTTGGCAAATGCCAAGTATGTGTTTAGCGTGCGTAATTATAAACCGTTGAAACGGTTCCGTGGAGAGTGATCGTTCTGCCCCCGCGTTTCAACGCGGGGTCAAGCGTCGGTAACCCTCCGAAACCGTTTCAACGGTTTAAAGAAGGCGCTAAACACATACGATGCCGACGGAGTAATTCTCATTAGATTTCTCTGCGCCCTCTGCCCATCTCTGCGCCTCTGCGACAAAAATGATTTTCTGTTCTTTACCCGGCATGCCAAAAAAAGGTAGAAAATAAGGTTTGAATGGGCCTTGGCGTGCGGCTTGACCGCCTCCGCGGCCGAAAGTGCAAAAATGACCGTTGCTTCCGACCAGATCCGCAATTTCTCCATTATTGCCCACATCGACCACGGCAAATCGACGCTGGCCGACCGCATCCTGACGCGCACCGGAACCGTCAGCGAACGCGAAATGCGCGACCAGTTGCTCGACTCGATGGACCTCGAGCGCGAACGCGGCATCACCATCAAGGCCCAGGCCGTGCGCATGAGTTACAAGGCGAAAGACGGCAAGACGTATCAGCTCAACATGATCGACACGCCCGGCCACGTCGATTTCAGCTACGAAGTCAGCCGCGCCCTGGCCGGCTGCGAAGGCGCGCTCCTCCTCGTCGATGCCGCGCAGGGCGTGCAGGCCCAGACGATCGCCAACGCTTACCTCGCCGTCGATGGCGACCTCGAAATCATCCCCGTCATCAACAAGATCGACCTGCCGAACGCCAACGTGCAGGAAACGCTCGACGAGCTCGAAGCGGCCATCGGCCTTGAACGCACCAGCGCGCTGATGACGAGCGCCAAGACGGGCCAGGGCGTCGATGAAATCCTCGAGGCGATCGTCCAGCGCATCCCGCCGCCGCCCATCAAGGACACCGAACACACCCGGGCGCTGATCTTCGACTCCAGCTACGACAACTTCCGCGGCGTCATCACTTACGTGCGCGTGTTCGAGGGCGAAATCAAGGTCGGCGACAAGGTCCGCTTCATGAAGGCCGGCCGGGACTTCGAGGTCACGGAAGTGGGCTGTTTCACGCCGAAAATGACGCCGCTCAACTCGCTCAGCGCCGGCGAGGTTGGCTACATCGTCGCCGCCATCAAGGAAATTTCGACGGTCAAGGTCGGCGATACGGTCACGCTCGCGACCAATCCCGCCCCGCAGCCGCTCGCCGGCTACCGCGAGTCCAAGCCATTCGTGTTCGCGGGCCTGTTCCCGTCGGTCACCGACGATTTCGACGAACTCGCGGTGGCGGTTGAGAAGATCAACCTGAACGACGCATCGTTCATCGCGGAGAAGGAAACCAGCGAGGCGCTCGGGTTCGGCTTCCGCTGCGGCTTCCTCGGCATGCTCCACATGGAGATCATCCAGGAGCGCCTCGAGCGCGAATACAACGTCAACCTGATCATGACGAGCCCCAACGTCACCTACCGCGTGACGTTGACCAGCGGCGAAGTCGTTGTGATCGACAAGCCGAGCGACCTGCCCGACCCCTCGCGCATCGACCTGACCGAGGAGCCCTACATCGAGGGCCGATTCCTCGTGCCGAAGGAATTCGTCGGCCCCACCATCACGCTCGTCCAGGAAAAGCGCGGCATTCAAAAAGGCATGCAATACCTCGGCCTCGAGCGCGTCATGATGACCTACGAAATGCCGCTCAGCGAAATCATTTTCGAATTCTACGACAAGCTCAAGTCGATCACGCGCGGCTATGCGTCGTTCGACTACGAGGTTCAGGGCTGGTGGCCGGTCGATATGGTGCGCATGGACATCCTGATCAACGGCGAGCCGGTCGATGCGCTGGCGTCGCTCGTGCGCCGCGATGCTTCGCAATACCGCGGCCGCGCGCTGTGCGAAAAACTGCGCCGCATCGTCCCGCGCCAGCAGTTCGAAGTCGCGATCCAGGCCGCCATCGGCGGCAAGATCATCGCCCGCGAAACCGTCAAGCCGATGCGCAAGAACGTGACCGCCAAATGCTACGGCGGCGACATCACCCGCAAGCGCAAGCTGCTCGAGAAACAAAAAGAAGGCAAGAAGCGCATGCGCCAAATCGGCCGCGTCGAAATCCCGCAGGAAGCCTTCCTGGCGGTGCTGAAAACTGACGAATAAAAATTTTTAGATCAACTCAATTTCATGCCGCAGCAACTCGACATCCGGCTGGCTCGCAACCGTATCCGCCGCCGCTTCCAATATCTGCATCACTAAATTCCGATCGGTCGATAGTGTCGTCGCGGCCAATCCCGCCCTGCCCCACACGTCCTGGTCGCCGACTTCGGCGATCACGACCGCATGCTTCTTGCGCACATGGCTCATGACCCGCGCCAGCCGCCCGCGCTTCTCCTTCAGCGACCGGCACTCGGGCAAATGCAAATCCAAATGTAAAATCCCGACCGTAAACGGATGCCCGATTGAAGGTTGCAGAAAATCGTCCATTGGCAATGGGTCTTAGGGGAAAACGAAAAGCGATGGAGTTAATTTCCATCGCTTTTTTACTCAGGACTCAGCACTCAGCACTCAGGACTGGCTCTTGGTCAGCTCGACCGGCACTTCCTGCATCGTGTAGGTCTCGATAATGTCGCAGACCTTGACGTCCTGGAAGCGCTCGAGCATGATGCCGCACTCGTAGCCGGCCGCGACCTTGCTCGCGTCGTCCTTGTGACGCCGGAGCGAGTCGATCTTGCCGTCGTAGATGACCTTGCCGTCGCGCACGAGGCGGGCCTTGCTGTTGCGATGCACCTCACCCGAGGCGATCATGCAGCCGGCCACCACGCCGACCTTCGAGATACGGAACAAATCACGCACCTCGGCACGGCCCTGGATCTGCTCGGTGTATTGCTTGTCGAGCATGCCGACCAGGGCCTTCTCGACGTCTTCGAGCAGTTCGTAGATGATCCGGTAGCTTTTGATATCGACCTTGACGCGGGCGGCGAGGTCCGACGCGCCCGGCTCCGGCCGCACGTTGAAGCCGATGATGATCGCCTCGCTGGCAAGGGCCAGGTTGACGTCGTTCTCGGTCACCGAGCCGGTCCCTGTATGCAGGATGCGCACGCGAACCGGGTCGTTGGAGAGTTTTTCGAGCGACTGGCTGATCGCCTCGACCGAGCCCTGCACGTCGGCCTTGAGGATGACGTTGAGCTCCTTGATCTTGCCCTCGGCGATCATGTCGTGGATGCCTTCGAGCGTGATCGGCCGCGACGTGCTCAGTTCCTTCATGCGACGGCGCTCGAGGCGGCGCTCCGCGATCTCGCGCGCCTTGCGCTCGTCATCCATCACCAGCAGCGTCTCGCCGACTTCCGGCGTGCCCGTCAGGCCGATGAGCTCGACCGGCTGGGCGAGCGTCGATTGCTCGATCGTGCGGCCGTGGTCGTCGAGCATGGCGCGCACACGGCCGTATTGCTGGCCGACGACGAAGTACTGGCCGACCTTCAGCGTGCCGCGCTGCACAAGCACCGTGGCCACGGCGCCGCGCAGGTTGTCGATGTGCGATTCGATGACGATACCCTCGGCCGGCCGGTTGGGGTTGGCCTTGAGCTCGAGGACTTCCGCCTGCAGGAGGATGATCTCCAGCAGGGCTTCCATGTTGAGGCCCTTCTTGGCCGAGATCTCGACGAACTCGGTGTCGCCGCCGAGCTGGGTCGAAAGGATCTGATGCTGCATGAGCTCGGTGCGGACGCGCTCGGGCCGCGCCTGCGGCATGTCGATTTTGTTGATCGCAACGATGATCGGGACGCCGGCGGCTTTCGCGTGGTTGATCGACTCGATCGTTTGCGGCATGACGCCGTCGTCGGCCGCGACAACCAGCACGACGATGTCGGTCGCCTGCACGCCGCGGGCGCGCATCGCCGTGAACGCCTCGTGGCCCGGCGTGTCGAGGAACACGATCTCGCCCTTGGGCGTCTTGACCTGGTATGCGCCGATGTGCTGCGTGATGCCGCCGAACTCGCCATCGACGACCTGGCTGCG
>JAJFUE010000029.1 GCA_021372575.1 bacterium | reverse complement strand
GAACCGCGCAGCGGTTCGATCATGGAAACGAATGGTCGCGGGCAGCTGTTTGAAAGAGCCGGCGATGCGGCGGAGGTCAATGATGGGCGGTCTGAACATCGATTACGCGCGGTTGGCGATCATGGTCGCGGTGTTCGTGCTGGTCATCACGCTGTGGTTGATCGGCCTGATCATCTGGACGATGCGCAACGGTCGCCGCCAGCGTGAACTCGACCGGCGCCTCGGACTCGACGCGCCCGCCGACCCCGGCAATCGCGAAATCTACCTGTGGGTCGATGGCCGCGTCGCGCACACGAGCGTCGCGCAAACGGCGCGCCCGGGACTGTACGCGCGGCTCGAGAACACGATCGAGCGCGCCGGCTGGCAGACCTCGCCGGCCGCCGTGGTCGTCATCGCGCTGGGGATCCTGCTGATCGGCGGCAGCGTCATGTTCATGTGGACGCAGAGCTACATTGTCTCGTCGGTCGTCGTCGTGGGGCTGGGCTACATTCTGTTGTGCTACCCGGGCGTGTGCATCGCGCGCATGCGGACCAAGTTCGAAAACCAGCTCGTCGATGCGCTTGGGCTGGCGACGCGTTCGCTGCGCGCGGGCCATCCGCTGATCGGCGCGTTTCAGCTCATCGCGCAGGAACTTCCGCCGCCGATCAGTCGCATCTTCGCCGAGATCTGCCAGCAGCAGGAGCTGGGCAAGAGCCTCGATGAGGCGATCACGCGCACGGCCAACCGCACGAGCAGCGACGACATGCGGTTCTTTGCGACGGCCGTCGTGATCCAGCTGCGCAACGGCGGCAACCTGGCCGACATGATGGAGCGGCTGACTGTGGTGATCCGCGAGCGCATGCGCCTGGCGCGGCGCGTCCGCATCCTCATCGCGCAGACGCAGCTCAGCAAGAACGTCCTGCTGGCGATGCCGTTCATCATTTTCCTGATGATCAGCCTGCTGGTGCCGGACTTCGCCGTGCGCCTGACGAACAATCCGACCGGCCGGATGATGCTGGCCGCCGCCGGGGTGAGCATGCTGCTGGGCGCGTGGCTGATGAGAAAGATCGCGACGCTGAAATATTAAGAAAAGATGAAATATGAAAGATGAAATGGGTGATGGGGTAGCCCGAGTGTAGGCGAGGGATCGATTACGATTACGAGCACGATTCGATAGCGTTCGTTGGGGGCGTTGAATATGGAACAGATCCTGATCGGGGCGCTGAGTTTTTTTGCGGTCGTTTGCATCGGGGCCGCCGTTATTGCCAACCGCAGTTATGGGCGGGCGATCGACGAGCGGCTGCGGATCGCGGAGCCGGCGGCCAAGTCGCGCGCAACTTCGGCCGAGACGCGCTGGGCGCGGTTGCTGCGGTGGCTTGGGACGCGCGCGTCGCTGCAGGGGACCTCGCAGCAGCTCGAGCAGCAAATGCTCCAGGCCGGCCTGTTCCACCCGCATGCCCCGGTCTATTACCTCGGCATCAAGCTGGCCCTGCTGCTGCTGGGCTTCTTCGGCCTGACCGCGCTGCAGCTCGCCGTCGGCCTCGAATCCTCGAAGGGGTTCGTGATGATCGCCGCCGGCACCGTGCTGCTGTTCTTCGCCCCGAACTTTTATCTGGCATGGCGGCGCAACCAGCATTGCGCGGAGATCCGCGGATACCTGCCCGACACGGTCGATCTGCTCGAGATTTGCGTCTCGGCCGGGATGGGCCTCGACATGGCGTGGAACACGGTCGGGGGCGAAATCCGCCGCATCAGCCCGCGCCTGGCGGATGAAATGGCGTTGACCAACCTGGAAATGCACCTGGGCGTGACGCGCGCCGACGCGATGCGCCACATGGCCGACCGCACCGGCGCCGACGAACTCGGCTCGCTCGTGGCGGTGATGGTGCAGTCGGAGCGGTTCGGCACCAGCATCTCCGACATCCTCAAGGTATTCGCGACGACGATGCGCGAGCAACGCAGCATGCGCGCTGAGGAAAAGGCCGAGAAGATGTCGGTCAAGATGATCTTCCCGATGGTCCTTTTCATTTTCCCGGCGCTGCTGATTGTGTCGGTCGGGCCGGCGCTGTTGACGCTCATCGAGGTGTTGAGTTATTGAGCGAACGGGAGTCGGGGCGATTACGATTACGAGCACGAGCGCGAACAGAACACGAAAAGGCCACAACAGGAGGCGAGTATGAATTCGGCAAGGTGGACACTACTGATGTTTGCGATCCTGCTGGCGTCGGGGTGCAAGGAATGGTCGAAGCCGACGGTCGCTGACGACCAGCGCGATCGCCGCGTTGTCGTGTCGCTCATCGACGAGCAGGCGGCGCAGGCGATCCAGCGCCAACGCGCCATTTACCCGTTTTATTTCATCACGGGAACGGCGGAGCTGAACGATCTGGGGCGGCGCGACCTGATCGTGCTGGCCGACATTCAGCGGCAATCGCCGGGCGTGGTGCACGTCTATCGCGATCGCGAGGCGCCGGGCCTGCATGCCGCGCGCCTGCGGGCGATCCGCGAGTTCTTCGAGAACGAAGGCGTCCCGGTCGGGCGCGTCAGGTTCGATGAAGGGTGGCCCGGCGGCGACGGCGAGGGCGCCGAGGCCGTGGTGCACACGCTCATGAAGCCGGAAATGGAGCCCGTGACGGTCGGCATTGCCGGCGCCCCGATGGCTCTTCCGCAGTCGGGCGATACCAACAATAAACCGTATTGAGCATGAACATTTCCGGATTTTCCACAAGGCGGTGTGCGATGTTGATGTCGATCTGTAGAAGCTTGTTCTGCTGCGCACTGGCGGCGATTTCATTCGCGGGCTGCGCCCATTCGCCCGGGACGGTTACCGTCAAGACGCCCGAGGGCAAGGAGGAGGTGATGGCGCCGCTGCCGGCGACGGTGTATTCGATGGCGCGCATGCTGGAATCACAGGGGCGGCATCAGGAAGCCGAAGCCATGCTGCGGCAGCTCATTGCCGGGCATCCCGACTTTCTGCCGGCATACCAGGAGTTGGCCGGCATGCTGGTCCGCCAGCACCGGCTCGATGACGGCCTGAAGGTGATCGAGGCCGGGCTGAAGAAAGCCCCGCGCGACGGCGCGCTGCTGAACAACGCGGGCATGTGCCGGCTGCTCAAGAAGGATTACGCCAAGGCGGCGGATTACTTTCAGCGCGCGACCGCGGCCAACCCCGCCGACACGCGCGCGCAGGCGAACCTGGCGCTGTCGCTGGGCATGCAGGGGTATTACCAGCGCGCGCGGGAGATTTACCTGACGTTCCTGCCCCCCGAGGACGCAGAGCAGAACATTAAGATTATCCAAAAAAGCAGGTCCGCCGAGGCGCCGCAGCATGTGGCTCCGGCGGGGGAGAAGAACAACTAAAGCGGCACGGAGGTGGATCCGGCTGGTTCGATGACGATTACGAGCACGAGGATGTTGCCGCCCGGGTCAAACAACATTGGGGGAACGAAAGAGAGCGATGGCCATGACGATCATTCATCGGACGAGATGTCGTGGCGTGGTTCTGATCTGGGTGGCTTGCATGCTGCTCGTTTTGGTCGGGTTTATCGGTTTCGCCATTGACGTCGGGTTGGGGACATACGTTTCGAATCAGCTTCAGGTCGGCGCGGACGCGGCGGCGCTGGCCGGGGCGCGCAATGTGCGGAGCAATATCGAACAGGCGCGCCTGGACGCGCAGTCGGTCGCCGCGGCCAACCGGGCGTCGCGCCAGCCGATCACGTTGCGGCTCAACAGCGGCAACGCTGCCGGCGGCGACATCGTCGTCGGGCGCTACTCGCGCGGCACGCGCACGTTCACCCCTCAACTCACGCGCGTCAACGCGGTCCAGATCTTCGCGCGGCGGACCGCGGATTCGTCCGACGGGCCGCTGCCGCTGGCGTTCGGCCCGGTGTTCGGCACCAACACGGCAAACATCCAGCGCATGGCGATCGCGATGGTCGGCGGCGGCTCCGGCAGCGGCATTCTCTGCCTGTCGCCCGACGACCCCAAGGCGCTCTACGTGCGCGGCAGCTCGACCGTGTACGTCAACGGCGGCGATATCCAGGTCAATTCGACGGCTCCGAACGCCGTCGATCTGCAGGGTAGCAAGTTTATCGTCGATGCCCCCGAGTTGAATGTGTGCGGCGATATCGCCATGGGCGGCGGCGACATCGGCGAGACCGTGCTGAACCCCGGCGCGCCTTACAGGCCCGATCCCCTGGCGTATTTGCCCGAGCCGGCATGCCCCACGACGCCCGACCTGGGCGAGGCCAAGGTCGCATCGGGAACCTGCACGTTTTCGCCGGGCTACTACTCGGGAGGGTTTGACTTCTCCGGCGGCGACATCACACTCCAACCGGGGATCTACCTTCTGGGCGGCACGGGTTTCAATGTTCGCGGCGGCACGAACCTGACCGGCCATGGGGTCATGTTCTACATCGACAGCGGGCCGGTCTCGATCAATGGCACGGGGAGCGTCCTGCTTGATCCGCCGAATCCGGAGCTCTATACCTACCCGAATGTCGATACCTATGAAAACGTCCTGTTCTTCCAGGCGCGCGACAACACGACGCAAAGCACGATCAACGGCACATCGGGGCTGGACCTCACCGGAAGCCTGTATTTCCCGGCCGGCCACGTCTATCTGAGCGGCACGACCGACAAGCTGGGCACGCAGTTCATCGCCGACACGATCGAGATCGCGGGCAACGCCAACCTGACGATCAATTACGACGGCGACCAGGCCGCCCCGGGCAACCGCGTATTCCTGGTTCGATAGGACTGCTTCCGTTCACAAATCCATCAGTGCGGCGGTTGCGTTTTTGATGTGCCGCCATGCCGTTTTGCCCGACGTGTCCGTGGAGTCGCCCGAGACTGACGAGGCCGCATGAGACTATATCGACGCGGACGTTGACGGCGCATCGATTCAGATATATTCCAAACTCGGAAGATTATGCCTGTGATGTTAAGCAATTCGGGGCCGCGCAAGGGATCGGGCATGGGTGATGATTCCGGAGGCAATAAAAATACCGCTCGATCATGATTGGCGCGCCTGGAAGGCGGACATTGTCAATGGAAAAACAGCCTCTCTGGCGGAAGCGTCCCAGTTTTTCAGGCCGGGGGTACGGGGCGTTAAAATATGTTTTTGCAGGTTTTGACGAAATAGTGCATAACTGACTGCATCAGAATGCAGGACGCTTGGACCGTAGAACAGGTGGGGTTTCTCCGGGCCATCCATAATCGATTAAGATTGGAGATGGGTCGATGGAAACGATGTCGCGCGCTACTTGTCGTGTCTCCAGGATCTCGTTCGGATTTCTCCTTCTGATGTTCCTCACCATGGCGGCCGCGGCGCAACCCAACGCCGCCGGCCCGCGCGAACGGGACGCCAGAATCCAGGCGCTGCGGGGGACGATGCACGGAGCCGCGCTCGGCCCGCAGTTGCGCCTTTCGCTGAGCAAGGAGCATTACCTGCGTTCGCTCGGCACGCCTCCCGGCGGCGCGATCGCCGTCGATGGGGCCGGCCTTTCGCCCGAAGGCCAGGCGCGCGCGTTCCTCGACCAATGGGGCGACCTGTTTTTCAAGAAGACTTCCGACATCGGTTTCAAGACCGTCAAGATCAACGACGCCGGCAAGCGCAGCCATGTCCGCATGAGCCAGACGTTCCGCGGCCTGCCCGTGTTTGCCAGCGGGGTGACCGTCCAGGTCAACAAGGCGGCGGGCGTCGAGAGCGTTTTTGCCGACGTGCTGCGCGAAGCGCAGGATATCGAGAGCGGCAAGCTGTCCACCACGCCGGCGGTTTCGGCCGACGCGGCCCGGAAAACCGCCATCGCGCTGATGGCGAAAAACGGCCAAGGGAAAACGCTCAAGGCATCCGTTCCCGAGCTCGTGATTTACGATCCGAAGCTGCTCAAGTTGCAGGACACCGTCCAGGTCGCGTGGCAGACCATCGTGACCGACTCGGCCGATCCCACCGTTCGCGAGCAGGTGCTGGTCAACGCGCAGACCGGCGCCGTGGCGCTCCATTACACGCTCATCATGGATGCGAAGAACCGGATGATTTATAACGCGAACAACGTGCCGGGCGTCGATCCGGGCACGCTTGTGCGCTCGGAGGGCCAGCCCGCGTCCGGCGTGAGCGACGCCGACCTGGCCTACACGTATTTCGGCGACACGTATGACTATTATTACCGGACGCACGGGCGCGACAGCCTGAACAACGCGGGCTACACGCTCAGCGGCACCGTCCTGTATTGCCCCGCCGGCGAGACGCCTCCTTACGGCAACGCCTTCTGGGACGGCTCGCGCATGTATTTCGGCCAGGGCTTCTCGGCCGCCGACGACGTCGTGGCCCATGAGCTGACCCACGGCGTCACCCAATACGAATCCAACCTCAATTACTACGGCCAGTCCGGCGCGATCAACGAGTCGTTCTCCGACATGTGGGGCGAGTGGATCGATCTGACCAACGGCTCGGGGACCGATACCGACGCCGTCCGGTGGTTGCTGGGCGAAGACATCCCCGGCGTCGGCGTGATCCGCAACATGAAGAATCCGCCCGCCTACAACGACCCGGACCGGATGGGCAGCCCGTTGTGGTACAGCGGCACGGGCGACAACGGCGGCGTGCACACGAACTCGGGCGTCGGCAATAAGCTGGCCTACCTGCTTTCGGACGGCGACACGTTCAACCTGCAGACGATCTCGGCCCTGGGCATCACGACCACCTCGCAGCTGATGTATGAATGCCAGGCGAACCTGCTGACCGTTTCGTCCGACTACGCCGCGCTGTCGAACGCGCTGGCGCAGGCGGCGATCAACCTCGGATACTCGGCGGCCGTGCGCGACAACATCGACCGGGCCTGCATCGCCACCGAGATCAAGGACCTGCCCGACAACGTAAGCAGCGTGCGCGCCGTGTCGGGCACGGGCAATCCGAACATTTCGCTGACGTGGGTCAACCCGACCGCCTCGGGATTTCAGTCGGTCGTGATCCGTCGCGGCACGACTTCGTATCCCGTAACCCCGGCCGAGGGCACGGCCGTCTATAGCGGCGCCGGGAGCGCCTGCACCGACGGCCCGCTCACGATCGGAAACACGTATTATTATTCCATCTGGGCGTATTACGGCGGCACTTCGTATTCGTATGCCGCGCACGTCCAGGCGACCGCCGGCTCCGAGGTGCCCGATTGGTTCACCGAGCTGTTCGACGCGGCCGACAACGATCTGGACAATCATAAGCTGACCCTGACGCCGGGCTCCGCGGTCAACACCTATACCGCCGCGTCCGAAGCCGCCGCGTCATTCCCGACCGACCCCACCGGCGGCACCATGCTCAGCCTCAGCGATGACTCGTATGCGTATTGCTCGCTCACCGACGGCAAGCAGATTTTGCTGTATGGCACGGCCTACAGCGGATTTTATGTCGGCAGCAACGGCTACATCACGTTCGGCTCCGGCGATTCGTCGTACGGCGAGTCGTTCACGAACCATTTCGCCAAGCCGCGCATCGCCGGGCACTACGACGACCTCTCGCCGGCCAGCAACGTCAGCTGGAGACAGCTGACGGACCGCGCCGTCGTGACGTGGAACCAGGTTCGCGAATACGGCGGCACCACTGTGAATTCGTTCCAGATCGAAATGTTCTTCGACGGGAAAATCACGATCACGTGGCTTGCAATGGGCGCCACCGACGGCCTGGCCGGCGTCTCGGCCGGGTCGGGCGTTCCCTCCGGCTTTGTCGAGAGCGACCTGACCGCCTATCCGGCCCCGGTCTATGACGACCTGCAGGTCTATCCGCTCACGCCGGTCAGCGCGACCGGCTATGAAGGCGGGCCGTTCACGCCGTCGCAGGTGGTCTGCACGCTGACCAACCGCAGCACGACGAATTCATTGCCGTGGAGCGCGTCGTTCTCGGCGCCGTGGATGACCGTGACCCCGGCGGGCGGAACGCTGCCGGCCGGCGGAACGGTCGATGTCACGATCCAGTTCAACGCCGCCACCAACCAGCTTGCGGCCGGCGCTTACAGCGGCGTGGCCACGTTCAGGAACCTGACGAGCAACCATGATCAGACGCGGTCGGTTGCCCTGAATATCGCCGCTGTTTACGGCTACATCGGCGTGAGCGACTCGATTCCGCCCTCGGGCGACCTCGCGATGCCGTTCGGCCAGCTCGAGGTGGGTCGGTTGCGCACCGAGCACGTCACCCTCACCAACACCGACACGGCGCACAGCCTGATCATCTCCAATATTTCCCTGAACGGTTACCTGCTCGAGGACTTCAACGACGGGCTTGCCCAGGGCTGGACGCCCGAAGTCCCGAGCCAGTGGGAAGTGATCGACAATAAATACCGCGCCCAGGCCGGCACCGGCCTGCGGGTGCAGTCGATCTACAGCGACCAGACGTGGACGGACTGCTCGGCCCAGGTGACGATGACGCGCACCGGTTACATGAGCAGCGCCCAGGACCTTGTCGTGCGCGCCTCCTCCGATTTCAGCTGGCGCGACGGAACCGGCAGCGGTTACGGCCTTGGCATCTCCGGCGACGGATCGTATTACGTCATCAAGTGGGTCAGCGGCTCCTACACGTTCCTGAAGGATTGGACCAGTTCGTCCTACCTGCAAACCGGCGGGGCCGCCAATGTCATGCGCATGGTCGTCCAGGGCACGAGCATCAAGGTCTATGCCAACGGCAACCTGCTGTGGAGCGGAACCGATTCCTCGGTTCCCGGCCCGGGGCGGGTCGGGGTGCTTGGCTACACCGGCAGCGAATCCGCAACCATCCATTACTTTGACGACGTGCTGGTCGAGTCGGGCGCGACCGCGACCGGCGCCATCAGCCCCGAGCAGGCGGCCTATAACCGGCAGTCTTATGCCGGCGCGGGCGATCCGACGCGTGTGCCGGGCGACTGGAAGCGGCCGGCGGCGGTCGCATCCCGCATCGCGCGCCTTGCCGCGCCGATCCAGCCGCAGGTTGTGTCGCCGTTCACGCTGGGCAGCTTGCCGACGTTGCCCGTGACGCTGGGCCCCAGCCAGTCGCTCACGTTCGACGTCATATATGCCCCGACTACGATCGAGCAGCACCGCAACATGCTGCGGATCGAGAGCAACGACGTCATCCGGCCGCGCGTCCTGGTCGATCTGACGGGCGAGGGCATCGCGGACCGACTGTCGGTGAATCCGAACGAAGCCCTGGAATCGGGCGGCCATCCGGGCGGACCGTTCACGCCGGCTTCGAAGGCATACCAACTCGCCAACACCGGCACGAGTTCGATCAATTGGAGCGCGGCCAAGACGGCCGCGTGGCTGACGCTGTCCTCGGCGGGGGGCACGCTGCCCGCGGGAGGCCAGGCCACGCTGACGGTCAGCATCAACTCGCAGGCCAATTCGCTCGCGGAGGGCAATTATTCGGATGACGTGACCATCACGAACACGACCTCCGGCGCCTCCCAGATCCGCCATGTGACCCTGAGCGTCTTTACGAGCCCCGAAGTCTGGGTCAATCCCGCCGCGTTGACGCAAACCCTGACCGAGGGGGCGTTTACCACCCGCACGCTGCAAATCGGCAATTCCGGCGACCGGGTGCTGAATTTCACCCTCACCAGCCAGGAGACAAGCCGCACGACTTCGGTGCGCGCCGTCATCCCCGCGGCCGACAGCCAGCCGCCGGCCGGGCATTCGTTCACGAAGCTCGCCAAGGGGGTCGCGTTCGAGCCCAACCGGCTGCTCGTGCGGTTCGATCCGTCGGTCAGCCCGGCCAATCGCGCGGGCGTGCTGGCTTCGGCCGGCGGCGGAACGATCGTCACGTCCTACACGATCGTGCCGGGATTGGCGCTCGTGAAGTTGCCGCAGGGCATGGCGGTTGAAGACGCCCTCGTCAAATACAACGGCGCCGCCGGAATCAAGTATGCCGAGCCCGACTACGAGCTCAAGGCCTTCGCCAAGATCCCCAACGACACGAGATTCAGTGAACTGTGGGGCATGCACAATACGGGCCAGACCGGCGGCACCGCCGATGCCGATATCGACGCGCCCGAGGCTTGGGACATCCATACCGGCACCGGGAACACGGTCGTCGCCGTGATTGATACCGGCATCGACTACACCCACCCCGACCTGGCGTCCAACATGTGGACCAATCCGGGCGAGATCGCCGGCAACGGGATTGACGACGACGGCAACGGTTACATCGACGACGTCAACGGCTACGACTTCTATAATAGCGACGGCAACCCGATGGATGACCATGGCCATGGCACGCACTGCTCGGGAACGATCGGGGCGCGCGGCAACGATGGCATCGGCGTGGCCGGCGTGAGCTGGCGCGTCAAGCTGATGGCCATCAAGTTCCTCAGCTCGAGCGGCTCCGGATCGACATCCGGCGCCATCCTTTCGGTGCAATACGCCACCGCGATGGGCGCGAAGATCATGAGCAATTCGTGGGGCGGCGGCTCATACAACCAGAGCCTGAAAGACGCGATCGACGCCGCCGGCGCCAGGAACATGCTGTTCATTGCCGCGGCCGGCAACGACTCCGGCAACAACAACGACATCAACCCGGTCTATCCGTGCAGCTATACCTCGGACAACATCATCTCCGTGATGTCCACCACCAACACCGATGCCCGGTCCAGCTTTTCCAACTTCGGGCCGACTTCGGTGGATCTCGGCGCGCCCGGCAGCAGCATCCTGAGCTGCGCGCCCGGCGGCGGCTACGCGACGATGAGCGGGACCTCGATGGCCACGCCGCATGTTTCCGGCGGTGCGGCCCTCGTATGGTCGCTGAATCCGACGCTGACATACTCGGAGGTCAAGCGCATCCTGATGCAGGGTGTCGATCCGACCCTTTCCGGCCAGTGCGCGTCGGGCGGGCGCATGAATATCGCCAAGGCGATTGGCCTCGCCGGCGAGCCATGGATCCGGTTGCGCCCCGACTCGGGCTCGGTCGCCACGGGCTCCTCGACCAACATCGATGTGGGCCTGTATGCGACCGATTTGACGCCGGGCCAGTACTTCGGCGAGATCATCGTGAGTTCCGACGACAGCAACACGCCGCAACTCAATGTGCCGGTCCATTTGACCGTCGTCCCCGATTTCCTGACGATGACGCCGACCAGCGATTACACCATGACCAGGTATCTGGGAACGCCGGCCGATCCGTCCGAGCAAACCTCATCGACGCTGAGCAATACGGGCACGACGGTTTCGTGGACCGCCGCCAGCAGCGAGCCGTGGCTGACGCTGGAGCCGGCGTCCGGGCAGCTGAGCCAGGGCCAATCGACGCTGCTCCACATGCGGCTCAACTCGGCCGTCAGCGGCCTCGCCATCGGCGAGCACGTCAGCACCGTCACCGTCACCAATACGACCACGGGCAAGTCCATGACCCGCAAGATCAAGGTCAACGTGATCCCGACGCCGCCGCTGCCTGCGGTTCCCAACAACCCGACCCCCGAGGACGGCGCCACCGGCGTCGCGTTGGACGCCACGCTGTCGTGGAACACGTTCTTCCATGTCATCGAGGATTTCGAGGACAGCAGCATGTCGGAGTATTACGGCACGTCCGGCGGCACGAACACGATCGTCGCCGCGGCGGCCCATGACGGGGCCCTGGGCCTGGCCCAGGACAGCGAGTGGATTTACCGCACCGATTCGGCCGTCACGGTCGCGCAGGGCCAGATGATTTCATACTGGATCAAGCCCCGCGCCAGCGGCCGCATTTACTGCGGCTTCGGCGCCAGCTCATCGGGCACGTATTCCGTCGTGGCCGGCATGAATTCGAACGAGTTCCTCCTGCAGCTCAACAACGGATGGGGCTACCTCAACCTCGCCTCGGCCACGCAATCCTGGATCTACAACCGCTGGTATCGCGTCGAGATCGAATGGGCTTCCGGCGGCAGCATCACCGCCCGGCTCTACGACTACGACGGCACGACGCTGTTGAACACGATCAAGGCCAGCGACAACACTTATACATCCGGCGGAATCGCGTTCCGCTCCTTTGGCGCGCAACATTACATCGATACCATTACGCGGTCCAGGAGCATTACGGCGCGGGCCGCTGAGTACGTCAACGGCTTGCGGGTTCCGGCGGGCCAAGAGATTACGGCGATGCCGGCCATCGGCGCCGCGTTCAGCCCGGTCGTCCCGCTCGGCTCCACGTTGATCAATTTCGACGATGTCACCGCGCCGAGCGGCTTTAGCAGCACGACGCGCCTGACGACGCGTTACACCACTTCCGGCGTGACGTTCAGCGGTCCCGGTGGCAATGACGGCGGGGCGATCCTGAACGAGAGTGGGAATTTCGGCGTCTCCGGGCATTCCAGCCCCAATTTCCTGGCCTTCAACACCGGCGCCACGCTGAGCGACGGCGGAGTTCCGCGCGGACCCGAATTGTTGACGTTCGATCCGCCCGTCTCCTCCGTCCAGATGCTTGTGGGGGCCGGCTCCAACACCGGGCCGATCACGCTCGTGGCATACGACGCCGCCGGCCTGCAGGTCGATACCGCGCAGGCGAATTTGTCCAGCGCGATGACTCCCGTCAGCGTCGAGGGACTGGGGATCGTCCGCGTTGCGCTCAGCTTCCAGGGCTCGCTTCTGGTGATCGACAACCTGGTCTTCAATGCGACGTCGTCGCCCGGCACCGGAGACGTCACCTACGACGTGTTCCTCGACACCGGAGTGACGACGCCCACGACGCTCATTTACAGCGGCGCCGCGAACTCCTGCCGCCCGCAACCCTCGCTCCTTCCCAACACGTTGTATCGTTGGCGGGTGGTGGCCAGGAACGTCGCCGGCTCGACCTACGGCCCTGTCTGGTCGTTCAGGACCACCGACATCGCCACAAGCGGCACGCTCAGAACCACGATCAACCCGGCATGGGCCGTGCAGGACGGCGCGAAGTGGCACCTGCGCCCGATCGAGGAGACCCCCAATCCGGTTGTCTGGCATGACAGCGGCGAGACGGTCTCGTACCCGAGCGGCTCCTACTCGCTGGCGTTCAAGCCTCTGACCGGATGGACCCAGCCTGCTGAACAACCGGTCACGATTTCCATGGGAATCCAGCAGTCCAAGGTCGGGATCTACAACCCGCGCAACGGCAACCTGACCGTCACGGTCAATCCCCCCGCCTGCTCCTCGGCCTCATGGCACCTGAAGGGCCGCGAGGAGGCGCCCAACCCGATCGTCTGGCACAACGGCGGGGCGACGGTCGCGTATCCGGCCGGCACCTATACGCTCACGTTCCAGCCCAAGACCGGCTGGGTGACGCCGGCCGACCAGACCGTCGCGATCACCGAGAGCGGCAACGCCACCGCATATGCGACGTATGGATCGACCCCCGGCAGCCGCTTCGTCATCGAACTGGGCGCCGGCTACAACCCGGTCGGCCCGGCCGTCAACGTGGGCTACACCGCGCAAGGCCTCATCGACGATATCAATTCCGATGGCGGCACGGCCGTGAACGCATACCGTTACCTGGGCACGGGCGGCTGGCAGTCGCATGCCGATGGCTCGTCCTCCAACAACTTCAACATCCAGAATGGCGCCGGTTACTTTGTCAAGACCGGCACGGCCAGCCAGTGGATCCAGGAAAGCCCCGCCATCACCAGCCCGCTGTTGATCGGCCTGGCTGCCGGATATAACCCGATCGCGCTTCCGGGCTGGGCTCCGAACACCAAGGCCGAGGCGCTGGGCATCGCGATCAACCAGCAGGGCGGCTCCGTCACCGAAGTGATCCGCTTCGTCCGCGAGACGGGCCTGTGGCAATCGCACATCATGGGGCGGCCGTTCAGCAACTTCGACGTCAACCCCGGCGTGTGTTACATCGTCAAATGCACCGGCAGTTCCACATATACGTTGACCGCTCCGGCGCAGGCGCAACCGGCGGCGGAACCCGAGGCCCAAACCGAAACCGGGCCGCAGGTTTCCGAGCCGGCCGGCGTCATGCCGGTCGCGACGACGACGCCCGTCCAGGTGAGCAACGTCACGCAGAATTCGTTTACGGTGTCCTGGACGACCGACGCCAACGCGACCGGTTCCGTTGAATTCGGAACCACGGCGGGGCTCGGCCGCTCCGCAACGGATGTCCGCGGCGTCGCAACCAGCTCCAGCACGCATTTCGTCAATGTGACGGGGCTTGAAGCGAACACGCGCTACTACTTCGACGTGATCACCAACGGCGTTCGCGACAACAACGGCGGCGCGCATTACTCGGTCATGACCGGGGCCGACATCGGCCTGCCGCCGTTCGGCAACGCATACGGCCAGGTTTATATTTACAACCACGTTAATCTCGCCTACGGCACGATCGTTCACGTCCAGGTTGAAGACCAGAACGGCGCCGGCACGGCCGGGCGCTCGGGCATGCTGTCGGCCCTCGTGACCGAGGGCGGTTACTGGTGCGTGCCGCTGGGCTCGATCCGCGCCTCGGGCGGCGGGTCGTTCTTCAGCTATTCGAACGGCGACAAGCTGATCGTCGAGGCCCGCGGCGGCACGCTCGGCGCGGCATCGCTGGTGCTTGACGTGATAGGAGCCTGCCCCGTCGATGACCTCGTGCTCAACCGCAGCCCGAAGGCGGTCAATGAGTCCGTCTCCACGACGCAGAACACCGCGCTCACCATTCCCGTCCTGGCCAACGACAGCGACCCCGACGGGGATCCGTTGTCGATCACATCCGTGACCAATCCGGCCCACGGGACGACCTTCACGAACGTGAACGGCACGATCACGTATCGGCCGGTCACCAATTACTACGGCACGGACAGCTTCCAATACACGATCAGCGACGGCCGCGGCGGCAGCGCCACGGCCACGGTCACCGTGACCGTCAACCAGCTGTTCCTGCCGGTCGCGATCGCGAAGGCGCCGTATTCCGACAACATCATCTGCGTCGGCCACACCGAGACGCTTGACGGTTCGTCGAGCTACGATCCGCGCGGCCGCGCCCTGACCTACCAGTGGTCGATCGTCAAGTCGCCCGCCGGCAGCAAGCCGGTCCTCGGCGGCGCGACGTCGTCCAAGGCCACGCTCAAGACCGACATGGCCGGCTACTACAAGCTGCGGCTCGTGGTGAACAACGGCTCGCAGACCGGCTACGCGGACCTGCTTCTGGATGCCCGCTGGCCCGCTCCGCTCACGGCCGACTTCAACGGCGACAACAAGGTCGATGTGCTCGATCTGTTGATCATCCTCAGCCACTTCACCAGCAAGGGCAAGCCCTACGACGCGCGTTACGACCTGAACCACGACGGCAAGATCGACTCGGCCGATTGGAAGATGGTGGTCTTGTGCTTCGGGCAGACGACCTACCCGCAGCGGACGGCCGCCTCGCCGCGGCCGCAGGCCACGTTCACGGCGGACGTCACGCTGTTGGCCTCGAGCCCCGTCGTCAGGCAGGGCGAGACATTCACCGTCGCGGTCCATCTCAAGGGCTACACGATCGGCGCGGTCCAGCTCGGCCTGGCGTTCGACGACAAATGCCTGAGCTACATCAGCTGGCAGGATCTGAACCTGCTGAGCCGGGGCGAAAGCGGCGATCCGCTTCGCGTGCAGACCGACGTCGGGCCGGCCTCGCAGTCGTGCACCTCGGGCATTGTCCGCGGTTCGCTTACGGGCTTCAGCGGCGAGGGCAAGGTCCTGATGTTTACGCTGAAGGCCCTGCCGAACGCGCCCGTGGGCCCGACGAAGATCAGCGTCCGCGACGCGCTGATCGCCACGCCGGCAGCGGTGGCCCAGACGGTCAACGCCACGGCCGTCACCGTCAGGATCGCGAACTCGAACGCCGCCGAATGGTGGCAGCTGTACGAATAATTGCCCGCGTCAGTAAACATTCGCCGGTTGAGGCATCGCAGCTTTGAGCCTCAACCGGCGTTTTCTTGTTCGTCGTTACGCGGGCTTTGATCGGCCGACAACCGGCGGCTTCTACTGTTCCTGCTTTTGTTCGGCCTGTTCTTCCTTCGTCATCACGATCATGACCTTCGTCTGCTTGCCCTCGGGCGATGCGTTGACGACGACGGTCCGGTTGTCCTTCGCGTATTCCAGCATGGAGAACTCGCCGGTCCGGGTGACGGTCTTCTCGTTCCAGCCGTTCTTCTTCAACTGGGTTTGATACTCCGCGATCACCTTCGCGGCGGCGTCAGCCGTGACCAGGTGAAGCTGGTGGCTGTCGTTGTTCTTGAACGAGGCCTCGATCTTCGCGCCGGGATAGACGTAAATATCCTTCGGGAAATCGGCGGGAAGCTTGATTCCTTCCTCTCCGCCGCCGATTTCCATCTTATCGCCTTCCTTGGTTTCGATGGTCATCTTCTGTTTGTCGAGATTCACGTCGGTCTTGCCGCCGGTCTGGTTCTCGATGGCGTTTTCGATCGTCTTTTCCTGATGGCTTTTGCCGCATCCCAGGGTCAGCATGGACGCAAGCATCAAAACGAAAAGAATTCGGGTCATGGCTCAATCCTTTGCCAATGCAAAATGCAAACGTGCCATATTGAAAACAACGACACGGCTCACTTTTAAACATTCCGGGAATCATCGTCAATGGTTCTGCCGGCGCCTAGCAAATCCTCGGCAACTGCTCGCCGGTTGGCAGGTCGAGGATGCGGCGGCCGCCCAGCATTCCGCGCAAAATGACCCGGCCGGTGCCGGATTCGGCGACAACGCCGATGATGGCCGAATCAATTCCGAGCGGATTTGCGCGCATCAGGCGCAACGTTTCGCCGGCATGCTCCGGCGCGACGAACGCAACCATGCGGCCTTCGTTGGCGACGTGAAGCGGATCGAGGCCGAGCAGTTCGCACGCGCCGCGCACGGGCTCGCGGACCGGGACGGCGGGCTCGTCGATCTCGATATGAAGCGCGGAGGCCTGCGCGATCTCGACGAGCGCCGCGGCCAGCCCGCCGCGCGTCAGGTCGCGAAGGCAATGGATCGCGACACGATTCCGGATAAGTGTTTCGACAAGGCCGTTCAGCGCCGCGCAGTCGCTTTCGATCGGCGTGTCGAACTCGAGTCCCTCGCGGCGCGCCATGATCGCGATCCCGTGGCGGCCGATGTCGCCGCTCACGATCACGGCGTCGCCGGGCCGCACGGCGGCGGGCTCGACAGGGTCGGCGGTCAGCGTGAATCCGACGCCGGCCGTGTTGATATAGACGCCGTCGCCGCGCGCGCGCTCGATCACCTTCGTGTCGCCGGTCACGATCGCGACGCCCGCTTCATCGGCCGCGCGGCGCATCGAACCCGCGATCCGCCGCAGGTCCTCGATCGCGAACCCTTCCTCGATGATGAACCCCGCCGACAGCCACGCCGGCCGCGCGCCGCACATCGCGAGGTCGTTGACCGTCCCGTTCACCGCGAGCGAGCCGATGTCGCCGCCGGGAAAAAACAGCGGCCGGACGACGTAGCTGTCGGTGGTCATCGCGATCGCAGCGCCGGGATTTGGCAGAACGGCGCCGTCATGGCGGCGATCGAGATAGTCGTTTTTGAAAACGTCCATGAAAACGCGCTCGATCAACTGGTGCATGAGCCGGCCGCCGCCGCCGTGCGCCATCGTGACGAGCGTCGGGTCGGCAACCGGCGCGGGGCAGGTGAGGTTCGTGTCGCTCATGCGTTTGACCTCGCGTATTTGAAATAGGCGGCGCAGGCCCCTTCGCTCGAGACCATCGTGGCACCGAGCGGGTGGTCGGGCGTGCAGCTTCCGCCGAACGCCGGGCACTCCGACGGCTTGGCCGCGCCGCGCAGAATCGCGCCGCTCATGCAGGCATCGGATTCCGTGGACGGCGCGATGCGTAACTCAAATCGGCGCCCGGCGTCGAACCCGGAATACGCATCGTTGAGCGCGAGGCCGCTCGACGGGATTGCGCCCATCCCGCGCCAGCGGCGGTCGGTGACCTCGAAGACTTCATCGATCATATGCCGCGCGGCGGGATTGCCGTCGGGCCGGACGGCGCGCTCGTAGGCGTTTTCGACTTCGAAGCGGCCCGCTTCGAGTTGCGCGGCACAGCGATGAATGCCGCGCAGGAGATCGATCGGCTCGAATCCGGTGACGACGATCGGGACCCTGCGGCGCGCCGCGATGGGCTCGTACAATCGCCAGCCCGTGACCGTGCAGACGTGGCCGGCGGCGAGGATGCCCTGCACGCCGGCGGCGGGGTCGGACAGGATCGCCTCGAGCGCGGGCGGCACCAGCACGTGCGCCACGAGCATCGAGAAATTCGCCAGGTTTTCGCGGCGCGCCTGGATCGCGGCGGCGGCGCTCGCGGGCGCGGTCGTCTCGAATCCGATCGCGAAGAACACGATTTCGCGCCGCGTGTTTTCGCGGGCGATGCGCAGCGCGTCGAGCGGAGAATAAACCAGCCGCACATCGCCGCCGGCTGCGCGCGCGCCGATCAGGTCGCCGCGGCTGCCGGGAACGCGCAGCATGTCCCCGTACGAACAAAAAATGATATTGGGCCGCGAGGCCAGTTTGATCGCGGCGTCGATCGTCTCGATGGCCGTCACGCAGACCGGGCAGCCCGGTCCGTGAAGCAGCGCCACGCCCGCCGGGATGAGCTGGTCGATGCCGAACCTCAGGATCGCGTGCGTCTGACCGCCGCAGATCTCCATGATCGACCACGGCCGCGTCACGATGCGCGCGATCTCGCCGGCGAGTTTCAGTGCCGCGTCGCGGTTGCGGTATTCATCGAGGAATCTCAAGATTTGGCCTCATCCGATTGTTCAAGCATTTCAAAAATGGTTTCGGCCTCGGCCTCGTCGATGCGCTGCAACGCAAACCCGACGTGGACCAGAACGTAATCGCCGACGCGCGCCTCGGGGACGCAGGCGAGGCTGACCGTTTTTTCGATGCCGCCGAAGCTGACGCGCGCGGTGCGCGTGAGCGCGTCGTCGCCTTCGATGCCGACAATAAGGCCGGGGATTGCAAGGCACATCAGCGTTCACTCCACAGGGCTGCGGCGGCCTGGCCGAGCGCGATCCCGCCGTCGTTCGGCGGAACGAGGCGCGGCCACCACGGGCGGAATTGTTCGTGGCGCAGGCGACTGATCGCGCCTTCCAGCAAAACGCGATTCTGAAAGCACCCGCCGCACAGGACAACGTCGTCAAGGCCCGCGCGCCGCGCCACGTCGATGACCATTTCAATCATCGTGGCGTGGAACCGCGCCGAAATCGCGGCCACGGTTGCGCCGGCGCGGCGGTCATCCAGCACGGACTCGATCATTGGGCGCCAATCGATCGCGGCATCGACGCATTCAAATGGATACGCGGGCGCGTTGACGCCGAGGACGGCCGCCTCGAGCGCCAGCGCGGCCTGGCCTTCGTACGAGACGCGCGGTGGCAGCCCTGCCAATGCGGCGACGCCGTCGAACAGCCGGCCGGCGCTGCTCGTGAACGGCGAGTTCAGTTTGCCCGCGGCCATCTTTTTGAAGATCGATAATTCGCGGGCAGAAAACAGTTCAAGCAGGTCGGGCTCAAACCGCTCCGGATTCGTCAGTTCCAAAATCAATCCGAGGGCGGCGCGGCGCGGCTCGCGAACGGCCGCTTCTCCGCCGATCAGCGCGAACGGGCGCAGCCAGGCCAGGCGCTCGAATCCACGCCGATCGACACGCAGGAACTCGCCGCCCCAGATTGTTCCGTCCGTGCCGAGCCCCGAGCCGTCCCATGCGACGCCCAGCACCGGACCGGCGAGATCGTGCTCGGCCATCGCGGCCAGCACGTGCGCATGATGATGCTGAACGCCAAGGACCGGCGCCGTGGAATTCAGGCAATGCACGGAAGACAAATAGTCGGGGTGCAGGTCGCGGGCCAGTGACTCATGCTTCGCGTCGAATAGATTTTCGAGATGATGAATCGCGTGATTGAACGCGTCCAGCGTTTCGGCGGATTGCAGATCACCCAGGTGCTGGCTGATGAAAATGTATTCGCCCGCCGCCAGCGCGACCGTGTTTTTCTGCTGGGCGCCGACGGCCAAAACCGCGCGCCTTGCGGGGGGATTCAGCAGCGGTCCGACCGGCAGCGGCGCGAACCCGCGCGCGCGGCGCAACAATTGCACGTGGCCATCCACAACGCGCGCCACCGAATCATCGACCGGATTCAGGATCGGCCGGTTGTGCACGAGGAACAGGTCGGCCATGCCGGCGAGGCGGGTGAGCGCGGCGCGTTCGTCCGTGCAGATCGGCTCGTCCTTCTGGTTGCCGCTCGTGGCGACGATCGGGAATCCGAGTTCGGCCATCAGCAGGTGATGCAGCGGCGTGGTCGGGAGCATCACGCCCACGTCGGGCACGCCCGGCGCCACGGCCTCATGGATAAACCCGCCTTCGGCGCGGCGCATGAGCACGATCGGCGCCTCGGGCGAGGCGAGAAGCCGCGCTTCTTCCGGCGATACCAGGCAGGCGCGCGCGGCGTCGCCGATCGCCGGCATCATCACCGCGAACGGCCGCGCCTCACGCCGCTTGCGGTGGCGCAGTGATGCAAGTGTATCGCCGTTGCGCGCGTCGCACAGAAGCTGAAATCCGCCGAGTCCCTTGAGCGCGACGATCCTGCCTTCGCCAATCGCGCGCGCGGCCAGTCTCAGCGCGCCCTCGTGCGAGGCAATCACATTTCCGGCCGCATCCCAAAGCTCGATATGCGGGCCGCATGCGGGGCACGCATTGGCCTGGGCGTGGAATCGGCGGTCGGCGGGGTCCTTGTATTCGGCGCGGCAGGCCGGGCACATCTCGAAGCGCGCCATCGTCGTGTTGGCGCGGTCGTAAGGCAGCGCGGCGACGATGCTGAAGCGCGGTCCGCACGCCGTGCAGCACGTGAACGGGTAACGATAACGGCGGTTCGCGGGGTCGAGGATTTCGCGCGCGCAGTCGGGGCAGGTGGCCAGGTCGGGCTGCACGAGCGCGGTCGGCTTCCCGCCGAGGCTCGGCGCGATATGAAAGCCCCGCTCGCCGGTGGCGATCGCGGGCTCGAACTGGATGGAATGAATTTCGGCCGGCGACGGACGCTCGCGATGAATCCGGTCGCACATCGACTCGATCGCCGCGCGCGGGCCTTCGAGCTCGATCACGATTCCTTCCGACGAATTGCCGACCCAGCCGGCCAGCCTCAACTCATGGGCGATTCGATAAATAAACGGCCGGAAGCCCACGCCCTGCACGGCGCCGCTGATGTGCACGCGCACGCGCTCGACGGGCGATCTGGTCCTGGTCAGCGTCATGTCAGCCTGCGACGTCGATGGCTTCAAGCAGGATCTGGTTTGCGAACGGGCTCGCCGGATTTTCTTCCTCGACGATGCTGAGGTCGGCGTCCTCGGCGATCGTTCCGCGCGCGGCCATGGCGAAATGCTCGCGCAAATGGTCCGGCGAAATGTTGGTCATCACCCCGATGCGTAGCGTCACGCCGACGACGCGCGTGGCATCCTGCACGCGCGCGATCGACTCGATCTGCCGCATCAGGCCGGTCATCATCGACGACTCATGCATCGCCGCCCCTCCTGTTGTTGCTCTCCACATCTTCTTCGATCATTCCGGTCAATTTGATGAGCGCCTGTTCGATTTCGGGCGAGACCCGCCCATCCATCCCGAACCGCTTCCCCTCGATGGCATAGACGATGAGGCGCCCCGGCATCAGGCCGAGCGCGCGCGCCAGTTCGATCGCCTCCGGCAGGCCGATGCCGTGCGTGGACGTCTTTGCGAAGAGCGCGGGAATGGGCGCAGCGGTTGCGTCGAATCGCCGGATCGAGCCCGGCGGCGCGCCCGAGACCGCGCAGTCGATGACGATCGCAAGGCGGCGTCCCGCCCACGCGTCGATGATCGAGGCGACTTCGCCGTCGAGCGTTCGGCAATCGACGGCATCGGTCGGCATGGCCGCGCGCAGACGCGCGGCAACCATCCCGCCCGCGCCGTCATCGCCGCGAAGCCGATTGCCGATGCCGAGGACCAGGGGGCGCGAGTTGGATGAAACAGGACTCATGTGGGATCGGGCCCGCCGGTCCGATCGATCTCCAATTTCAGGAAATGGCACGAGCAGGAAATGCAGGGATCGTAATTGCGGATCGCCTGCTCGCATTTGAGCGTCAGTTTTTCCTCGTCATCGCCGATGTTGCGCCCGATGAGCTCGCGCAGGTCCGATTCCATGATCTTCTGGTTTTGCGCGGTCGGCGGCGCGATGCGCGCGTCCCGGATGATGCCTTCGCCGTCGATGCGATAGCGGTGGTAGAGGATGCCGCGTGGAGCTTCGGTGCAGCCGTGGCCGACGCCGGCGCGCGGCGCGACCGCGATCGCCGGCTCGGGGGGCGGCTCGTATTGTTCGATGATGCGCAGCGCCTCGTCGAACGCGTAAATGATCTCGACGGCCCGCGCCAGGATGCTCTTGAACGGGTTGCGGCACGGTGGCTCGAGGCCGATCGCGCGGGCCGCCTCCCGCGCGCCGGCGGAGAGCTTTTCGTAGTTGAGGTTGAATCGCGCGAGCGGCCCGACGTGATACGCGCCGCGCCCCCGGATGCGCGAGTGCAGCGCGGTCGAATACGGGACCTGCTCCTCTTCGATGCGGTCGTAAAATTCCTCGATCGGGAAATCGAGCCCCTTGTTGGAAACGATGCGCCCCTCGCAGAACGGATACTCGTCGGGATGGCTGAGCGCGACGAATTCGTAATCTTGTTCGAAGTCGGGGAACTCGAGGCGGGCGAGGATATCGGCGGCTTCGCGCGTGGCGTCGCGCGCCCAGCGCAGCCGCTCGACGAGCTCGTTCAGCCGCTCGCGCGCCGGCGCCTTGTAGAATCCGCCCACGCGCGCGTTGACCGGATGGATCTCGCGGCCGCCCAGCAGGCTGACGATTTCGTTGCCGACCTTCTTGACGTAGAGCGCGTCCTTCACGAGTTCCGGGTGCATGTGCGACATCTGGATCGCGTCCTCGTAGCCGAGGAAATCGGGCGCGTGCAGCATGAACACGTGCAGCGCGTGGCTCTCGATCCATTCGCCGCAATACATCAGCCGCCGCAGCGCGCGCAACTGGCCGCCGACGCTTGCGCCACATGCGTTCTCCATCGCGTGGACGGCGCTCATCTGGTAGGCGATCGGGCAGATGCCGCAGATGCGCGCCGTGATGTCGGGGGCCTCGGTGAAATGCCGGCCGCGCAGGAACCCCTCGAACAGGCGCGGCGGCTCGAAGATGCGCAGGTGCACCTCCTGCACCTGGTCGTCGCGGATCTTCACCTGCAACCCGCCTTCGCCCTCGACGCGGGCCAGGTAATCGACCTTGATCTGGCGTGTCTTGCTGTCGGCCATGCGCGCCATCCGATCATTTCATGGTGGTTTGCTCGTGCGCTTCGCTGGCGCGGCGGAACGCCTCGGACCAGGCATTGAAGCCGCGGAACGCGCGCACCAGTTCCTCTTCGCTCATGTCCCGGTGATGGCGCCACCACTCGGCGAGCGACCCCGTGTTGGGCGTGCGCTTGGGGCCGAAGCAGCCGTAGCAAGGCCGGTTGTACGACGGGCAGAGTGCGCCGCACCCGGCCTGCGTGACCGGCCCCATGCACGGCGCGCCATGGGCCACCATCACGCACGTGTTGCCGAGGCGCTTGCATTCCAGGCACAGGGCGTATTCGGGAACGACCGGCTTGCGCCCGTTGAGGTACGCGCTGATCAGCTCCAGCAGCAGAAGTTTGTTGATCGGGCATCCGCGCAACTCGAAATCGACGAACACGTGGTCGGTGATCGGCGTCGATTTGCTGAGCGTCTCGATGTATTGCGGCGTCGGATACACGGCGCGGACGTAGTCAGCGACCTCGGTGAAGTTGCGCAGGGCCTGGATGCCCCCGGTCGTTGCGCATGCGCCGATGGTGATCAGAACCGTCGAGGCCCGGCGGATCTTGTGGATGCGCTCGGCGTCGTGCGGCGTCGTCACCGAGCCCTCGACGAGCGAGATGTCGTAGGGGCCCTTGACGACCGCGCGCGTGGCCTCCGGGAAATACGCGATCTCGACGGCTCCCGCGATGTCGAGCAGCTCGTCCTCGCAGTCGAGGATGCTGAGCTGGCACCCGTCGCACGAGGCGAACTTCCACACCGCCAGCTTGGGTTTGGGATGCTTGCGCCCCATCGGTCACACCTCCGCCTTTCCGAGCAGCCATTTGATTTGCGCGTAGTTGAAGACCGGGCCGTCGCGGCAGACGAAGAACGGGCCCATCTGGCAGTGGCCGCACGTGCCGATGCCGCACTTCATGTTGCGCTCCATCGACAGGTACATGTCGCTTTCGCGGACGCCGCGCCGCCCCAGTTCCATCAGCGTGTAGCGCATCATGATCTCCGGGCCGCACACCAGCGCGACGGTCTCGAGCGGGTCGAACGGCGCGCGCGCGATCAGCGTCGTCACGACCCCGACGTGGCCGCGCCACGTGCCGATCGCGCGATCGACGGTGACGTGGATTTCCAGGTCGAACTGCGCGCGCCAGTGCTCAAGCTCGTGCTTGAACAGGATGTCCTGCGGCGAGCGCGTGCCGTAGAGGAGCACGATCTTGCCGTATTTCTCGCGCTCGGCGATGAGCCGGTACAGCGCGGGGCGCAGCGGCGCCAGGCCGATGCCGCCCGCCACCAGGACCACGTCGCGCCCCTCGATGGCCTCGATCGGCCAGCCGACCCCCATCGGTCCGCGCACGCCGATCGTGTCGCCGGCGTCGAGCTTGCGCATCGCCTTCGTGACGGGGCCGACCTCGCGCGTCGTGTGCCGGATCAGCGCCGTCTCGGCCGGGTTGCTGCTGATCGAAATCGGGACCTCGCCGACGCCGTGCACGTGCAGCATGTTGAACTGGCCCGCCGTGAACGGGAACGACTCGCCGGCGCGGGATTCGATTTCGAGCGTGAACGTGTCGTGGGCCTCGCGAATCCTGCGCTTGACGCGCCACGGCCGCGAAACCAACGGATCGGCAACGGCGTTGCTGGCCATAGGATGCCCCTATTTTTCGCTCGCATAGACGTCGATCAGCTGCAGCCGGGTCGCCTGGAGCCTGGCCGCGATGACGCGGATGAAACGCTTGAGCATGTCGTAGCCGAGATCGTGGTCGCCCTCGCACATGCGGCGCAGAATCGCGCCGTCGAACACGAGCGCGCGCGACGGCAGCGTGGCCTGCGCCGAGAACTGCTTCTGGTACGGCGGCACGAGCCACGACCAGCCGAGCACATCCCCCGCATCGAGCGTCTGGATCATGATGTCTCCACGCTGCACCCCGTGGATCTTGACCGCGATCTGGCCTTCCAGGATCACGAAGAAGCGGTCGGCCGACTCGCCTTCGCGGAAAATGACTTCGTCCTGGTCGAATTGCTTCTCAGCCGCGCACCCGGCGATCCGCTCGATCAGCGCATCGTCCATGCCGGCGAAGAACTGCTGCCGCGAAATGATGGTCGCGATGGGATTCAATGGAATCCTCCGGCGGTTCGAATTTTACAAGTCGATTCAAGGGGTCTTGGGTTTGCTCATATTGTATCCGACATGCCGTTCCGGCTTGAGCAATCATGACGCTCGCGCCGACATGCGCAGCGCCGCGACCTCCTCCGTCAGGTCGATGCCGACCGGGCACCACACGATGCAGCGCCCGCAGCCGACGCACCCCGACGTCCCGAACTGGTCGATCCACGTCGCCAGCTTGTGCGTGAGCCACTGCCGGTAGCGCGACATCGGCGAGTAACGCACGCTGCCGCCATGGATGTATGAAAAATCGAGCGTATAGCAGGAATCCCACCGCCGGCGGCGCTCGGCGAGGCGCCCGCTCAGGTCCGTGCCGTCCTCGATGTTCGCGCAGAAACAGGTCGGGCAGACCATCGTGCAGTTGGCGCACGTCAGGCAGCGGCGCGCGACCTCCTCCCAGCGCGGATTCTCATAATTCTGGTAGAACAGATCCTTGATGCCCTCGGTCTGCATCCGGCGCTTTTGATGCGCGGCGGCTTCGGCCACGAGTTGCTCGGCGGCCACCACCTGCGCATGGCTGGCCGGCGGCGGCGCCAGCCCGGCGAGCAGCTGCGCCCCCTCCTCCGATCCCGTGTGGACCACATAGACCGGTTCGCCGCCTTCGATCAGCTCCGTCATGCCGAGGTCGCAGCCCCCGTCGAGGTGCGGGCCGGTCCCCATCGAGTCGCAAAAACAGGTCGGCGCCGAGCTGGTGCATTGGACGGCGATGATCAGCGCGCCGCGGCGGTGCGTGGCATAGACGTGATCGACATACGCCCCGCCCATGAAAACCTTGTCTTGGACGGCGATCGCCGCCAGGTCGCAGGCGTGGAGGCCGAGGAACGCCAGCCGGGGCGCCGTGCTGCGGTCCTCGACGACCGGCTGGGGATGGTCCTCGCTGCCGTCGGCGCGCCACAGTTTCTGCGCCGGCGGGAACAGGTGGCGCTTGGCGCTTTCGGGACTGGTCCGGTGCGCGAAGCAGGCCGCGTCGTCGCGGCGCTCGACGCGATAAAAGCCCGCCTCGACGCGTTCGGCCCAGCCCGACGGCAGCTGCGCGGCCGACTCGATGTCGCCCAGCATGATCGTCGCGTCGCGCACGGTCGGCCCGATCACCCGGAAGCCCCTGGCGCGCAGCAGGCCGATCAGCCGGTCCAGGTCAGGCAGCCGCAGGAGCTTGCGTTCGCCGTCGGGTCCGGAAGGAGCCGGATCGACGGGAGGATTCGATTGAGAATCAGATGCGTCGGCCATCCCGGTTCACCATGGGTCGATTTTTTTCGAAGTGGTTTCTGATTAAACCTTGATTGTTTCAATATACACGAATGGCGGGCGAATATAAAGAGACGGTTGCATCCGAAAACCAGTCAAAAGCCGGCGCATCCCCGGCCCGATGCCGTGCCAGGCCGGAAGGCGGATGAAAACCTGATGATGGCGGCGATGGGAACGGAAAACTCAGACTGTCCGCGGCATTCGATCGCGAAGTCGAGCGCATCAAGACCGATGTGTCTGTCTCGCAATCCGAGCGAATCGATTTTGCACTGAACAACTTCGCCAGATGGGTCGGCAGGGACATCCCGATTACGGAAGTCACGACCGCTCTGCTTGAGAACTTCCAGCGGGCGCGTCTCAAAATCCGCGCAAAAGCCACGGTGGATAAAGAGCTGATTTATGTGATCCGCGCCCTCAAAAAATGCGGTTACCTCGTCATTAAGCCCGATCCCAAACCCGGCATCAAAACGAAACAACGGCCGTTTACAACCGAAGAATTACAGGCATTCTTTAAGGCCTGCGACGAGTATCCGCAGGGAGATGAGGGGCGTTACAAAACCATGTTCCTCACCATGCTTGCAACCGGCGCCCGTCCGGCCGAAGTTCTATTTTCCAAAAAATCTACTCACAAGCCGCTGCTTAAGAGTGAGGTCCTGGTCAAGGAACAACGAGTCCTGATCCGCCCATCCAAACTTTTGCCGGGGAAAACGGGCAAAATCCGCAGTGTGCCGGTCTCCCAGATGTTGATGAACCTGCTTGTGGAGGAATGTAAAAAGACGCCAGCAAGATGGCCGTATGTGTTTCGATACAGAACGAACCTGTTCCGTCTCTTTCGCCTGATCGCCAAAAGGGCCGGGCTCAAACTGGTTGACGAATTAGGCCGCAAAATCACTGCACACTGCTTCCGCCACACGTATGCAACCCACGCCAATACCCGCGCGAATGGTGACGTGTTCACCCTTATGGAAGCCCTGGGCCATTCACAGATATCCACGACAGCCATCTACGTCGAAGCCAAAATCCCCGATCTTTCAATGGATCTCACGGAAATCGTGGGAGAACCAGATCCGAACGATCCAGAAAACATCATGGGCGAGGGGATATAGGCTATATGGTATAAATCATAATCAAGTGCGCCTCCTTGATATTCCGTATTCCGTCCCTGATATTCTCATTAAGCATTAGCTCTCTTGTTCAGAGTTCGCATTCGTATGACAATCAGTGCATACCACACCCGATCCGCCACATGTCTGACATTTGCCACTCCCTCCACATCTTGGACATGATTTATCGACCGAAATCATTCCGCTGCCAATAAGAAGATTCATGCCGAAACAATCTATGATCCCAGTTCCCCCGCACAGCTCACAGTTGCCCTTGTCCGAATCATGGCCACAGTCAGGACAATTCATTTTTATTTTCACTCCTCTCCACGAAACGTTTGCTTGTTCAGACGCCGGTTCGATTGAAATCGTTGATTGCGGTTTGAAGCCATACCAATTTTTTGGATTGAATTGTGTTCAAGTTGGATTGGTAAAAATCGAGAAACACAACTCCGATGAACACATGCGTCCTCGGCATTCCCGACCTCGCATTATGTTCCTCGACGATTTGTCTGAGCTGCGGGAGAATCCGCATCAAGAGAAACAGATCCGCCTTTTTGTGAGTCAACGCCTCGACTTCGTAATATGGATGGATGTTCACCTCGACGGGCACCAATGGACTGCAATGAGCGAGCAACGTTCGAAGCTCGTTGGCCAGTCCCGTGGCTATCATGGACTCGTTACCAATCCTCGGTTCGTCGGCTTTGAGATACAACTCAGGCAGGTAAATCAGGTTTACATCCAACCCGAAGACATATCTTTTTTCGTGTTTGAGTCCGGTGGCGGAATTATACGGTTCCAGTTTTTCGATAAAACGATGCAACTCGCCTCGATTGTTCTTGCCTAGAATCTGCGGGGCCGTTTCGCTGAAACTTTCCTGCCCGAAAATGAAATGAATCGGAAAAGGCAGACGCCGTTCAGCCAAACGGTCCAATACCTCAGCCGTCGCGGTGGCTTCGCGCGAATTCAGCGAGAGATACGTGACACGTTTGTCTTTCTCGAAAACGCCGAGGATATGATCGAGCGTCGCCGGCGAAAACGCTTTCGGATCGGTCACGTTGCCACGATTAAAAATGGCTGGATGATAGGGGCCGGCAATATCGACCGAATATTTGGCGTGCAACTCGTCAAACAGCGAGATGTTCTCCGCGGATGTAACACGCCGGGATTTGCCGACGCCGCAAAACTCGCAGCCAAATGAACAATAACCCCCTTCATTGCCGAGTTTATAAACGGGCCGGAATCCGTTCTGATCCACGCGGACCGGGAATACGAATTCAGACGTTCTGGGAAGCGTCGTTCTCATATGACATGCAGCCCGAGACCAGCCCTAGTTATGCGGATAGAATACGTTTCGATCGCCGCTCATTCGGCGGAGATAGTGGCTGTTAATGACGCACGACGCCAACACTTCGGCGGCGGCTTCGGTTCGTTTCGCACGAACAAACGCTTCATAAACACATTTCATATCCCAACCCCCAGCTTTTGCCGCGTTTCCGAATCGACGCGAGTAAGCGTGCCATAGGCTGCTTTTCGCGAAGTACGCCGTCCCCAGCTTCTCCGCGGTTTCCGATACATTTGCAGCTTCCGGAATTACCACGTAATCGCAGATGGATAAACTACCCTTGATGACTTCGATCATGGTGCGCAGGACGAAATCGTTCAGAAAATCCTGGCATGGCCGATCGGGAATCCGCACGATGCGGAAAGAATCAAAATCGCAAAGGCATAATTTAAAATATTCATTCGACACGCGCTGCAGTACGTCATTGCCGATATTGCTATTCAGGATTCCTCGAAACCCACCTTGGAAATGCATATCGCAAAGCAGACGGCTTTTGTCTTCCACATATTGCCACAGATTCAAGTCGCGCAGTTGTAATTCCGACCCAATAGGCACCCCTCCGACCGATGCGGTTCCTTTGCGCTTGGCTTCAATGAGGTCCTGCACTGTGCACCGGGGATATTCAATGTGTGCCTCGATACGCTCCTCGCCGCAAGTTTCCGAGATCAGGCAGCAGCCCACCGAACGGCCATCCACGATATACTCGAAGACGAGCACTGGTATCGCGTGGACCGGCAAACCGTGTTCGCGGCAGAATGCCCATGCCAGTACTTCACGCATCACTCCTTCGGGGCCAAGCGTCCCGAACGGGATGGCGGTGTGTTCTATGCAATGTGAACCGGGGGCCAGAACCTCGAGCGGATACGTTGCGCCGTCCAGCACCGGACGACAGCCTTTGAATTTCAGTTTCCGCTCGGGCCAAAAGGCGGATCGACCTCCGCTGCGTTTGATGACCATCGCCGGGATCGCCGATTCCGATTCCGGCGAACGCGCCAGACAATGAGTGAGTTCAGCGGGAAGGGACATTACCGCCGGGGCGTCGGCCAAGGCGACGGCATGGCGGCGTAGTAAGGCTTGCTCGTGGCCGCTCAGCACGGTCGCGTATTCAGCGACAAAATCCGTCGGCGGCCAAACCTTCCCGGAATACGGATACATTCCGACTCGATCGGCGCCCAATTCCTTGGGATTGCCACGGCCGAGGACATGCTTTCCCGCGGCTGGAGTTATTGTGCCGTCCACCGTCACCGGCTCCGGAACGTCAGTTCAAGCGGTTGGCTCAAGAGCTCGGTTTCGAAGTTGTCGAGAGAACTTGCCGTCCACCTGTTTTCTGTCATGACTCCCTCTTGCTGGAAATCCACAAGGCAATCCCCGATTGCCAGGTATCGAATCCCGGCCCGGTGGCATGTTTCCGCGGCATTCCGCGGCGTGCAAATGATAGGTTCACGGTCGTTGAGCGAGGTGTTCAACAGGAGCGGAACGCCGGTGAGTTCATTAAATTCCGCGATCAGGCGATGAAAGGATGGATTCGCCGCAGCTTCCACAACTTGAATCCGGCTTGTGCCGTCGATGTGCGTCACCGCCGGAATTCGGCCCGTTTTATCCGGCCGAATCCTGCGTGCATAAAGCATGAATGCGTCGCCGTGCGCATGCTTGCCGAACTCGAACCATTCGCTACTCTTTTCCGACAGCACGCTCGCCGCGAACGGGCGGAAAAACTCGCGGTGTTTGACCTTCTCGTTCAGGGTGTGGACCATATCAGCCCGACGCGGATCTGCCAAAATGCTGCGATTGCCCAGCGCGCGCGGTCCCCATTCCATTCGTCCCTGGAACCATGCAACGATCTCGCCGTGCGCCAGCAGCGCCGCAACATCCCTGGCGATATCGTTCGATTTTTGAGCGTGTGGGAACAACTTTGCGGCGGTTTCGTCCGCATCGAACTCCGGTCCCAGATAAACATGCGAAAGTTGCGAGCGTTCGGGCCGATTCATCTCGTGATTCCAGAGATAAAAGCACGCGCCCATCGCCGTTCCCGCATCGTTTGCCGCCGGTTGGATGAAGACCTCATCGAACGGCCCTTCCTCGAGGATGACGCGGTTGGCGATGCAGTTCAGCGCAACGCCGCCCGCCTGGCAGAGGCGTTTGAGTCCCGTCGCGCGATGCTGATAGCGTGCGAGGGCCAATTGAACCTCGTTTGTGATCTTTTGAAGCGCCGCCGCCATGTCCCGATGCCGTTCCTCGATGTCCTCGCCGGGAAGACGGTGCGGACCGAAGAGTTGTTCGTATCCGTCGTATCGATTCGCGCGGAATTGCAACACGCCATTGTTGACGGAGAAGTTTCCGTCCTCGTCATAAGATACAAACTCACGGAACGCGCCGTAGTAGCGGTCGGGATCGCCAAACCCCGCCAGCCCCATCACTTTCCACTGCCCGTATTCGCCGAATCCGAGAAAGCGCGATGCCTTGGTCCAGAGAAAGCCGAGCGAATTCGGATAGGCGATTTCCTTCAGTGGGAAAATGTGGTTGCCGCGTCCCACGCCGAGCCACGCGCTCGTCGTTTCTCCGATGCCATCGACGCTCAGGATCGCCGCCTCATCAAACGGGGAGACGAAATACGCGCTGGCGGCGTGGCACAGGTGATGTTCGATCCAATGGAATCGTGACGTGACGTCCTCGCCCAGAAAATCGCCCAGGCGCCGGGGGACAGTCAGGAGCAACTGATGGAACCGTTCCTCGCCGTCGCGTGTGCCGGCGCAACCCGGTTCGGGGTCCGGGTCCAGTGCGGCGTTGGCTTGCAACCGTTTGTCCGGGAGAAACGAAAACCCGATGGCGTCCAGATCCTTCGCCGAAATCCCGGTGACATCCATGCAATATCGTATCGAGTTCACGGGAATCTCATGCGGATTCAGCAAATCCGCGCGTTTCCCATGCCGGATCCGGTTGAATCGTTCCTCTTCCGCAGCGGCGACTATCTCGCCGTCGCGAATCAAACATGCGGCAGGCTCGTGATACGCGGAGTTGATGCCGAGAATCCATCCATTTGTTCCATATCTACAATCGCTCATAATCTTATTCTCCATGTTTCGCTCTCAATTTGCCTTTGGCGTGAAGAATCAAGGGTTAATTACTCGATCTTGCTTGTTCCTGAACCCGTTACACTGGGGATGATTGTGACATCTCCATGAGACACAGCCCCTTTCGACGGCTTCGGCGCAGGGTTAACACTAATTAAGAAAATACTTACTCCTAAGGCAATTATAAAAGTGCAAATCCAACCAACTAAATATGTTAATCTTCTGCTCTGCCGGTCTTTCCAATAGTAACGGCTGCTAATTGTAAAAACTTGGCCTGCCGTTGGCCGGATCTTCTCCTCAGCACGCAATAGATAAAGAACTGTCAAGAAAACGAAGAGACAAATCACTTCAAACACCCAGATTTCGTCAGACAACTTTTCCAAGCCAATTCTTAATAGATCAGAAATTGCAGTGCTCATTTCGTTTCCCTCCTCCTATTTGTGCATCATTACCAATATTGTTTCGATTGCCATCACTACCATAATCCCGGCAAAACCCATGACCATTGCACGAGTTCGTTTATGGCCTAAACCCAACTCCTTGACCAGGCAGTCTATTGATTCCTTTTCGGCAGTGAGTCTGTTCACAACTTGATTCCGTAGTTTTGTGAGCTGTGGCTGCGAAGACTTCACCTTCATCTCTCTAGCTTTTGCAAGCGATTCCTCGGTGTCAGTGTTCGCCAAAATAATAGCCAATTGCTCTATTGCTCCCAGCAGTTCGTGTTCGTCCGCTTTTCGAACAGTGCACAACTCCACCTCGTCCGGCCTTCGGGTCGACAAGTCAACGGAAAATGTAGCAAGCCATTGATGGAGGTTTTCAACCAGTGTGAACGCCTTATCAAACACCAGTTTTTCAACTTGAGGAACTTGAAATACAGACTCATGTGGATTATTTAGATTGAAAAGGCCTTGCATAATGGGGGGATTTCCATTCGCATGCGTCATAAAAGGGATCGATACAAGATCATCGAGCACCACGCTTGTTCCTTCGCCATAAATCCCAACCACCTTGACCCTTTCTTTCTTTCTTTGTTCCTCGATATTGCGGAGTCTGGTCCACCAATGTATTGCATGATTCTCCGTGTAGGCAAGATTTGTAAACTCAAAACAGTCTGGTGCAAGGACGGTCACGTACTTATTAATCAACTCCGGTGGTATAATCTTGTGTGGGGCACAATGGTGGTCGCCAGAGAGAGCGTATTCCAAGTCAGCCAAATCTGGCCATAGATGCTCGCTAAGTCTTACATCTTCGCAGAACGGCTGTGCAAACTGTTTCGCAATCCAAACAACAGGTTCTTCGTGCAGCGTAATTGGTTGGAATGGCTGAGAAGATGGGAAATCTGACCTGGATTTTCCGATGACTAAGCAAGAGCCCTTTACCGGTTGCGAGCGATGCCGCATGTAGGTTCCACGACAAATACCGGCCCCGAAACAAAACTGCAATTGCTCCTTTCCAAAGACACCGTTAACGCCGTCAACTGGTAATTCTGAAAAACAGCGGTCCGCATGAACATCAAGCATTTCACTTAGTGAAATAATATCTGCGTTCATTAGTGCGCCCCTTTAATGGTGCTGATGAAAAAAATTCATGCTTTCTGCCAAAATACGATCCGTTTTTCAAACCATGCGACAAAGCCGAAGAAAAGAATCCCACCGAGTGAAATACTCCCAATTGCCGAGAAAACCAGGGCTGTGTCGAGATAATAAGATGATGTATTGATTAAATGCCCAATGCCTCGCGTGGAGCCGGTGAATTCGCCAATCACCGCTCCGACGACGGCAAGTGAACTGGCGATCTTCAACGCGGGAAAGAGATAGCTCAGCGAATTCGGAATGCGGATCTTGAGGAGGACCTGCCGTCGCGTCGCTGAGTAGGATTTCATTAGATCCAGCGCCTCGGCGTCCACAGCCGTCAAGCCGCTTACGGAATTGACCAGCACTGGGAAGAATGCGACCAGCGCCGACATGACAATTTTGGACGCGATGCCGTTGCCGAACCATAACACCAGGAGCGGGGCGATCGCGATCAGAGGCGTGGATTTCAACGCGACGGCATATGGATAGACAGCCTGCTGCACGGTGCGCGAGTGGACAAAGGCGATGGCGAGGAGGTAAGCTGCGCCGCATCCGATGATGAATCCCATCACAGACTCGAACATCGTCAATCCCGTTTCGGTCAGGATGCTTCCGGCGTTTTTCACGAAAGCGGCCACGATTTCGGTCGGCGCCGGCAGGACGATGCTGTTGAAATGGAATATGCGATGCGCCGCCTGCCAAACACCCAGCAAGACGACCAGCGCAACCGCCGGAACGACGACCGGTCTTATTCCAATTCCTTGCGCAGACACCGTACGACCTCCTGAAAAGGTTCCGTTTCCTGCAATTCCTTGTTCCTTGGCCGGGGGAAACTTATGTTCAAGACGGTCTTTAAACGAGCGGGTCGGGCCGAAAGCACGAACACGCGGTCGGCCAGAAACACGGCCTCACTGATGCTGTGGGTGACGAAAAAAACGGTTACGCCGATTTCCTGCCATATACGGGCGAGGTCCAGGTCCAATGCGGCGCGATTGAGTTCGTCGACCGCGCCGAACGGTTCGTCCATCAGCAGAATTTTCGGGTTGAACGTCAGGGCGCGCGCCAGCGCAACACGTTGTTTCATTCCGCCGGACAGTTGTGCCGGATACGCGTTCTCAAATCCCTCGAGGCCGAACACGCGGAGCAGGCTATTGGGATCGCGCGTGCCGTTGTGCAGGATCTCGAGCGGCAGCGAGACATTCTCGATCACACGCCGCCACGGCAGCAGGACGGGATTCTGAAACACGAAGCTGAACATGCCTTTCAGGCGGGCCTGACGGGCGTTCAATCCGTTGACGCGTACGGTTCCCATGCTGGGTTCGGTAATGTCGCCGAGAATCTTGATCAGGGTGCTCTTTCCGCACCCGCTCGGACCGATAATCGAAATAAATTCGCCTTTGGCCACACTAAAGGAAATATCCTTCAGGGCCTGAACCTTGCCGTCCGGATAAGTCTTCGACAGGTTTACCGCTTCAACGATCTGTTCATGAGCGGTCATGATTCAATCATTTCGTAAAGGGCCGGCGATAGATTTCTTCAAGAAATCTCGTCGTATACGCGTCAGTGACGTTAAACGGCTTTTCGATGACTTTTTCCTGGACAAGGCGGTCGTAGGTGGTCTGGAACATCTCCTTGTCCATATAGCCTGCCGGATACGGATCGGCCCTGCTGGTCACCGTGTTGTAAGCCAGCTGCCGTTTGAGGTTGAGTGCCTCATCAAGTTTGGGATCACGCTTAATGAGACTCTTGTTCGCCTCTTCCGGGTGCTCGACGGCGTAATTGACTCCCCGCAGGCTGGCGCGCAGGAATTTCAGAACGATGTCTGGTTTTTCGGCGATCGTCTTGTCGGTGGCGAAGATTGTATAGCCGTTCGTGACGATCCCGTAATCGGCGGGACTAATCACGTTGACCTCGACACCCTTGGCGGGAAGGTCCAGACCAGCCGTTACCGTGAACGCCCATTCCGCGTCCACTCCCCCAGTGATCAACTGATTATAGTCGAATCCACTATCGACTTCGGTGACCTTGACATTGGCCTTTCGGAATAGATTGCGCAACACGTCCGTCGAGATGTGCCCATAGTTGAATCCGACCTTTTTCCCTTCCAATTGCTGTACTTTTGTGATGCCGGATTTTTTTAGCGTCAGCAGGCACGGAAAATTCGAATTTCGGTGGAGGACCGCAATCGCTTTCACCGGCTGGCCTTTGGAACGTGCGACCAATAATGTATCCGGTCCGCCGACGATGGCGAACATGTCCTGGCCTGTCGCAACTGTCTTAATGGGATTCAGCTCACGCGACCCCATGCCGAAACTGACGTCCAATCCTTCGGCGGCATAAAAGCCCTTGTCCTGCGCCACATAAAACGTGGTCTGGCCGGATTCGACGATCGGAATTGGGAAACGAACACTGACTTTGGTGAGTTCGTTTTTGCTATTGCCGCCGCTTGCTGTTTGCGTCGCATTGCTATTTTGATTCGTTGTGTCACTTGGTTTGTTGCAAGCCAATAACAAGAATGTAATTGTTACAGCCAGAGATAGGAGTTGCGACAAACGCAAGAACGGCATTTTCATCTCGTTTACCTCCAAATTGGGGCATCGGCGGGTAAAAACGACCTCACCGCTGATCCGTTCGACTCATTTTTGACGGTAATTACAGCTACAGCTGGCAACAGAAAGCATGAAATCCTCGCTGTTGTCAAGAAACTTTATAAACTTTATCTGTATTCTGAATAACTTTAATATTTTCCTTCGATTTTTTCATTATGGTAGGTATGGGCGCATAACCATGCGAGAAGCTTTTCCATTCATAAAGCTGGCGCTCGTTTCGGCTACCAGCTCATACTCAGATACCGACGATCAACCTCGATATCCCGTGGGAGTTAGATAAAGACGCATCGAATGGGCTAGGCGGCTCGCCCCCATCCGGTGTACGCTGCCGGTGTACGTTAAGATGGCCCGGAGGGTGAGCTCCGGGCCGTAAGTGCTTTAGTTTCATTTTGGTAGCGCCAAGGGGATTCGAACCCCTGTTTCCGGCGTGAAAGGCCAAACGGGCTCTCAATATTTCGCAAGATGATTAATTACAACGCTGTTATGCGTCATCAAGATTCATTTGAACAAGTAAAATCATGGCCAATGGGGAACCACAATGGGGAACCGATGTCGAAGTCAGGATGCGATTAATTATCTGTTCCGATTCGATTTTGATTTCTGCCTGATACACGATAAAATAAATTCACGCATTCCGAACACCATGAAGAAATGCCGGGAATTCACGATGAAGCTGCGAGGAATAATCCATTGTATGATGTGGATTGGACTGTTTCCGATCTTTCCGCCCGTGCTCGCGGTTTCAGCCCAGACAACTTGCACGCTGGCCAGTTCCTTCAGCCTGGACGACCAATATGGCAAGCGCTACGAGATTCATTATCCCCAGGAAAAAGTATGCGTGCTCGTTTTTGCCGATAAAACTGGCAGCGCCCAGGTTGATAGTTGGGTGCGACCGCTCTATGAGCGATACAAGGATACGATTGTTATCCTCGGCGTGGCCCAGTTGGGCAATGTGCCTGTCAGGATTCGACCCCTCGTGAAGGGTCTTTTCAGGTGTAACATCAAGTTTCCGGTCATGCTCGATTGGCTTGGCGATGTGGCTCGAAAATACGAATATCCCGGGGGCAAGGCATTCGTTGTGGTGATGAATCCCGACGGGTTGATTCAACACCGGACATTGAGCCAGGCTGTCCCGGCGTCGCTGCAACAGCTTTACGCCGTCATCGATGGATTAAAGTCCGCTCGTCCGACTCCGCCAACGCCGCCGCAGGTATCCATGCAGCAGGCACAAGGCAACGCCAACCAGCAGGGGGCCGTAAAGGCCGCGGGCCAAGGCGATCAAGGAGAAAAATATAATGATGCTAAGACCCACCCTGGCGATTCCGGAGCGATACGGCCACGGGCCGCGAAAAATCACAAACAAGACAAGACCGACTAGAAACCAGCCGGCGAAATTCATCGGGGCAATGCCGTAGTACCACCCCTGATCCAGCCAGATCCAATAGCCGAGAGGGCCGGAGGCGAGCGGATCGATCAGCTGGTCCAGCGCGAGCATCCAGACCGCGCCGTAAATCGGCTGCCACGATCGGTTCATCCCGCATAAATGAAGCATCGTCTTGACATAGGCAAACAGCAACAACCAGGCGCAACCCATGACGACCGGCACGCCCATGATTTGGGGAGACAGCGTTCCGGTGTATGTGTAGCGGCCAAACGGATACCCCCAGCGCACCCCGGCAAGTTCGGCGGCCAGTCCGATCAATCCCACATTTAGCAGGGAAAGGCGAAATGATGGCGCTGTCAGGACAAGCGCAACCGCGGCGGCTAGGGCCAGAAAGAGCGGCGCGGTCCATCGGCTATCGGAGGGTGGAGTCCCTCGAAAAACATAACTGATCACGCCGCCCACCCATAGAACGGCGTAGGCCGCGATCAGCACTGAAAGCAGTAACTTACTGGGCTTCATTTTTGCAAATCATCTCGCTGACGATGCGGGCCGACATCAGAACGGTCGGCGTTCCGCCGCCGGGATGAACGCTCCCCCCCACGTAGTAAAGGCCGCGATGGCGCCGATCTTGATTGGGCGGACGCAGAAAGGCGTGGCGCCAGCCGTGGGAGTGCGAGCCGTAAATCGCGCCGCCGGGCATGTCATATGCGGCCGCCATGCGTCGGGGTGTCCAGATGTTCGATACGGCGATATCCCGCTCAATCTCGGGGAAACCGCCTTTTTGCAACCGTTCAAAAATGCGATGGCGGGCCTCGCCGACAGCATGATCGTCCCATGCGTCGCAATCGTTGGCCGGAGCGTTGGCCATGATAAACAGCGCTTCGCCGTCTTCGGGCGCGATCGATCGATCACTGCGGCTGGGCATGCTGACATAGACCGTCGGTTCCGCGGGAAAGCGGCGGCGCGTGAAAAGATCATCGAATTCCCGCCGATAATCCGCGGAAAAATAAACCGTGTGATGCCCAAGGTCCGCAAGCCGCCGCCTGATGCCCAGCAGCATCACGAAGCCCGAGAGCGAGCGTTGGGATTCGGGCAGCGGGGCGGCGTTCTTCTCACCGAGCAGAACTTGCGCCATCGAGGCGTCACCGTTCATGATCGCCACGTCACAGGCGTGAAACGAGCCGTCTCCCAGTTCAACGCCGACGACTTTGCCGGCGCGGGAAACGATCCGCGCAACGCGCTGATTCATGCGCAGGCTGACTCCCCGCCGCTCCGCCAGGGCGGTGAGGCTCTCGATGATACGATAGAGTCCGCCCGGAACATACCATCCGCCGAAAGCGTGTTCGAGGTAGGGAATCAGGAGCAGCATGGCCGGAATGCGGCTGGGGGAGGAGCCGACGTAGGTGGAAAAACGCTGATACAACTGGCGCAGGTGGGGACTCTTGAAGAAGGACTCCACGGCCCGGTCGTATCGGCCCCAGGCGCGACGCAATGGGAAAAAGCGCAACGCGGCCAGTCCCGCCAGATCGGGGGGCTCGGTGGGCGGGCGGCGGAAAAAGGTGCGCGCGGAAAGCTCATAAATTCGCGAGCCATGCTGCATGAATTCGAGAAAATGGCGGTCGCCGCGAGGCTCAAGCCGACGCAGGGTCGCAAGCCACTTCGGCAGCGACGCCGCAACCTGAAACCGAACGCCATCATCAAAGATATAATTGGCGAGCGGGTCGACAAGCTGCAATTGGAGATGGTCCCGCAAGTCTTCGCCCGCGGCCGCGAAGAGTTCCGAGAAAATCCAAGGCATGGTGATTAGCGAGGGTCCGGTATCGAACTGAAAACCGTCCCGCGACCAGCGATTCATTTTGCCGCCGAGCATGTTTCCCTGCTCAAAGACAGTCACATCCCAGTGGCGGACGGCCAAGCGCAACGCGGCGGCCAATCCGCCGAGGCCTCCACCAATAACAGCGGCGTGGGGTTTATTCATGCATGGGACTCCGCTTCATACCCCCCGGGGCTCTGGATGGGCAATAGATCCGGCCTTTCCAGGTTACGCCACGCCCGCTCCGGCAGCGCCACCAGGAACTGAGTCCAACCGCAAGCAGCATCCCTTCAGCAAGTGGGTGGAGCAACACGGACCAGGCCGGATAGCGGAAACGCCAGGCCTGGACGGCTCGCATCGCCAGGACGCACGCGGCGCTTGCTGCGGCGAGCCGGAACCCCCAACCCAGGATGGCGGACAGGAGACAGGCAATAAATGGAAACCAAAATACGACCATATGCAGCAGGATGAACATCCAGAAGCCGTGCGTTTTCCTGAACGCGGGGAAAAAGTTCTTCTGAAATCCGGTCCAGATTCCATCCAGCGAATCATACATCCGAACGCGAACGAGGTCCTGGCCATCCAGGCAGAGGCTGCGCCGGCCGCCGGCGCGCCAGGCGCGAGCCAGCGCGGTATCCTCGAATAATCGATCGGACACCAGGCGATGGCCGCCGTTTTTTTCGTAGTCGGCTCGCCGGATCAGGATACAGGCGCCATGGGCCAGGCCGAGCGAGGGATCGGGGCGCAGAAGCGAGAGGGGGGCCGGGAAAAGCGTGAAGACCACGAAGTTCAGCATGGGCATCAACGTCTTTTCCCAGAAACCCTCCAGAACCAGGCCCGGCCAGCAGGAAAGCAAGCTGAGCTTTTTCCGGATGGCTTCGTCCATCATCCGCTCGGCGGCCCCGGTCGCCAGACGCGTGTCGGCGTCGATAAACAGAAGCCAGTCGCATCGGGCGGCCGCGGCGAGCGTGGCGCAGGCGAATGGCTTGCCGCACCAGCCCTCGGGAAGTTCCATCGCCTCGATCAGCCGGATGCGTGAGTCCCGCAGGGCATATCCGCGCGCGAGGGCGGCGGTGGCGTCTTCGGAATGATCGTCACAGACGATGATTTCGCGCACGGGGCTCGCCTGGGCCATCGCCGCGTCCAGACAGGCGCCGATGTTGTTTTCCTCGTTTCGCGCCGGAATCAGAATCGAGCAGGTTTCCCCCGTCTCGTTCCGGTTTTCGATGGATATTCCCGCTTTGGGCCAGGCCAGGCTGTTCCAGACGACCAGAGCAAGGATTCCCAGGTTGGTGAACAGCAGCAGTATCAGGACGATTTCCATGAACTGCTCACCATGCGGGGCTTTGGGCGGCCGGGGAATTGACCATGGGTGATGCGGACAGACCTTCCAGGGTGGGGATGGCTTGCGCTTTGAGCTGTTCAAATATCAGGTCCGTGAATTCCAGGAGCAGCTTCGTCTGGGCATGCGGCAGGCGATCGGTGAGTCCGCGGCGCGCTTCCGCCAGATATGCGTCGGCGTTCCTCCGGTATGCGGCGGCATCGACGCCCGCGCCATGGGCCGAAGTTGCGGGATCTTCCGCCTCATCGACGATGTCATCGAGGAGCTGATAAGCCATGCCAAGGTTTTCGCCATATTTCAACAGCGCTTCCAATTGATCCTCGCGTGCCCCGGCGACGATCCCGCCCGCCATGAGCATCAGGCGCATCAGAGCGGTCGTCTTCAGGTAACTGATCGGCCGGAGACGCTCATCCGCATGGCTTCTCAACCAGAGGTCCACCACCTGCCCGCCGATCATGCCGTCCGGCCCGATGCAGACGGCCAGCTCATTCATGAGGCGCGCCAGCCGTGCCGTGTCGGAGCCCCTGCACCCGGCCTGATGAACCAACGCATAGGTCTGATTGAACAGGGCCAATGCAACCAGGATGGCAACGTCTTGGCCGAAGGCCGCATGGACGGCAGGGCGGCCGCGACGCAGCGGCGCGTTGTCCATGGCCGGCAGATCGTCAAATATTAATGAGCAGGTATGCAGATATTCCATGGCGCAGGCCATCGGCAGGGCGGCTTCGGGATCGCCGCCGACCGTATTGACCGCGAGCAGCGAAAAAAGCGGACGCATCCGTTTTCCGCCGGGAAACAGGGCGTAATGCAGCGCCTCGTTGAACCTGTCGGTTCCGGGCCGGTCCGATCGCGGCAGCCACTCAACCAGGCTCATTTCGAGTTGCTTGCCATAGCGCGCCAGGAATTCCGCAAGTTCACGGCTCATCATGGACACCTTGCATCACTCACACGACGGAGAAGGTTATGACCCGATTGACGCTGATAAAAATGTTCTACTCGTTGACCGTTTCTTTTTACATCATCGCACCCATGTGGGAAAAGCCCAAAGATTATCCAAGCCCCGGTCCATCGGTTCATTTTGACGATGGGTCCCGCAACGGTTGACTGCCGGCAGCCTCGCCGTCGGGAGATCCGAAAATGATTGCCGCCAATTGCCGGGCACCCTTGATCATCGGCAGGTGCCCCACGCCGGGCAGAATCCTCACCTGCGAGTGCGGCCAGAGCTTGCGGTAAATCCCGACCGAGCGGCGGACGGCACGGAATGTGTGCTTGCCATGAATGATGTCGATGGCCATCGAGAGGCCGCGGAACTGTTGGATTTCAACGGTGCCGAGTAATTCCAGGTAGCGCAGGGTGACTTCGTGATCCAGGTTGACGAAGGAGCGCGTGAAGTCGGCATCGGCGGTCTGGAATCGTTTGAGCACCCAATCGGTGAGCGCGCGGCCCGCGTGGGTCTGGAAGGTTGTGTGATATGCGCGGCGGCCGAATTCGCCGGCCAGGAATATCCGGAAGTACCACGGGACGAATGCGAACGGATCGATGAGGACAACACGCCGCACCCGTTCCGGGGCCTGCGTGGCGATAAGCAGAGCCAGGATCGCGCCGCTGCAGAATCCGACAAGCGTCCAGGGTTGATCCGAGCGGCGGTCAAGCTCGCCACGCAACCCGGACACGATGGAATCCATCGTCCACTCAGCCGGTCTGGGACTTTGTCCATAGCCCGGCAAATCGACGCTCAGCAGACACGCGCCTTCGGGCAGTCGAGATGCCAGGGGGGCAAACTCCCGGTGGTCGCCACCCCAGCCATGCAGGCAAAGAAAGAGCCGATCGCCCGATCCATATTGCTTAACAAACATCCGAGCAGACCCTTTCCGCGGTCATTCTTCCGCTGAGGACCACCATGGGCAATCCTGTTCCGGGCGTTGTGCTGGCGCCGGTGTAGTATAATCCCCGGACGCCCCGCTCGCGATTGGGGTAGCGGAACGCGCCCATCTGGAAAAGAGTGTGCGCCGCGCCGAATGCGGAGCCCTCAAAAAGTCCAAAGCGTTCGCCCCATTGCGCCGGTGCCATGATCCGTTCCATGACGATGGCCTGCCGCGGGATTTCGATTCGATGTTGTCCCAGTCTGTCAAGAACCCGCTGCCTGATATCGTCCTTGAGTCGGCTTTCGTCGATACCCTGCAAATGGGCCGGCTGAGGCAAGGGGACCAGGATCATCACGGTTGAAGCGCCGGGAGGCGCCAGCGCCCGATCGGTCGCCGAAGCGATGCTCATGTAAAACGGAAGTACTTCGGGGATCCGGTGGCGCACGATGAGTTCATGATAAGCGCGCGCGCTATCCTGAGGCATGAAGACCGTATGATGCCCGGCGCCGCCGATCTCGCCTTGAACACCCCAGTAAAAGGTCATGACCGCGGGGGTCATCTTCAGGGGTTTGGGCGGCCGGTAGCCGTCGCCGGCCAGGAGCCGATGCTGGACCGTGGGGACGTCCACATTGGCGATGACCAGCGGCCAGTCCTCGATTCGGCCATCGGCAAACTCCAACTGGGCAATGGCGCCGGCGCGCTGGATGATGCGCTGGATCCGCTGTCTGGTGAGAATGCGAATGCCCATTTCGCGCGCCAATTTTTCGATCCCAAGAACCAGACCGTAGATCCCGCCGCGCGGCAGCCAGAGCCCCATCGCCAGCTCGCCGTAAGGCAATATCGAGAAGATCCCGGGTAGCCGATGCGGGGAACCGCCAAGATACATGCCATAGGACCCGAGCGCCTCGCGAATCAGCGGACTGCGGAAAAACCGCGCCAGTTCCCGGTCGAGGCTGCGCCAGATTCCGGAGCGCAGCATTTCCCGCGGGGTTAAGGCGCCCAGCCATCGCAGCGGGTTGTCGACATTGCAGCAGACCATTTTGTCGAATGAGAAACGGTACTTTTCGGCCGCATCGTCGAGAAAGGCGAACAGCCCGGGTCCCGACCCCGGCTCCAGGCGTTGGAATTCCCGCACCAGTCCGATCAGATTGCTCGTCAGCCCCAGGCTCTCGCCCCCGGGCCACAGATATCGGATGGAGGGTTCGACCGGCAGCAATTCCACATAATCCTCAAGCCTTTTGCCGGCGTCCGCGAAAAGCTGTTCGAAGACCCAGGGATAATTGAGCAGGGTCGGACCCGTGTCAAAGGTGAACCCGCCCTCGGAAATCCGATTCGCGCGGCCGCCAACTTGTTCCCCTGCTTCGTAGAGCGTGATGTCGAATCCGCGCAGACGAAGATGAATCGCGGCGCTGAGCCCGCCGAGCCCCGCCCCGACCACCGCGACGCGTCGCAAGTTACTTGTTTGGCCAGGGCCCATTGATTCACCACCCTAGCAGCGACAGGGGCAAACGCCAGTATTTGTTCGGTGGCAATGCGGCGAGTTTCTCGCGCATGGGAACCGACTCGCGGCAGCCGATGCAATCGGGGCTGGCCGCGATCCGGCCGTTGAGTTTGCGATAAACGTCGATGCAGGCCTTGATCGCCACCCGGCAGTCCGGCGCGAAGACATCCAGCCGCATGGCGGCATGCTGATAATACCGATCCGCGATATCGGTCATTTGCCCGATGACCGTCAGGATCTTGCGTCTGTTGGCCGGTTCATCCAGATCGTCAGGATCGGCTTCGGCCAGGCGCAACAGGTCCAGCGGCAGGTATAGTCGCCCGCGCCGCTGGTCTTCCTTCACGTCGCGCAGGAAATTCGTTAGTTGCAGGGCAATGCCCAGATCCCGCGAGCAGGCCAGCGCATCGTCCATCCGGCTCCCTGTTGAGTGGCCGTAAACATAAGCCAGAAAGTAGCCGACAACAACCGCGCTGCCATAGACGTAGTTCTCGATCAGATCCTCAAGCGATTGAAACGGGCGCGGCGAGATATCGCGGCGCATCGCCGTCAGAAATGAGCGGTAGTGTTCCGGGGGGATTCGATACTCGCGCACCACGCGCGTAAAGGCAGCCAGAAACGCGGGAACCTCGGCCTTGAGGGCTTCGCGCAAACCGGCGCAGTTCAGCCCGCGTTCGTATGCCTCCGCCCAGCGAGCCAGGCGCGCGCCACGATCCTGGGCACTCAGGGGGAAAGTATCGACCACTTCATCCGGATAACGCACGGCCGCGTAAATGACCTCGACCCGCTGGCGCTTGAATAGCGGCAGAAAACGGCTGACGATGAAAAAACTTGTCGTGTAGCGCGCCATGATTCTTCGCGAGGCGCGAACGATCGACAGCCAGGCGGCATCGTCCGTTGGCGAATTCAAAGCCTTGCGGCGCAGTGCGCACTCCAGATGATCCCATGTCGCCTCGCTCCATACGGAGGGGCTTGGGGGCGGTGCGGGAGTAACCTCACGGACCATCGATCGGGTTCCACCCTTGCTCTAAATCATAATATTGCACCCGGACTTCTGAACTAATGTATCAAGGATCGAAAATTATTTGTCAATCAATGCTTAAAAACGGAATTTTCCGCAACCCTATTCAGGCCCCCGCGATCCTCGCACCTCGTTTTGGGCCAGGCGCGCGATTTCGCGGAGCATTCCGACGAAAACCAATCGGTGCATGGGATACAATGCATACCAATAGATCAAACCGCCCAGGCCGCAAGGGTCAAAGATCGCAGTCTGTCGAATGATTGATCCGGCGCCTTCACGATCGACCTCGAATTGCAGCCATGCGCGCCCGGGCAGCCTCATTTCCGACCAGAGACGCAGGAGGGAATCGGGTTCGATGCCCTCCACGCGCCAGCAATCCACGGTGTCGCCGACACCCAACTCCTCAGGATGGATGAGATAAAACGCGATATCGGCGCCACGCATCGCGTGCCTGTCCTAGCAACCAGATTCTGAGACACCCCATTTAACGGAAACGGGTAACACTTCGTAAAGAGGTTTTTTGAAGATCTCTTGAAGGAGTGTCTACCATGGATGAGCAGCAGTTAGATCAAGAACAAGAAATCACAAAGAAAAAGAGAAGCAAATCTGAGCGGCGGCGCGGGGGTAACGCCGGGCGTAGCCGCAGGGTGCGGCATTCGCACGAGCTCAAGCTCCGGGCTGTGAATCTCCACGTGGAGGACGGCTACCCGGTCAAGCTGGTGGCCGAGCAGTTGGGGGTAGGAGTGAGCTCGGTGAGCCTGTGGGTGCGGCGCTGGCGGGAGCATGGCGCGGCGGGGCTGGAGTCCGCGCATGGCCGGAGCCAGCCGCGGCTGGCTCCGGCCGTGCGCGAGCGGATCGTCGAGATGAAGCGGCGCGACGGCGGGCTGGGCGTGCGGCGCATCTCGCAGCTCTTGCGGCGCTGGTTTTTTCTGCCGGCCAGCGCCGAGACGGTGCGCCGGACGCTGCACGAGGAGAAGCTCATCGAGCCGCGACGGGACCGGGCCCCGCGCAACCCTCCCAAGCCGCGCTTCTTCGAGCGCTCGACTCCCAACCAGATGTGGCAGAGCGACATCTTCACGTTTCGCCTCGGCGGGCGCCAGGCCTACCTGATCGGCTTCGTCGACGACTACTCGCGCTACGTGACGGGCCTCGGGCTGTTTCACAGCCAGACGGCCGAACACGTCCTGGAAGTTTACCGCCGCGCGGTGACGGAATACGGCGTGCCGCGCGAGATGCTGACCGACAACGGCCGCCAGTACACGAACTGGCGCGGCAAGACGCGCTTCGAGCAGGAGATGGCCAAGGACCGCATCCACCATTTTCGCTCGTCGCCGCACCACCCGATGACGCTCGGCAAGGTCGAGCGCTTTTGGAAGACGATCTGGACGGAGTATCTGTGCCGCGCGCAGTTCGGCTCGTTCGAGGAGGCGGCCGAGCGCACGCGCATGTGGGTGCAATACTACAACCACCGCCGCCCGCACCAGGGGATCGGGGGCCTGTGCCCGGCCGATCGCTTCTACGAGATCCAGCACGCGCTGCGCCAGACGATCGAGCAGGGCATGCAGGAGAACCTTTTGGAGATGGCGCTGCGCGGCAAGCCGCGCGACCCGTTCTACATGGTCGGGCGCATGGGCGAGCAGTCGGTGGTGATCCGGGCCGAAAAGGGCAAGCTGCGCATGACGGTGGGCAGCGACGGGGAGGACGAGCCGCGCGAACTGGTCTATGAAATGAAGGAGGACGAAAGCAATGAAAACGGAGGCCAAGACGGCGGCGGAGCCGAAGCGGCGCGCGCCGCGCAATCACTTGTCGGCGCGGGAGAAATGCCAGGCGATCCTGTCGATCTGGGCCGAGCGGCGCAAGCCCTCGGAGGTGTGCAAGGAGCTGGGGATTCAGTGGGGCCAGCTCAATCAGTGGCAGGACCAGGCGATGGAGGGTATGCTGAAAGCCTTGGAACCGAGAACACGCGAGGAAGAGGAGAAGGGGCCGATCCTGGGGCCGCGGCTTCAGCAGTTGCTCGAGCGCAAGGCGATCTCGCGCAGCGGCAAGATGATCCGCTTCCAGGAGCGGTTGGCGCGCCTGCAGCAGGGACGGCCGCCGGTGAGTGCGGCGAAGCCGGCCGAGGCGAAGGAACCGATGGCGAAGACATCCAGTTGAACGATCTGACGGCATTGAGGAGCGAATGCGATGGCGGGCAAGCCGAAGCAGCAGCAGATGTCGGAAGAGATGCAGCGGGTGAGAGCGGAGCTGATCGTCCAGGTGCGCAGCGGGACGATGACGGCGGCGGAGGCGGCCCGGCGCCTGGGCGTGAGCCGCAAGACCTACTACAAATGGGAGCAGCGGGGCCTGGCCGGGCTGATGAAAGCGCTGGACGCGAGGGCGGGCGGCCGGCCGAAGGCGCCGCGTGACGAGGAGCGGACGCGCCTGAGGCGCGAGAACGAGCGCCTCAAACGCCGGGTGCTGCTGGCCGAGCAGCGCGCCGGCATTCAACAGGCGATCGAAAAGATTGAATCGCGAGACACCGCCCCCGGCCCGGCGACGAAAAAAAAAGAACGAGATCCGCACGATGATCGTTAAGCGCATGAGCGGCTTGAAAAAACACGTTGGGCTGTCGCTGCGCGCGCAGTGCCTCGCCTGCGCCGTGGCATATTCGAGCCTCATGCGCTGGAAGGGCCGCATCGAGCGCGGCGAGCCGGCCGTGCGCCGGCCCGGACCGGCCAAGGGCCGGTGGCTTGATTGGAACCGGCTCAACGAGGAGATCATCGCACTTAGTCACGGCCGGCACCGAACGGCGGGCACGGGCGCGCTCTACAGGCGCAACCGTGACTGTATTTCGCGGCGCGACCTGATGCGCGTGATTCACGATGCCCGCGCCCGGGCGACGGCCGAGGCGCGGGCATCCAAGGAGCGGATCGATTGGCTCAAGGCCGGCGTTGTCTGGTCGATGGACGACCTCGAGATCTCGAACGAGAACGGCGGCGGCAAGCTCCACGTGCATGCCGTCGAGGACGTCGGGGCGCGGTTCAAGATGCCGCCACTGGTAGGAACGCGTCTGGCGGACGGCCAGGCCGTCGCCGAGCATTTGGATTCATTGTTCCGGCGCTTCGGGGCGCCGCTGTTTTTGAAGCGCGACAATCATGGCAACTTGAACGGCGGGAGCGTCGATGAGGTCATGGCGCGCGCGCTGGTCCTGCCGCTCAACAGCCCGCCCTATTACCCGCCCTACAACGGCGCCATGGAGCGGGCCCAGCGCGAGATCAAGGAGGAATTTGTCAAACAACTGGGGGAAAACGGTGGTGCCGCGGGCGATCAGCTGGTCGAACGGGCGGCCGACCGACTCAATCATCGGCCGCGCCCGTGCCTCGGCCGGCAAACCCCGTGCGCCGTGTTTTCACTTGGTTGTCAACAGGCCCGGATTTATACTCGGCGTAAAAGAAGGGAGGTGTGTGCGTGGATCGAATCGGTGGCAGCGCAGATCGTGGAAAAGTCGCAGAGCGGCCCGCGACGGGTCAGCGCAGCCCAGGCCTGGCGCCTGGCCGCGCAACACTGGATGGAACAAAATGGAATCATCAAACTGGCGCGGGGGTGAAACGTGTTACCCGGTTTCCAAAAAAATGTGTCTCAAAAACATCGAGCATGTACAAACTATGAAATAAAGTATCGAATGGGATCGAATGATGAAAGCTACAGTGATAACTAATAGGAAAGACAAGGAGCGGTGGACGCATGGAAAATAAAATACATGCCATTTTAAGCGAGTTAGAGCGTACCAAGGAAAATCTTTTATCCCTTTCAGACGATATATGGCTAAGTATCGACCATAACAATTCCAAAGCGCTAGACGCCGGAGTCGAGTTCAAACGCAAATACAATGAGAAGATGATGGAATTTGACCGTGTGGCAACTGATCTATCAACGCTGATCCAAAAATTTACATCCGTTTCCCTGGAGAGACCTGTTGAGAATGAAATACATGCACGAAATGATGAAGCAAACCAGCGTATCATACGTGAATTGGACAAGGAGACGCCACATTCGCTATCGGAGGATTATCGTTACAAGCGTCCATATGGGTTTGTAATCCAAGGCAAGGCTTACAAAGACCAAGTCACTTGGAAGCGGGTCTATGAATTGGTCTGCCAACATTTGCTGGTTAAAAATCGACGATTGATGGAACAACTACCCAACAATCCTGATTTTGAATCCAGTCGTGGTAATCGCTCATTTGCACAAGATCCTGGTCAACTCCGTTCTTCGATGAAAATCACTGAAAAGCTTTATGCCGAGGTCAATCTTTCGGCAAACAGTCTTCGGGATAATATTAGACGCCTATTGAAAACATTTGGAATTCTTGAGACAGAGGTGATCGTCTATCTTCGAGAAGATCGAGATGCACTGGACTGAACCAACATGACATCTGGTATTTTTCATATTCGCCCTTTTGATTCAGTTCTTCATCTGGATGTTAAACATGAATTTATGAGATATAACAATACCTCCAGAGGCATTGGCAATTTCGAAATTCTCAAGCATCGGAAAATCGGACTGTTCTGCTCCTCAAAATGCCCCGCCAGCCTTATCCTGCAAGCCCACGACTTCGCCAAAGGGCTACGAGATCAAAGCGTCACAGTCATCAGCGGATTTCATAGCCCCGTCGAGAAGGAGTGCCTGGAGGTCTTGTTGCGGGGAAGCCTATCGATCATCGTATGTGTCGCACGGAGTCTGGAAGGGATGCGTATCCCACAGCCCTGGCGCAAACCCATCGACCAAGGTCGGATGTTACTCCTCTCCTGCTTCGCCGAGAATGAACAACGCGTCTGCAAGGAAACCGCTCAGGAGCGAAACCGTTTCGCTGCCGCCCTCAGCTCGGCTTGCCTGATCATCCACTCCGAACCCTCCAGCCATACCTTCGCCTTAGCCCAGGAGATCATACGTGAAGGAAAGCCCGTCTGGACCTTCGACGCGCCGGCAAACGCTGATCTCCTCAACCTCGGGGCTAAACCATTGATTCCTGAAAACTTCGACGTTATCATGCGATAAACGATCGGATGTCGCGGACCCAAATGCCTGCTTGCACGAGCTTACGGGTCATTTCGGCTCAGGAAGGAACTGTCGAATGAAGATCGCCAACCTGTTGCGGGGGGCTGGAGCACGAAAATCGAAGCAACCCATTCGGGTCATCGGCATTGACCTGGGGACAACCAACTCGACGGTCGCCGAGGTTGTGTTTAATCCCAAGGACGAGGAAGAGGCAGCCGCCAGATGTGTCGAGATCGACCAGGGAACCCTGGAAGGGCGATACACCCATTCGCTTGTCCCCTCGGTTGTTGCCGTTCATGATGGGCAGCTTTTCGTCGGCGAGGGTGCCAAGCGACTCAGGGGCAAAGCCGCCGATCCCGACTACGGTCTCGCGCGTAACCGCAACATCTTCTGGGACTGCAAGAACGACATGGGGCTCGATAAGACCTATCACCGTGCCCCCGATGGCTTCCAGTCCGCCAAGGATATCGCCTCCAAGGTCCTCGCCTTCCTGAAAACTCAAAGCTCGTCAGACCAGGACGAACCAGTGGCTCGGACCGTGATCACCGTTCCCGCCTCGTTCCAAGCCGCTCAGCGCCAGGACACGCTCGATGCCGCACGTCTGGCTGGATACGATGTGCGTGGCGGAGATCTGCTTGACGAGCCGATCGCCGCGTTCCTGGATTACGTCTTAACCCACGACCTCAGCACGATCCTCGAACCCGGCGAAACGAAGAATCTCCTGGTGTTCGATTTCGGTGGCGGCACATGTGACGTTGCGATCTTCAGAATAGGCATCGCCGAAGACGAGGCTATGCTTGAGATCTCACCGCTCTCCGTATCGCGCTATCATCGCCTGGGCGGAGGGGACATCGATTCGTCAATCCTCTACGAAGTGCTGATCCCGCAGATCATTGAACAAAACGGCTTGTGCGCTCACGATCTGGATTTCGACACGAAGAAGAATCAGCTTGAACCGGCGTTCCTTAGTCTCGCTGAGTCATTGAAAATAGGGTTGTGCAGTGAAATCCGAACACTCAAACGATTTGGAAAATACGATGAGGCACGCAAAAGCGAGACGTTTAAGATCCAGCCCGGCGTTCACACCTGCAAGCTGCCCAATGGGCGGGAACTTCGGATTCAATCGCCTCGTCTGAGCGCGATCCAACTGGACACCGTCTTAACTCCGTTCCTCGACTCGGATTTTGTTTTCCATCGGGAATCCGAATACCGAATGACTTGTTCAATCTTCGCCCCGCTTGCCGACGGGCTCGATCGGGCATCTCTGACGAGCGACGACATTGATTTATGTTTGCTCGTTGGTGGGAGTTGCCTGATTCCTCAGGTCGTTGAGGCGGTCTCGGAATACTTTGGGTTGGCTGAAGTTTTGAGCTACGACTCGCAGGATGATATCCAGACTGCGGTCGCCAAAGGTGCAGCTTACCATGCCTTGATGTTGGAAATGTGCGGGCATGGATTGGTACGTCCGGTATGCGCTGAAAGCGTGTCCATTAAAACAGCGGACGAGCCGCTTGAGCTGATTCCTCGTGGGGCGCGATTGCCCTATCCGGCTGAAGGTGAATGGTCCGAAAACGACTCCCTGGTTGTGCCAAAGGGAAGCAGCCGGTCGCCTTTGCAGTTGCATGTGGAGTTGGTGGGTGAGAAAGGGCAGAGTTTATTCTCCGGTGTCTGGAACATGGAAACCCGACCAACTCAAGGTGAGCGATTAGTCCTCCAGTATCACATGGATGAAAATCAGATCATCAACTTGCGGATTGATACGCAAAGCAATCAGGGGCACCAGGGATTCGACGCCACGATCGAAAACCCCTTGAGTAATATCGTCAATCCAAACAGCAAGAAAATACGGATCGATGAGCTTGAAGAGCAGATGCGCAGCAAAAAGATGTCCCAAGCCAAGCAGGAAGAAGTCGTGATGGAAATTGCCGGGCTTTGCTCGGAACTTGGACAGCGGGACAAGTCGATGCATCTTTATAGCCAGATGTTACGAGTGCGCGGCGGGCAGGACGAGGAAATCCTGAACAAGATGGGGCTGCTGGCTGGTGAGATGGGCGATTACAACCGTGAGGAAAAATTCCTCCGGGAATCGGCTCGCTTTGCGAATTGGGGCGGACCGCTCTTCAACCTTGCTTTGAGTTATCGCAGTCGGGGATTGCTGGATAAAGCTGCCAAAGCAATTGATGAAGCGCTGGACGTTCAAGTAGCTCCTGCCTATCTTGTCCTAAAAGCCCAGATCGCGGATTCGATGAAAGAAGCGAAGACACGCGACCAGTCCCTCGAAATGGCTTTTGAGCTATTTCAATCTGTTGAGACGATGACGGAATGGGAGCTTTTATGGTATGAGCGCGCCTCGCGCATGAAAAACGATGCGAAGCGAATAGCCGAGGTAGATAGAACGAGAAAATCGCGAAAGCTGAAGACCCAGGCACTAGGTGTCACGGGGGAACTCCCCGAACGGGCGCATAAGGAGGACCGGCAATGAGTAGCTGGCTGGTTCCCAGGGAAGAATTGACGCCCGATCAGATTCGGGCAGTTGAAATGCCGATGAACGAGCACAAGGTGATCTTCGGTGCGCCTGGGTCGGGGAAGACCTTGACGCTGATTCACCGCGCCCGTTTCTTGCTCGACAACTACAATATCGAGCCAGACAGATTTCGCATTTTCGTATACACCAATGCGCTCAAGGATTACATCCATGGCGCGCTTGATCTGCTGAACATACATCCGGGGTGTGTGATCAGTTTTGACGCATGGTGCAGAGATTTCTATACGGTTCATATCAACAAGCGACCGCCGTGGAATGAAACAAGTAAATCTCCTGATTTCACAGCGATTCGGGAAGGCGTTCTCAAGAAGCTCCAGATGCCAGGCTTTGAAAATCACCCCTATGATTTCGTTCTGGTCGATGAAGGGCAGGATCTATCCCCCACAGTATTTGGAATCCTCAGAAAAATCGCCAAACACGTGACTGTCTGCATGGATCATAAACAGCAGATCTATGATCACGGTTCCTCTGAGGATGGCATACTGAAAGCTTTGGGACTGCGCAAACGGAACCTGTCGTTGCTCGAAGCGTATCGTTGCTGCCCTTATATCTCTCAAATCGCTTCAACCTTCATCGATGATCCGCAAGAGCGCGAAGCCTACCTTCGTCAGACTAAAACGTCGCAAGGCGAACGGGAAACGCCTTTGATCGTCCTGGCGACAGACAAGGATGAAGAAACAGATCGTCTGATCGAAGCCATTAAGACGCGTCAGCAAAAGGGGGATCGCATCGCGATTCTCTTCCCGCAAAAACGTTTTGTGTATGGCTACGCGAAAGCACTCATGGAAGCTGGTCTGGAAGTGGAAGTCCCAGTGAAGGCGGGACATAAAGAATCGACGTATCGTGGTTTGGACTTTGGAAGCGATTACCCCAAGCTGATGCCATATCACAGCGCCAAGGGACTTACCTTCGATTCGGTTTTCCTGCCGAAGCTCGATCCAGTGCTTTTCGATAAGATGAGTCCTGACCGTATCCGGAATTTGCTGTTCGTTGGGATTACCCGCGCGACACGATGGGTTTACATGAGCACCCAAAGAGGGCGCGAGTTGCCGCAACTGGATCAGATCAAGCCTTTGGTCAAAGAGAAATGCATATCCATGCAAGTATCCAGAATCAAGAACGACTTTATCGGTGAACTGGACGAGGAAGCGACGATCGACCGGAAGATCCCTGTCACTGATATGCCAAAAGCGAGACCCAAAGGATTGAAAGATTTGTTCTAAACCATTTGGGAGCACCACTGGGCTTGCTTTCTATAATCACTTTGATAACATATCGGTTGCTGTAAGCCACTTTAGATGATGAGTTATTTATAAAAAGTGATAATGTCTGATAGATGTGGTCATGAATGTGAATTCAAGATTCATATATGAACGGGGGCATCATGAGTCCTGACGCACTTCCTAGTTATGAACCGAAAGATCTACAGACGGACGCTCCACTACTTGCATCACACTTGAGACGTCTTGTTCGGCATGAGCGATACGAAGTTGATACGCTATTCGAATCGCTTGATGTGAAAATCGAGGTCGATGGCACTAAAGCCCGTGCGTATTGCCATGTGCTTAAAAATGGACCGAATGGTCTTCCCTGTGTCGGCAATCTGATAATGAAGATATTCGACGATCGATTGGATTATGCAATTCCCCGATCTAAAATCGAAGACGCAATTAACATTCGAGCGCGATCCGGATCATCAAGTTATCTTTGCCGGTTGGAACGAGAAGCCCGAAACTTGTTTGCCAACGTTGAGACTTCGGGTGAAGGCGGGGAACTTCTTTTATCGATGATGACAGAATCCGTCCTGGGTTTGCCTCAGATAATATCGAAAATGTCATTAAAGACGAACCCCCAAGTGCACTATCACGGATGCGATGGTGTTCATGCGATGGTTGTTGAGGACACTGGAAGATTGGAGTTATATTGGGGGGAATCGAAGCTTCATAAGGATACCGCCACTTCAGTTCGCGAGTGCTTTAGCAGTCTTGCTCCGTTCTTATTGGATGAAGGATCATCACGAGCAACTCAGGAACGTGATTTGCAGTTGTTGCGAAGTGATATGGATTTGAATGACGCTGCGCTTGAAAGAGCACTAATAAGCTACCTAGACCCTCGAAGCGCAAATTACTTGCGCTATGATTATTGCGGCGTATGTTTAGTCGGTTTTGATTCTGACAAGTATCCACTAGTCAACCATGAAAAGGAAATTGGAATAATCATTAAAGAAATGACAGAGTTGGTCCCATATTGGCACGAACGGATACGCGCTAGGATTAAAGATGAGAACCTTGAGAATTTCAAAATAGAAGTCTTTTGCCTGCCATTTCCATCTGTTGATGATTTTAGAACATCGTTTCGCAGAGAATTGGAGGGGGGAAATGGGGTTAGTTAAAATACAAGAATGGATATTGAACAATACGGATTTTCGGCAACGGCTATCGTTTCTGACCGCTAAATCCGTTATGTCGCAGTTCCCCAATCTAACAAAGAACGTGTATGAGATCGAGCATGACTGGAAATATTTATTATTTTGCGCCAGCATTTTGTGTCAATCTAATAAAGAATCACAACAGGATGCAGCTTTGCGGATAGCCCAAGCCTGCATGATTGACGAGAATACATCCAAAATACAAAAGGAAACAGCAGCGATTATATTGCAAAGACTTGCGAACTACCCAGCAATTAATCTGGCAGTTCATCGATGCTATTTGGAAACGAATCTTGAAAGGCGTCTTCCTCTGGGACTTGCTTGTGAATGGATACATAACAACATTGAGCATACTGTGGGTATGGCAAATGGAAATGTACTTACGTTAAATGACCTACAATTATCGGTGTGGAAAGAAGCCGAGCAAATTGATTGGCTCAGCGTATCGGCTCCGACATCATCAGGTAAATCCTATATATTGTTAAATTGGTTGATGGATCGAATCAGCAAATCCGATAGGATGATGTGTGCTGTTTATGTGGTTCCGACGCGTGCGTTAATTACACAGGTAGAATCGGATTGTCTTGCTATGGTGAAGGATAATGGTTTATCTGCCAATGTCATCATTTCCCAGATGCCCTTAAATGTGGAACTGTCGAACAGTAAACACAATGTGTTCATTCTAACCCAAGAGAGACTTCATTTGCTTTTGATGGAACTCAGGGATCGAACAATAGACCTAATCATCGTTGATGAAGCTCATAAGATTAGTGATGGGTATCGCGGGACTCTTTTGCAACAGGTGTTAGACTATTGTTGTGCCATCAATGAGCAAATTAAGATCATATTTGCAAGCCCACTCACCCAAAACCCAGAAATATTCTTTGAGGATGCACCCAGGCAAGATAATAATAAATCAATTCCAAGCGAACAAATTACAGTAAACCAGAATCTAATATGGATATCGCAAATACCACGCAATTCCAAAATATATAAGCTTGAATTATGTGTGCAAGAATGCGAGTTGCCACTGGGAACTATCGAATTGTTGTTTCGCCCGGTCGGTGTAATGAAGAAGGTCCCCTTTATTGCGGAAAGGTTGGGAAGTTCAGATGGTGGCAATCTCATTTATGTTAATGGGGCGGCGGTCGCCGAAAAGGAATCATTCGTGTTGTACGACCTTATGCCTGAAATGGAACTTGATGGAGAGTTGAGGGAATTGATTGAGTTGGTACAAAAGACTATACATGAACATTACTTGTTGGCAACGGTATTAAGAAAAGGTATAGCTTTTCATTATGGCAATATGCCATTGCTAATACGCATGAATATCGAGAGGTTATTTGTAAAGAATGTTATTAAGTATTTATTCACAACATCTACATTGCTGGAGGGTGTAAATCTTCCTTGTAAAAACATCTTTGTGCGCGGTCCTAAGCGTGGCAATGGAAACATAATGAGTGCGGCGGACTTTTGGAATCTAGCCGGTCGAGCAGGAAGATGGGGAAAAGAATTCCAAGGAAACATATTTTGTATAGACGCAAGAGAGGAAAACGTATGGGAGGGTGGTGCGCCACGCATAAGAGAGAAGTATATGATCGAGAGATCAAGTGACAGAATAATGAATGATGCACATGATTTTATATCCTATGTGAATGAAAGAACTCCAAGGAATATAGCTCGTCAAAAACCTGAATATGATTATTTATTATCGTATCTAATGTGGAACAAAACACGGTATGGGTCAATCGAGAAAGCTCCGTGGGCAAAACGAATCAATCCTGAAAAAGTTCAGTTATTAAGTGAGCTTATAGATGAAGCGCATAATAAGATTGCGATACCTGAAAATATGATTATAAAACACCCTGGCATCAGTCCGTATGCGATGGAAAATCTGGTCAAGTATTTCGAATCGTATTCTGGTGACATAACGCAATTGCAGCCTGTAATGCCTGAAAGTCGAGATGCGTATGATGTATACGCAAGGATTATAAAAATTATTAACGAATTCCTGTCAAACACGTTCGGTCCTTCAGAAAAACGTATTTACCAAATATCATATCTGATTCTTCTCTGGATGAGAGGTATGCCGTTGGCTGTCCTGATATCCAAACGGCTCAAGAGCCATCCGGAACATGTTGCCAAAGTAATACGGGATGTAATGAAAGATGTTGAACAATATGCTCGCTTTGAAGCCCCCAAATATTTCGCATGCTACATTGATATGCTAAATCTATTCTACCGTAGTAAAGAACGCCAAGACCTTGTCATTGAGATACCAGAGATAAGCAATATGTTGGAATTTGGTGTTTCACAGAAAACCCAACTTGCATTGGTTGCTATGGGCTTGTCGCGAACAACGACTCTAGAAATATCATCTTTAATTGCGAATGATTCACTGACAAAAGAAGAATGTCTTGATTGGATAAAACAAGAAACATGGCGCGATGTGGATATGCCAGTACTTGTGAAGAAAGAGTTGTCTGATTTTCTGCAACAAAAGGCTCAAGATTAACCCTGGAACTTTGTTCGCGGGCATGGCAAAAGGTGAACCGGGAGAGGCAGTCTATGGTGAAGATACAAACTTCCGCACCAAATTCAAAAAGTCTGAAATATGCAGGTTTGCCTAATGTGCGTGTCCATGACCTCAGACACGCCTATGACTCACATCTCGTCATGAATGGAACTCCCATATACAGCGTAGCGCAACTCCTCGGTCATTCCACAATCGAGATGATTTCTCGGTATAGTCACCTGGATATGAAACCTTCTTCGTGAAGCCGTCACAAGCTGGCGTTTGGAGAGGGGACGAGATGCGATTCATCATCAGATGAATCAAACTGATCCGTGCATCATGTCAGCGCGACCGAAACTTTTGGACTTGCCTGAATTAAATGAATTGGGACCCAACGTTCTTTTCCGGCACTTACACAACGAAAGTTGTGAAACCACCCCCTCGTGCCGAGCCCGTTGTGTAGGTGGTCAGGGTTCGAAGTACACCAACATAGTAGGGGCTCTACAGATTGCTGTGGAGTCCATAGGGGATCAAGTGCGCTTTGGTCGGCGCGCTTGGTGTAGAGGTCTGTCGTGTCCGCGCGTGATCTTGCACAGATCGGCGGCGATCAAAGAACTCCGAGAAATCCGAATCCGCTGGACGCGCCATGAGCATCGAGGTTTCTGAATCTTATGCACCTTCACTTAAATATTAAGTTGCTCGGCGGCGAAACATGATCAGACCCCACCCATATGCATTTAGGCTAGTTTCTCACTTCAAGTCATCACGTGAATCGCATGCAGATACATTCCTGGGCGCGCAGCCCAACAGAGGCTTTGTCGATGGTTTTACGTCGTATGAAAGGTCGAAACGTTTGGATTTATCAGACTGAGGTGAATGGCAAGACTTGGAGCCGTTCAACAGGGCAGACGGACAAGAAACGAGCGCTTAAAGAGATCCCGCGCCTCAAAGAGATGGCGGAGAGCTATCGGATTGACCCAAGGGACCCGTTGACTCTCTCCAACGCGATCAAGGCAGAGGTGCAGCGGCTCAAGATAGACGTCTCGCCCCTTCAGAGTGAGCGGGTTGAGTTCTCGCTAAAGAACTTCCTGAACTACGCCGGCGACATCAAACTGGAAAGGATCACAACCGAGCTACTGGAGAAATTCCAACGTTATCGCCTAAAGACGAGATCTCTCGGCACCGTCAACCGGGAACTGATCTATATGATCCGGATGCTGCGCGTAAATGGATTCCACGTGCAGAAGCCCACTCCTAAACCAGGCAAGGTAACCGCACAACGTGCTTTAACCAATGAAGAACTCGCCAAATTTTTCGAGGCTTGTCCTGCTCGACTCAAACCGCTTTACTTGCTCATGCTTGCCACCGGTGCGCGTCAGGCAGAACTCGTGCCTTCTCCGATGAGCACCCACAAACCGCTGCTCAAGACCGAGGTGGACTTCGAGCACAGCCTAATCAGGCTAAGAACAGCCAAACAGCGTCAAGGGGCAGCTAAGGCGAATCCGAAGGTGCGCGTGATTCCGTTGCCCGAATGGGTCATCGAGCCTCTTAAATCGCAAATGAAGCGTTCAAAGACAGCGTTTGTATTCAAGCGTCTTTTCGCTGCCTGCCGCCAGTTCGATGATGTTCTAAAGAAAGCGGGTATCCCCAAGTATGATGCACTCGGGCAAAAGCTTACTGGGCATTCGTTTCGCCACACCTACGCGACATTGATGGCTGAGATGGTTGGGCACAATGCGTTCGCGCTCAAGGCGGCGCTTGGACACAACCGGATCAGCACTACGGAGCGTTACTGTCATCCGACCGCTCCGATCCTGGAGATCGCGCTTCCTGAGCCCAAGAAAGATGGTGTATCGGAGTGACCCGTGTAACATGACCCGTGTAACGTGGGGTCTTACTACAATAAAAAAGACCTAGCTTCATCAGCTAAGTCTTGCGAATTCAGTTTGGTAGCGCCAAGGGGATTCGAACCCCTGTTTCCGGCGTGAGAGGCCAGCGTCCTAGACCCCTAGACGATAGCGCCACCTGTTGGTAGGGAATCGATGGTTTGAAGTGGCTGGGGAGGTAGGACTCGAACCTACGAACTCCTGATCCAGAGTCAGGCGTGTTACCAACTACACCACTCCCCAGCATTGGCCATCAAAAGCCGCAACCACTACTACTAAACCGATTTTGCACCCCGATTGTCAAGTTTCCTTTGCCATCTTTTTTGTGCACCTTTTCCGCTTCACAAAAAACCCGCCGTTGGTGTTACCTTGTTCCGTAACGTTGGCATTTCTCGCGATTTTCCCGGGAGCGGATCATGAGCGACGGGGTTCTTGACAACCAGGCCCTTGGCCAGTCCGAGGCGTTCCTCGAGCTGCAGGAGCGCATTTCGATGGCCGCGCGCACCAGCCGGCCGGTGATTTTTATCGGCGAGCGCGGCACCGGCAAGGAGCTCGCCGCCGCGCGCCTGCACATGCTCTCGACGCGCTGGAGCCAGCCCTACGTCACGCTCAACTGCGCCGCGCTCAGCCCGACGCTGATCGAGAGCGAGCTGTTCGGCCACGAGGCCGGCGCGTTCACCGGGGCGCTGCGCCAGCGCAAGGGGCGCTTCGAGATCGCCGATGGCGGCTCCCTGTTCCTCGACGAGGTCGCCAACATCCCGCCCACGGTCCAGGAGAAAATTCTGCGCGTCGTCGAGTACGGCCAGATGGAGCGCGTCGGCAGTTCGACGCCCATCATCGCCAACGTGCGCCTGATCGCGGCCACGCACGCCGACCTCCTCGCGATGGCGCGCGACGGCCAGTTCCGCCAGGACCTGCTGGACCGCCTCAGCTTCGAGGTGATCACGCTGCCTCCGCTGCGCGCGCGCAAGGACGACATCCCGATCCTCGCCGAGCACTTCGCGCGCCGCATGGCGTCCGAGATGGGCTATGAGAAGGCCCCCGAGCTCACCGGGCGCGCGAGGGCGATGCTGCTCGATTACGAATGGCCGGGCAACGTCCGCGAGCTCAAGAACGTCATCGAGCGCATGGTCTATCGCTGCGGCGGCGAGCCGATCGACGACATCATCTTCAACCCGTTCGAGTCGGAGTGGGCGAATCACGCGAGCAACCCTGTTGTTCCGCCTGAAGGCGGGACTACGAACATTACCCTTACCGACGAGATTGCCGAGCTCGAGCTGCGGCGGCTGCGCGAGGCGCTCGAGGCCACCCACTACAACCAGCGTCAGGCTGCCGAGTGCCTCGGCCTGACCTACCACCAGTTCCGCGGTTATTACAGGAAATACCAGGACAAGATTAAAACATAGAGTTGGTAGTGCCGCCTTCAGGCGGAACATAACCAAGCGGCGTGCATATTCCGCCTGAAGGCGGAACTACGAACCTTACGTTACTTTTTTCGATTCCGTATTCCCTCGTTTCCTGAAAAAATGGCTTGGTCAGGCAGTCCATTCGGAAAGGCATCGTCATGAAGTACATCGTGATCCTCGGCGACGGGATGGCGGACGTTCCGGTCAAGAAGCTCAATGGGAAGACGCCGCTTCAGGTGGCGAACAAGCCCAACATGGACCGCATCGCGCGCGAGGGGCGCTGCGGACTGTTTCGCACGGTGCCCGCCGATCTTCCTCCCGGCAGCGAGGTCGCGAACCTCGGCGTGATGGGTTTCGACGCGCGCACGTGCGGCTACGGGCGCGGCGCGCTCGAGGCCGCGTCGATGGGCGTCGAGATCGGCGACGACGACATGGCGATGCGCTGCAACGTCCTGTGCATCGAGAACAAGCGCATCAAGAACCACTCGGCGGGCCACATCACTTCGGCCGAGTCGGACGAGTTGCTCGGCGTGCTGCGCGCCGAGGTCGGCGGTCACGGCCTCAGCTTCTACACCGGCGTCGATTACCGGCACCTGTTCGTCGGCCACGGCCTGAGCCCGGACCTCATCTGCATGCCGCCGCACGACCACCCCGGCGAACTCGTCGAGGACCTCATGATCAAGCCGAAGAACTCACAGGCGAAGGCCACGGCCGAGCTGCTCAACCGCATCACGCGCCGCTCGTGGGAGCTGTTCGAACACCACCCGCTCAACGAGCGCCGCCGCGCCGAGGGCAAGGACCCCGCCAATTCCATCTGGCTGTGGTCGCCGGGCCGCCGGCCGACGATGTGGACTTACAAGGACCGTTTCGGCGTCACCGGCGCGGTCATCTCGGCCGTCGATCTCATCCGCGGCATCGGCGTCTATGCCGGGCTGGACGTGATCAAGGTCGAAGGCGCGACCGGCCTGTGGAACACCAACTTCGAGGGCAAGGCCGACGCGTGCCTCAACGCGCTCAAGGACCACGATTTTGTCTATCTGCACGTCGAGGCCCCCGACGAGGCGAGCCACGAAGGCAACTTGGAGCGCAAGATCAAATCGATCGAAGATTTGGATCGACGGCTGATCGGGCGCATTCTGGGCGAGCTGGAAAAGAAACACGAGCGCGCCGTCGTGGCGCTCCTGCCGGATCACCCGACGCCCGTCGAGAGCCGCGTGCACATCCATGGCGACGTGCCGTTCGCGATCATGAGCCCCGGCATCGAGGCGGACTCCGTCGAGCGCTACGACGAAGCCGCCTGCGCCAAGGGCGGCTACGGCCTCCTCGAAGGCGACCAGTTCATCAAGACCGTGCTTGGAAAAGAGTAGGTCAGCAGGTCGCTCTGAACCACGGAATACACTGAATACTTGGCGCAGCGGAGCCGCAACCCAAAAATGCAAACACGAAACACACGAAAGAAGAGCACGAAAAAACACGAAAAAGATTTTTGTCGCAGAGAAGCAGAGTTTGGCAGAGAGGCAGAGAATATTTCTGAACAGAAGAATTGAACAGGAGGAAACGGAGAAAACGGAGAAATTCTAATTCCGTGTGTTCCGTGGATCTCGATTCTTTCTTCCGGTTCGTTTTTTGATGCAGTAATCGAGCGCGAGTTCGCGCCCCGGGAACGCCGATCTCCCGATCGGCCCGGCAGATAGCCGCTCGGGAGAGCGGTGTTCCCGGGCTTCAATTCGTCTTGCGCAACTCTCCTGTCCCATGGACCCTGATCACCAGCCGGTCTTTTTCCTTCAACGTGTATGCGATCAGATTTTTTGATGCGGCGATTGAAAACGGGAACCAATTTTCGGTTTTACGGTTCTTTTGCAATCGCAACGCCGCAAACGGCTCGCCGTATAGATTGCACACCTCGAGATCGCCCGCCGAATCCGTGTAGTCCGCTTCTGGATCGTCATCCACATTGTAACGAAGTTGTCGCACAAGCAGATCGTGGCCGGGGATGATAAAAAATTCCACGTAATCGTTCCCGACGAAAACGGGAATCGCGCGTCGGGCCTTTGTGCCCAGATCAAAGACGGTTCCTTGATACATGACGCGGTGCTTGAGGGGATCGTAATTAAATTCGTCCAAACGATTATTTGGCGCCGGCTCGGTGATTTCGATTTTCTTGTTGTTGTAGAAAGCAAAGAGCCCTTCGTTGCCCGGCCCTCCCCCATGAAAGACATACTGCATCAGATGCTCGCTGGGGAAAACCGGGGTCTCGTAGATATTTTCAAATCGCGTGCCGTCTATTTGCAGAATCGCCTTCATATCCTCAAGTTCTTTGCCGCCCGGTTGCTCGATTTCGATCTCGTATCGCTTGCCGATGTCAACATATACCTTCTTGAACCGTCGGACGGTTTCCGGAGATGGCCTGGGTTGCACGCCTTGAAAACCCTGCACACCCGTTTCCGAAACGACTCTTCCGTCCACCACCCACCGCCCGTCGCTTTGCGGCTTTTGGATGAAGTTGATTTTCCCGCTGCGTTCGCGGTGAAGAACTCCATACACCTTGTGATTCGGCGGATCTGGAAAGGGATTGGGATTTCGGCACGTGACCAGAATATCCTCGCAATCGGTGGAACAGGACAGCCTGATACTGTTCAAGTCCTCGTGCGGGATTTCCCTGGGAATTTCGATCTCGGCCAGGACATCCACGATTCTCAGGCTGTTCCGGTGATTCCGTCCATTGCCGGAACATGGCATCAAGTAGAAACAGATCCCGAAAATCAGCAGAATGGCCGCCAGTGTTAGCCAGAACTTTCTCACGTGTGATTTATGCCTTTCAAAAGGCGTCAAACATTCAACCGCGGCGTAATCGCAAGGTCAAGTGTCAGGGACAACCTCTCGTCTGTTATTCGCCATTTAGATTTCGAGGCTCGGGAAAGCTGATCTTCCGCTCGGCCCGGCAGATATGCCGCTCAGGAGAGCGGTGTTCACGGGCTTCATAATCGACAAGCTCCAATGGGGCGGTTGATGGGTACAGTTGTACCTCGCCGCGCTCCGTTGGAGCTCGTTTATTTTCGATATATGTTCGTGGTTGGGCAGTTGCTATCAGCTAGGCATAGCCTGCCGAGCCACACGCGGATGACGCGGATTGAACGGATGGGGACGGATCGGAATCCAAGCCACACGCGGATGACGCGGATTGAACGGATGAGGGCGGATCGGAATTCGGGCCACACTTGGATGACGTGGATTGAACGGATGGGGGCGGATCGGAATTCGGGCCGAACGCGGATTGCGCGGATTGGATGAATTGATCGTTCCGCCTGAAGGCGGGACTACGAACGATTTGTGCGAATTGCAGTTGTTCGGTGAGATCACAGTTGATGCGGTTGAGTTCACCGGCGATGCGGTCGAGGGGCATTGCGGGGATTTCCCGGACTTCACGTATCGACGGCTCGCAGATGGAATCGGTAGTTGATGGGTTTTCGGGGGAATGGGAATGATGGGATGAATGGGAATGATCTGTTGAATCAGGCGATTCGGGTTCGGGGCTATCGGAAAGATTGATCAATGATTTGCGGATGGCGGTCAGGCGGGCGAGCGTGGTGACCATTTTGTCGAGCGTGGAGAACGTCGTGCCATTCGTTTCCGCGGTTTTAAGGCATGCCAGCAGAAGACGCTCGGCGGAATCGGCGCCGGAGACGAGGTTGGAGATGTCGGTGGCGGCTGGCATGTTCGTTGATTCTGCCGAAAGCTCTGTGACTCGGGCGTTCCCGAGGTCGGTCGCGAGCATAAACCAAAATGTTTTGATTTGTATATTCCCTTAGGAACCCTTAGGAAACTTAACGACCCTTAATTTGAAAAAAAATAAAATATTTTTGCGGATTTTCAGGCGATATGAATGCGGGAACATTTTTCAAAAGTCTCAAACAGGATCAATGCGAAGGGAAACCGTTGAAACGGTTTCCCGAAGAAAGGATTGCGCGGACCCCGCGATGAATCGCGGGGTTACGAGGATGGGGGCTTGATCATCGTGACGAGACCGGGCTTGGAGATCGAACCGCTTCGCGGTCCAAAAAGAAAAACGCATCAAAAGCACCACATCAGAGGTCAAGGCGCATAAAAAAATACGGGATTAGAGACCATCGATATTTCTGCCGCGCTTTCAGCGCTCATTTTAAGATATGGGATCTTCCGTCCTGGGGCTTCGCTTCGCTGCGCCCCAGGCTGGGATGATTCGCGCCTTCGGCGCTCTGGTGGATATCTTCTTCGGATTTCAGTCAATCCTTGAACGTGATCTTCACAAAGAACAAGTGTCCCTGTTGAAAAACGATTTTGCATTCGTTGGGCCCAAGGTTCGCGCGGAGTTTCTCCAACTCCGATGCGGGCAGGAGAAGGGCTTCGGCTTTCATCGCGCGCAGGGATTGCATGTCCAGATTCTCGTCGAATTCGGAGACGAGGCGGGTCTTTTCGGCCTTGAACGGCGTGTTGTAGAGATGGCCGAACACGGCGCGGTGATGCGTCAGGACCGGGATCATGCGCTCGAGTTCGCCGTTGCCGACGGCGTGGATCGTGAGCGTGGGTTCGACCGCGTCGATTTTCTTGAGCAGGTCCAGGTCGGCGCGCGGGATCCAGTATAAATATTCCCGGTTGCGGACCTCGTCGCGCAACATGGCCGTGCGGATCAGGTTGTCGGGCAATTGCAGCAGAAATGGAATTGCCAGCAGGATGGCATATTTTCCCGGCGACAAATTCCAGCGGTCGCGCAGCCAGCCAAGTGCGCAGATCGAAAAATAAACGAGCGGCACGAACAGGTAGCCGCGCGTGAAGTGCATCGGCTGGAACGGCTTCATGAAGAACAGGATGCGGTCGTGGAACATGAGGGCGGCCGTGATCACGAGCCAGCCGAGCATCAGCCGCGCGGCGGGGGATTCTTTGAGCAATCTTCGGAAATCGGGCGCGCCGGCAAAAAACAACGGCAATGCCAGAAACAGGCCGTAGGCCGGCAGGAGCTTCGAGAACAGCATCGGGTGCGAGAACTGGCGCATTTGCTCATAGACCGATGCGTGCTCGGGGAAGCGCGGAAGAAAAAGAAGGTAGTAGGCCAGCGCGATGAAGTTGATGAACGCGCAGGCGAGGAGAGGCAGCACCCACGCGCGCCGGCCGAGGATGACTTCAAGGAACAGGAACGCGCCGGCGATCAGGCCGAGCTGAAGCCCGGTATATGGGTGCGACCACCACGTGAGGAAGAGAATCAAGGTCGCGATCCACGCCCGGCCGCGAACGAGCGCCAGCATCGCGCCGAAAAACAGGACGTGGAACAGAAGCTCGTGCACGAACGTGAGATTGCCGAAGACGTTCAGATACCATTCGCCATAGCCGCTCTCGACGCGCTTGAAAGCCAGCAGGAACGCTTCCATGTTCGGCGGCCCGGCGCCCATGAGAAACGAATCCTGAAGGAACTGGATCCCGGCGATCAGCCACGCGATCCCGCTGAGCGCGATCACGGCCGCCGCGCCGAAGGCGGCCGGCGCGCCTTTCGGCAATGCCGCGCGAAACAGCCGGACCAATAAAAGCATCATCGCCGCGCCGACGACCGCGCGCAGGAGGTAATCGAGCCACGGAAGCGGAAGGTGGGTTGCCTTCCAGATGCAGCCCATGACCAGAAAACCAAAATGCGAATAGATCCGGGGGCTCGCGGGCTCGTTGCTGTAAGGGGAGGCATAGACGAGGCCGTTGCCGCTCTCGAAGGCCTCGCGCGCGAGGGCGTAATAGACGACCTGATCGGTGTGCAGGAAACCGAGGAACGCCTGATCGGGCTTCAGCTCGCGCGCCGGCGCGGCAAAGAACGCGCAATACGCCAGCGGCAGCGCGAAGCACAGGATTTCGGGCAACCGGTTCAAAAGAAATGTGGCTCGACGACGCATCGCGAATACTAAACCTCAACCGCGGATAAATTTCATTAATTTGGAACGAGGGCGAAAAATTTTGATTTTGCGCCGCGATCGGTGAATAATCAATTTTACTCACACAAGCTGTTTCAATCTAAACCGAGCGAAAAACATCGCTCAAAGCGAGGTGGCACGATGCGGACAATTATGTGCGCGATCATGTTGGGGGCAGTGTTGACCGGCTGCATGTCGCTTGGCTCCAAGACCGACCTGGCCCAGGTGGCCCGGGAAAGCGGCCTCACCAACGTGACGACCGGCGACGGCACGTTCGAGAATTACACCGCGACGGGCCGTTACGACCAGACCGAAGTCGGGATTGCGGTGGGAATCCCGCTCATTTGCAAGATCATGGAACTGCTGCCGATGTATTCCAATGAAGCGTTGCTCGGCGACGCCGGCAAGGCCGCCAAAGCCGATGGCGCGACGGCCATGATCAACGTCATGCCGCACAGCGAGATTTACACCGGCCTGCCGTTCGTGTTTATCGGCATTTATGTGGATAAGGCGGCCGGAACGGGCATCAAGGTCCGCTGACGCGATTCGTCAAGCGGTTCAAAACACAGGACACCCCACTCCGAACGACTGAATTCGGGTGGGGTGATCCTTATTTAGGAGTATCATATCCGACATAAATTCAGTGATGAATGTGCATGGATCGGAGATATCGTACCGGTTGGGTTCGAATTAAAGCTTGCGCTATAATGGACCGAGTTGTAAATTGAATTTGCGATTGAGTACTGAAACGGTCCGATTGGGTCTGAAACATGATTCGCCTGACCAAAATCACCGATTACGCGATCGTCCTGCTCTGTCAGATGGCCACTCAAGGGCAGGAAACGACGCATAACGCGCGCGACCTGGCCGGCCTGACGCGGCTGCCGCTGCCGATGGTCAGCAAGATCCTCAAGGCGCTGGCGCGGGGCGGGATCCTGGCGTCGCACCGCGGGACGAAGGGGGGCTTCCGGCTGATCCGGCCGGCCTCGCAGATCCGTATCTCGGAGATCATCCAGGCGCTCGAGGGGCCGATCGCGATCACCGAGTGCCTGACCGATCAGGCGCGCTGCGGGGTGGGGACGCATTGCCCGCTGCGGATCAGCTGGAACCGGATCAACGAGGCGATCCAGGGAGCGCTGGACGGGATCACGCTGGCCGAGATGTTCCAGCCGACGCGCGGGCCTGAATTGATCCGGCTGGCCGAGACCGCATCGATGCCAATCGACAAGACTACCGAACCAACGTTGGGGGCTTCGGGGAGAGCGAACGGATGAGCTCATCGACGACAATCAATGACTTTGCGAACCAGCAATACAAGTGGGGCTTTACGACCGACATCGAGGCGGAGAGCCTCGCGCCGGGGCTGAGCGAAGACACGGTGCGAGCGATTTCGGCGCGCAAGGGCGAGCCGGAATGGATGCTCGAGTGGCGGATGAAGTCGCTGCGGCATTGGCTGACCATGATCGAGCCGCGCTGGCCGAACGTGAAATACACCCCGATCGATTACCAGAGCATTGTTTATTATTCGGCGCCGAAGAAACGCGGGAGCGGGCCGAAGAGTTTGGACGAAGTCGATCCCAAGCTCCTGGAAACGTATGAGAAGCTTGGGGTGCCGATCGAGGAGCGCAAGATCCTGGCCGGCGTGGCCGTCGATGCGGTGTTCGACTCGGTGTCGGTGGCGACGACGTTCCAGCAGGCGCTCGCCGACAAGGGCGTGATCTTCTGCCCGATCAGCGAGGCGATCAAGAACCACCCCGAGCTGGTGAAGAAGTATCTGGGGTCGGTCGTGCCGTACACGGACAATTATTTCGCGACGCTCAACTCGGCGGTGTTCAGCGACGGGTCGTTCTGTTACGTGCCGAAGGGCGTGCGCTGCCCGATGGAGCTTTCGACGTATTTCAGGATCAATGCGAGAAACACGGGGCAGTTCGTGCGGACGCTGATCATCGCGGACGAGGGCGCTTACGTGAGCTACCTCGAGGGTTGCACGGCGCCGATGCGCGACGAGAACCAGCTTCACGCTGCGGTGGTCGAACTGGTGGCCTTGGATGGCGCCGAGATCAAGTATTCGACCGTGCAGAACTGGTATCCGGGCGACGAAGAAGGGCGCGGCGGGGTTTATAACTTCGTGACGAAGCGCGGGGCGTGCCGCGGGCGGCGGTCCAAGATCAGCTGGACGCAGGTCGAGACCGGCTCGGCGATCACGTGGAAATACCCGAGCTGCATCTTGCAGGGGGACGAGTCGGTCGGCGAGTTTTATTCGGTGGCGCTGACGAAGGGGCGCATGCAGGCCGACACCGGGACGAAGATGGTCCACATCGGCAAGAACACGCGCTCGACGATCGTGAGCAAAGGCATCAGCGCGGGGCATGGGAACAACACGTATCGCGGGCTGGTGCACGTTGCGAAAAAGGCCGAGGGGGCGCGCAATTACAGCCAGTGCGACTCGATGCTGATCGGCGACAAGTGCGGCGCGCACACGTTCCCATACGTGGACGTGCGCAACGCCAGCGCACAGGTCGAGCACGAGGCCACGACGAGCAAGATCGGCGAGGACCAGCTGTTTTACCTGGCGCAAAGAGGCATCAGCGAGGAAGACGCGGTGTCGATGATCGTGAACGGATTCTGCAAGGAAGTGTTTAAAGAGCTGCCAATGGAATTCGCGATCGAGGCACAGAAGCTGCTGGGGGTGAGTTTGGAAGGAAGCGTGGGATAAATTGATGGCGTGAGAGGATCGGCGATAACGCGGTGGATTCGATTACGATTACGATTACGAGCACGAGCACGAGTGCGAATGGAGCAAACGGATGAGTCTGCTTGAAATCAAAAATCTGCACGCGCGGATTGAGGATCGGGAGATTCTCAAGGGGATCGACCTTGTGGTCAATCCGGGTGAGGTGCATGCGATCATGGGACCGAACGGGTCGGGGAAATCGACGCTGGCGGGCGTGCTCGCCGGGCGCGAGACCTACACGGTCACCGAGGGCGAGGTCGTCTATGACGGCCAGAACCTGCTCGAGATGGAACCTGAAATCCGCGCGCGGGCGGGAATTTTCCTGGCGTTCCAATACCCGGTAGAGATCCCGGGCGTGAACAACACGTATTTTTTGAGGTCGGCGCTGAACGCGGCGCGGAAACATCGCGGCGAGGACGAGATTTCGAGCGAGGAATTTTTGAAGCTCGTGCGCGAGAAGATGCAACTCGTCAAGATGGACGAGAGCCTGTTGAAGAGATCGGTGAACGAGGGATTCTCGGGCGGCGAGAAGAAACGCAACGAAGTGTTCCAGATGGCGGTGCTCGAGCCGAAGCTGGCGATTTTGGACGAGACCGATTCGGGCTTGGATATCGACGCGCTGCGGATCGTGGCCGAGGGCGTGAACTCGCTGCGCGGCGGCGATCGCGGGATCGTCGTCGTGACGCACTACCAGCGGTTGCTGAATTACATCGTGCCGGATTTCGTGCACGTGCTGGTGAACGGCCGCGTGATCAAGAGCGGCGGCAAGGAGCTGGCGCTGGAGCTGGAGCGTGAAGGATACGGATGGGTGGAGGAAGAAGCGCTGAGTCCTGAGTCCTGAGTGCTGAGGTTTATGAACCGGCAGTCTCGATCGGGAAACAGCCTTGAAACGGCGAAACAAATACAAACTCAGTCACGAAAGTCACGAAAGAATTCTCACGAAAAGGCACGAAAAAGAACAAGCGTTCGAATTAGAGGCATAAAGGAATTCTGAAAACATTTTCGTGAAATTTCATGGTCTTCATTTCGTGAATCTCGTGACTGCATTTTTGTTTGAATTGAATCAGGACTCAGCACTCAGGACTCAGGACTTAATCAAATGGCAATCGCGACGGGCAGCGCCAAGGATCACTTCATCGCCGAATATCTGCGGATGGAGCCGCAGCTGATGGGGGCGGATGTCGATTGGATCAGGTCGATGCGCAGGAAGGCGCTGGACCGGTTCAATGCGCTCGGGTTGCCGGGGGCCAAGGATGAGGAATGGCGGTTCACGAACCTGGAGGCGCTCGAGAACACGGTGTTTGCCAGCCCCGACCCGGCGCGGACGTATCACAAGCTCGCGGGCGATGCGGCGAAATATTTCATCCCGGGGCTCGACGCGCACCGGTTCGTCTTTATGAATGGCGTGTATCAGCCGGAGATTTCGGATGTCGGCGAGCTGCCGGCGGGCGTGCGCCTGATGACGGTCGGCGAGGCGATCGGCAGCGGCGACCGCGTGTTTCGCGAGAACCTGGGGCGCTGCGCCGAGGACCCGAAGAATCCGTTCACCGCGCTCAATTCCGCATGGCTGCAGAACGGCGTGTTCGTGCACGTGCCGGACGGATGCGTGATCGAGAAGCCGATGCACGTGGTGTTTCTCGCGACGGCGGGGGCGCAGCCGCTGGCGTTCCACTCGCGCAACCTGGCCGTCGTCGGCCGGGCCGCGCAGATCACGATCATCGGGACCTACGGCGGGCTCGGCGAAGGCGTTTATCTGACGAACGGCGTGACGGAGATGGCGATCGGCGAGGACGCGCAGGTCGATCATTACAAGGTCCAGCTCGAGAGCCCCGGCGCGTTCCATGTGCATTCGATGTACGCGCGGCAGGCGCGGTCGAGCAACCTGCGCACGCACGCGTTCGCGATCGGGGGGGCGCTGTCGCGGCAGAACGTGAACGTGACGCTCGCGGGCGAGGGGACCGAGACCGTGCTGAACGGTCTGTATGCGATCTCCGGCACACAGCACGCCGACGCGCACACGCGGCTCGACCACGCGGTGCCGCACTGCCACAGCACCGAACTGTACAAGGGCATCCTGGACGACCATGCGAGCGGCGTGTTCACGGGCCGGATCGTGGTGCGGCCGGACGCGCAGAAAACGGATGCATATCAGCGGAACCGGGCGCTGCTCCTGTCGGACAGCGCGGTGGTGAACGCGCAGCCGCAGCTGGAGATTTTCGCCGACGACGTGAAATGCACGCACGGCGCGGCGGTCGGGCAGCTGGATTCGGAAGCGGCGTTTTACCTGCGCTCGCGCGGGATCGGGCTCGAGGAGGCGCGGGCGCTGCTGACGTTCGCGTTCGCCGGCGAGGTGCTCGACCAGGTGCGCGCCGAGGCGCTGAAGAACGAGCTGGGGCGGATCATCTCGGAGAAATTCCACGCGCACAATCCGCTGGCGGAGGCATTGATATGAGCCCGGCGGCGCAGACACTCGAGCGCAAGTGGGATTTGGACGTGGAGAAAATCCGCGCCGATTTCCCGATCCTGCAAAAGCGCGTTCACGGCAAGCCGCTCGTGTACCTGGACAACGCGGCCTCGACGCAAAAGCCGCGGCAGGTGATCGAGGCGCTCAGCCGGTTTTATTTCGAGAGTTATTCGAACATCCATCGCGGCATCCACGAGCTCAGCCAGGAAGCGACGGCGGCGCACGACGACGCGCGCGAGAAGGTGCGGCGGTTCCTCGGCGCGTCGGACCGGCACGAGATCGTGTTCGTGCGGGGCGCGACCGAGGCGATCAACCTTGTCGTGTGGAGCTGGGGCTGGCAGAACGTGGGCGCCGGCGACGAAGTCCTGATCACCGCGCTGGAACACCATGCGAACATCGTGCCGTGGCAGATGCTATGCGCGAGGAAGGGGGCCAGCCTGTGCGTGGCGCCGATCGACGACCGCGGCGTGCTGCTCCTGGACAAAATGGAGAAAATGATCAACGGGCGGACGCGCATCATCGCCGCGACGCACGTCTCGAACGTGCTCGGCACGGTCAACCCGGTTCATGAGATGATTGAAATGGGCCATCGGCACGGCGTCCCGGTGCTGATCGACGGCGCGCAGGCCGTGCCGCACACGGCGGTCGATGTTGCGGCGCTCGGCTGCGATTTTTACGTGTTTTCCGGGCACAAGATTTATGGCCCGAGCGGGATCGGCGCGCTTTACGGGCGGCGCGAACTGCTCGACGAGATGCCGCCGTGGCAGTGCGGCGGCGACATGATCGACCGCGTGACGTATGACAAGACGACGTTCAACGTGGTGCCGTACAAGTTCGAGGCCGGCACGCCGGACATTGCGGGGGCGATCGGGCTCGGCGCGGCGATCGACTATATGGGCAAGATCGGGATCGAAAACATCGCGGCGTATGAACAGGATTTGCTGGACTACGCGACGGCGCGGTTGGGCGAGATCCCGGGGCTGCGCATCGTCGGCACGGCGCCGCACAAGGCGAGCGTCGTCTCGTTCGTCGTGGATGGAACGCATCCGACCGACATCGCGACGATTCTGGACCAGGAAGGCGTCGCGATCAGGACGGGCCACCACTGCGCGATGCCGCTGATGGAACGATTGGGATTGCCGGGAACAGCGCGGGCGTCGTTCTCGTTCTACAACACGCGCGAGGAGATCGACGTGCTTGCGGGGGCCGTGAAGAAGGCCATCGAGATGCTGAGGTAGAGACGCGCGGTTAAAGGCAACAACGCCGCAGGATTCGATTACGATTACGATTACGAGCACGAGCACGAGCACGAAGAAGCGATTGAGAAATGGAATACCAGAACGACAACCCCGACCTGCATGAGAGCATCGTGAATGCCATGCGGACGATTTATGATCCGGAAATTCCGGTGAATATTTACGATTTGGGGCTGATCTACGAAATCGATCCGCAGGATGACGGGCGCGTGATCATCAAGATGACGCTCACCGCGCCGAACTGCCCCGTGGCCGAATACCTGCCGATCCAGGTGAAGTCGATGGCCGAGTCGGTTCCCGGCGTGACCGAGGCGATCGTCGATGTCGTGTGGGACCCGCCGTGGAACCGGGACATGATGAGCGAGGCTGCGAAATTGGATTTGGGGTTGATGTGACCGACATTCTTTGCCACGTCTTGCGATTTCTGCTATGAAATGGATGTTGAAGTCGTGCGCCGGCGTTGTTGCCGGCCCGCATTTCCGGCAGGAATGGACGTGACATGAAAAAGATGGATGCCGTTGCGCGCGCGGGCGCCGTTGTCGTTTTGATGGTTCTGGCGCTCGTGCCGATGGGATGCGTCGCACTGCGGCCGGCGCCGGTGGGGGTTCCGGCCAATGCCCCGGCCGAGATGAAACTGCTGGCCGATCCGGCGACGCGCCTGCAAGGCTATCAGAAGGTTTTCAATCCGCCGCCGCCGGTGCTCAAAATCGGCCAGAGCCTGATCGTCGCGTCCAAGGGCGCTTTTTCCGGCAAGGACTCCATCCAGTTCACGTTTCTGGGGATCGATCCGCGGAACCTGCGGCTCAACACGTATCCCCCCGCCGGCGGCCTAAGCCTGTTCGACGTTATGCTGCACGACAACGTGATGACCGTGGTGTTCTATAAGAGCGGTAAGTTCAGGGGTGCGGTGTTCCAGGGCGAAGTCATGGACGGCGGCTCGCCGTTTGGCCGGCATTTCGGCTTTGAGCCGGCGGACCTCATCTCGATTTTTGAAATTGGCCAGATGATCGCGGCCGGCGGGTTCGAGGAGAAGGGGAGCGCGCGGCGCCCCGCGCTCGCGCCGCAAAACGAGAAACCGCTGGCGCCGGTGAAAATCGAACTCGATCGCGCGTCGGGACTGCCGCGCGGGGCCGTCTGGCGCCGGCCGATCGACGCCAAACACTGGTGGCAGCGCAAGTCGGCGCGCATCGACGTGACCTACAAGCAATGGGACATGTTCACGGACGAGGGGGCCGCCGATCAGCCGGCGCGCCTGCTGCCGCGCGCGCTGCGCATCTCGAGCGATCACCCGCGCATCACGCTGGACGTCGAGATCAAGGCGGGCTACGTGTTCAGCCCGACGATTCCGTCCAAGGCGTTCGTCATCGCGCCCAGCGTCATCGAACAGAACTACCCGCTTTATCCGCTCGAGGACATGGATCGATTTCTGAGCCAGCTATGAGGCGTCGTTTTCTCAATTTCATCGGGATTTTCATTTTTCGCCAGGCGTGGTGGCTGGCGCCACTGGTGATCGCCATGACGGCGCTCGCGGCGTGGGTGGTGTATCAAAGCACGTTCGACACGCGGCTGGTCGATTTCCTGCCCAACACGCGCGTGCGCGAGAGAATCATCCGCGAGATCGTGGGGGATTACCAGACGCTCGAGCCGGTGACGGTGATCATCCGGCACAAGCAGCCGGGGCATGAGGCCGACCTGCGCGCCGCGGCCCAGGAATTTTCGAACACGCTCGACAAGCGCTATTTCGCGCGGGCCGTGTATCGCGTCGATGAGCTGGCGCAGAGTTATTACCAGTCGCTTTCGGATTTGCGCATCATTCAGCTGTTGACCGACGAGGACTGGGAGCGGCTGCGGCAGGCGATGAGCGACCGGTACAGCGCCGACCGGCTCAAGCTGCTGAAGGCATACCGGCTCAACGCGCTCGCGCCGGCGTCGTTCCAGAATATCTCGCCGCAGGATCCGCTCGGCGCGCTCGATTTGATTCGCGAGCAGCTGGCGTACAGCCGCGGGCCGACGCGGCTCACGCCGCGCGACGGATATTTTTTGAGCCCCGACGGCAGCGCGATCCTGCTGCTGGCGTATCCGCTGCAGTCGGCCGATGACGGGCACTACGCGATGCGGGCGTACCGGTCGATCGTCCACACGATCGAGGACCTGTATAAGCGCAATCGCTCGTGGAACGACCAGATGACGTTCGACTACGCGGGGTCGCACGTGACGATCGCGCGGCACATCGAGCAAATGCAGCACGAGCTCGGGATCATTATTAAATTGTCGATTCCGATGACGCTGCTGCTGATCCTGCTCGTGTTCAGGAAGGTCGAGGCGGTGCTGTTCATTTTGTTGCCGCCGACGATGGGGCTGTTGTGGGCGCAGGCGATCACGTATCACGCGGTGGGGTCCACGTCGGCGCTGACGTTCGCGTTCCTGCTCGTGATCACGGCCATCGGCGGGCAGTATTGCATTCATCTGTATCACCGTTTCACGGTCGAGCTGTACACCAACCAGAACTACTATCGCGCGCTGCGGCGGGCGTATGCCGAGACGGCGCGGGGGCTGCTTGCGTCGGGGCTCGGCGTGGCGCTGCTGTTCGGTTTTTTGGCGCTGACGTCACTATGGGGCGTTCACGATCCGGAGACGGCGCTGCGCGCGTTGCGCGAGGGACGCGGATTCGCGCAACTCGGGATCGTGGCGGCGATCGGCGTGATCTGCCAGCTTGCGGCGTGCCTGATCGTGATGCCGATCATGGCGGCGGTCAAGCACCGGCTGGCGAAGGGGCGCGTGAAGCCGGTGGAGTTGTTCCGGTTCGGGCTCGAGCGGCTTTACGAGCCGGCGATCACAAGTCCGCGATCAATGCTCGGCGCGATGCTGTTCGTGTGCGTGTTTCTGGGCTGGCAGGCGCGCGGGCTCGATTTCGATTCGACGTTCGCGTCCATTTCCGGATTCTTTTTCAATTCGGAACAGTCGGCCACGGCCGAGGACCCGGCGTTCCCGCGGCCGGGGCGACCGATCGTGGCCGTGGTCGAGGGCGACACGCTCCAGGAGGCGCTCGAGCGCAACGATCAACTGCACCAGAACCTGCAGTCGATCCGCAGGTATGGGGGCGAGGCCGAATACAACCTGCTGGCGTTCGATTCGCTGCGGACCGTGCTGCCGTCGCTGCGCTCGCAGCAGCAATCGCTGGGGCAGCTCAAGCAGCTCGACCTCAAGCCGCTGCGGCGGACCATCGAGCGCGCGAGCCGCGAAGCCGGGTTCAAGCCCACGGTGTGCGAGCCGTTCCTGAAGACGCTCGAGGACTTCAAGCGGCAGGCCGCGCACCCGCGATACATCGATTGGAACATCGAGGAGTCGGACGCGTTTATCGCCAACGTGCAGCGCTACGTTCACCACGAGGGCCGCAAATACTACGTCGCGACGGCGATTTATCCGCATGCCGCCGGGTTCCGCCCCGACCGGCTCACCATGATGACGAGGCGCATGGCGGCCGGGATCGACCGCATCACGTTCATCGGCGATCCGCTGATCGAGCGCGAGTTGTCGCGCATGGTGCGGTTCAACCTGGCGCTGATGATCCTGCTTTCGATCGTCATCATCTTCACGGTGCTGCTGCTGCATTTCAGGCGGATGCGGCTCGTGTGGCTGACGTTCCTGCCGACGGTCGCCGAGATCATCTGGTTCGGCGGCGCGATGGGGCTGGCCGACCTGCACATTCATTTCTTCACCGTGCTGGCGATGCCGCTCGTGTTGAGCCTGGCGATGGACAACTCGCTGCAGCTTGCCCAGTATTACGAGGACCGGCGGCCGTGCTCGATGCGGCAGACGATGCGCGCGGTGGGGCGCGTGTCGGTGCTGACGTGCGGCGTGATGGCGCTCGTGTTCGGGACGCTGGCGGTGGCGAGCTATCCGGGTGTGCGCGACTTCGGCCTGGCAGTGCTGCTCGGTGCGCTGTCCGTGATGGCCGGCAGCGTGATGTTGCAGCCGGCGCTGTTGCAACTGCTCGGGCGCGAACAGCCGCTGCTGTCGGTGTTCGATATCGAGCCCGATTCGGACAGTGAAGAAAACAAAACGGAGTGAATGATGCGGATTGGCGATCGCGATTGGCGGACGGTCTGGATGGAAGGCGGCGTGGCGCGCATGATCGAGCAGCGGCTGCTGCCGCACCGGTTCGAGATTTTCGACGCGGTCACTCATCAGGATACGGCGCGCGCCATCCGCGACATGATCGTGCGCGGCGCGCCGGCGATCGGCGCCGCGGGCGCGTATGGGCTGACGCAGGTGTATCGCGAGGCTCCGCAAGGCGGCGGGCGGGTGGAGTTTATCGAGCGCGGCTACGAATTGCTGAGGGCGACGCGGCCGACGGCGCAAAACCTGTTTCATGCGCTCGAATACGTTCGGCGCGCGGTCGAGGGCGAGCCGGCCGAGCGGCAGGCCGAGGCCGCGCTGGCCGCGGCTGTGGAATTTGCCGATCGCGATGCCGAGGCGTGCCGGATGATCGGCGTGCACGGCGCGGAGCTGATCCCGGACGGCGCGACCGTGCTCACACATTGCAACGCGGGTTGGCTCGCGTGCGTCGATTGGGGGACGGCGCTGGCACCGATTTACGCGGCGCACCGCGCGGGCAAAAAGATTCGCGTGCTGGCCGACGAGACGCGGCCGAGGTGTCAGGGGGCGAACCTCACGGCATGGGAACTCATGCAGGAGGGCGTGCCGGTCGAAATCATCGCCGACAACGCGGCCGGGTATTTTCTGCGGCGCGGCGAGGTATCGCTGGTGATCACAGGGACCGATCGCGTGGCGGCCAACGGCGACGTCGTGAACAAGATCGGCACATACGAGAAGGCCGTGCTGGCGCGCGAAAACGGCGTGCCGTTTTACGTCGCGCTGCCGACATCGACGATCGATCCGGAGTGCCCGGACGGCGATTCGGTGACGATCGAGGAACGAGATGCTGAAGAAGTTTTGTGCGCGCGGGGGATGGACGAGAGCGGCACGATGCGCACGGTAAGGATCAGTCCGCCGGGAGCGAAGGCGAGAAACCCGGCGTTCGACGTGACGCCGGCGAATCTGGTCAAGGCGCTGATCACGGAGCGGGGAATTTTCGAGGCGAGCCCGTACGGCGTGGCCGAGTGTTTGCAGGCCGAAAAATAATTCTCACGCAAAAGCGCGAAAAAAGAGCATCAAACCGCAAAAGGGAATCCGGACTGGGCTTTATGCGATTTGTTTCCCGGTTAATCGGTTTGATGCGAAAAACGAGGCAAATCCTTGATCCGCAGTCCTGGTATTTTTTCGAAATGTTTGCGGTTCAATGTGACCATGTCTATTCCAAGCTCAAGCGCTGTGGCCGCAACCATCACGTCCCGTAAATCTTGAACTTTGTTGATTTTCTTGAGCGATTGCACAATTGCGCTTGCGCGCAAGGCCATTTCGATCGTGAAGGCGTGGATTTGGAAGGGGAATAAAACTGATTTTGCCTGCTCTTCAGCTTCAGGTTGACGAGCGCCGTAGAAGATTTCCGCGGCGACAATGGCACAGGTTTCTATAGTCGATTCATTACTTAATCGAAAAAGGTGAGTAGCCATTTTATCGCGGGCGCGCAGATGTTCGATGAACAGAGACGTATCGACTAGAACTCTTCGACTCGCCACGGGCGTTTTCTCCCTCTCTCAATGGAAGTCGCCAACCCCCTCGCCACGGGAACAGCTTTAAGCAAGGCCTGAATTTCCTCTTTTGAACGAGTGGGAACGGGCTCATAATTGATTTTGACAATGCTGCGTTCCGGAATGCCCTTTACAGGCTTGATCGGCTTGAACGCCCCGTTCTCAAAAATTGCTGTGGTTGAGTGCGTCATATCACCTAATCCTCACTTTGCCCAAAATAATTATAAGCAAATGTGAGCAAGTCGAGAAATCGTTTTCTTTTTACTACTCGTCCAACTGGCTGAGGTATTCCTCGGCATCGACGATGAGGTCGCGGGGCTTGGAGCCCTGGTAGGGGCCGACGATGCCGCGTTCTTCCATGAGGTCCATGATGCGGCCGGCGCGGGCGTAACCGATCTTCATGCGGCGTTGGATGTAGCTGACCGAGGCCTTGCGCGATTCGAGGATCAGGCGCAGCGCCATGTCGTAAAGGGCCTCGTCGTCGAGCGACTCGATGTCGGCTGGGGTGAGCGGGGCCATGCCGGCGCGGCCGGCGCTGGCCATGCGGCCAGGGCCGTCGTCGTAGTCGTCGGTTGAGCCTTCGTTTTCGCCGCGATCGGGCTCGCCCTCGCCGCGCATTTGTGCCTTGGCGCGTTCGGCGGGCGTCGGCCGCGTCTCGAAGTCTTCCTTCTCGTAGCGGGCCTTGTCCTGGTCGCGGATGTAGTCGGCGAGGCGCTCGACTTCGGTGTCGCTGACGTAGCAGCCCTGGATGCGGAACGGCTTGGCGCCGCCGGGGGAGTAGAGCATGTCGCCGCGGCCAAGCAGGGCCTCGGCGCCGTTCATGTCGAGGATCGTGCGCGAATCGACCTTGGCGCTCACCTGGAACGCGATGCGGCTCGGGAAGTTGGCCTTGATGAGGCCCGTGATGACGTTGACCGAGGGGCGCTGCGTGGCCAGCACGAGGTGCATGCCGACGGCGCGCGCCATCTGCGCGAGGCGGATGACGTACTCTTCAATTTCGTTCTTCGCGACCATCATCAGGTCGGCGAGCTCGTCGATGATGATGACGATGTGCGGCATGTAGGGCATCTGGTGGCCGAGCGCGCGGCGGCCGAGCGGCGCCTTGCCGGTCGCCATGGCGTTATAGGCGTCGGCATTGCGCACGCCAATCTCGGCGAGCGTCTTGTAACGCTGCTCCATTTGCTCGACGCACCACGCGAGGGCCGCGGCGGCCTTGCGCGTGTCGGAGACGACCGGCGCGATGAGGTGCGGGATCGCCTGGTAGATCGAAAGCTCGACCCGCTTGGGATCGATCATCGCGAACTTCACCTTGTCCGGCGCGTTGCGGTAAAGGAGCGACGCGATGATCGCGTTGAGGCAGACGGACTTGCCGGAGCCCGTCGCGCCGGCGATCAAGAGGTGCGGCATTTGCGCGAGGTCGCAGATCACGGGCTCGCCGGCGATGTTGCGGCCGAGCGCAAACGCCAGGTTGCTTTTGTGGTTCTGGAACTCGGGGCAGGCGAGGAGCTCCTTGAGCATGACGGGGTTGGCGCGCTTGTTGGGCACCTCGATGCCGACGGCGGACTGGCCGGGGATCGGCGCGAGGATGCGCACGTGCTGCGCCTTGAGCGCCATGGCGAGCTCGGACTCGAGCTGCAGGATGCGGCTGACGCGCACGCCCGGGGCGACCTTCAGCGCGAAGCGCGTGATGACGGGCCCCTGCATGACCTCGACGACTTCGACCGTGACCTTGAACTGCTCGAGGGTCTGCTCGATTTTTTTGCCGAGCCGCTGTTGTTCCTCGGCGCTCATCGTGTACATCGTCGAGGGCGGGTCGCTCAGCAGCTCGAGCGAGGGGAGCTGATAGGCGCTCGGGAACAGGTCCATTTCCGCCTGCACGGGCTGGACCGCCCTCGGTTTGTCGGCGATCTCCATCACGGGCGGGTGCTGCTCGATCGCGACGCCGGTCCGGCTTTCGGGCTCGGTGCGAAGCCTGGTGCGGGTGAAGACGCGGCCGCTTCGCTCCTCGACGGGATCGGCGGCCGGCATCGGCGCGGGTTCAGGCCGGGGCGCGCGCCTGTGCGTTTCCGAGGCCTGCGTGATTTCAAGGATCGGGCCGACGGGGATCACGCGCGAGGGCTCGCGGCGGCGGAAGCTGATGCCCGCAATGAGGTCGCTCACCCAGCGCGCAATCGGGATGTTCGCAAGCGCCGCGAACGGCTTCATGATATAGGGAACCGGATTGAGCTTGGCGAGCCAGTGGAGCGGCTCGAACATCGGCAGCTTCGCGATCGACCTGCCGATGAATTTCAAGCCGGCCCACGTGAGCCGGAACAGGTCCCGCAGGAGCGTCTCGGTGAACATTACGAGGCCGATGATCGCGGCCGCGCCGAGCGTGAGGCCGGCGCCAAGGGGGTTGAGAAGCTTCACCAGGCCCGCGCCCTTGGCGTCGATGATGATGTTGCCGATGAGGCCGCCCATGTCGAACGCGCTCTGCTCGTCGGTGGCGCGCATGGCAAGGAGCGCGCACGCCGAGCCGAGGATCAGCACGCCGCCGATGCCGCGCAGCCAGCCGTGGCTGTGCAGCGAGAACGGGTTTTCGCCGCGCAGCGCGTGGAAGGCGGTGATGGCGATCATGACCGGCAGCGCGAACGCGACGTAGCGGCCGAGCAGCCAGATCAGCTTGCCGGCGACGCTTGCGCCGATGGGGCCGATCCAGTTGCCTTCCTCGGGGTGTTGCGCGGCCAGCAGGGCGAGGAAGATGAGGATGGCGGCGAGGATAAAAAGAATGCCGATGATATCGCGCAACAGATGCACACGGTCATCGGCCTGCCAAGCGGCGGTTTCGGTTTTTGTTGTCATCGTCTCGGACCAGCGTCTTAAGCCCGCAGTATCGGGCCGGCATCAGCGACAGCGAGAGCTTCACATAACAGGAATGATAGGAAACGCCGTTCCGGGCCGCAAGTTATTTCGTCATTTTTTCGCCCCGATATCGACCGTCGGAATCGGCTCGGTGTCCTTGTCGGGGTTGTAATGCGTCGGCGCGCCGATGGCGCGGGCGTCGGCCGGGGGCTGGGGCGCCTTGGCCGCGGGCTGGCATTTGTCGGCGGGGACGGCGCGGAGCTGGCCGAAGTTATCGACGGTCACGCGCCACATCTTGCCGTCGGGCGACTTGAGCATGTGGGCCATTTCCGGATTGCACTTGCACGCGGGCGCGGATTTCACGGACGAGCTTTTGCCGCCGTTTAATTTCTCAACGTCGAGGCCGCGATTGCCGACCACGAGCGCAACGCACCCAGTGGCGGTCAGGAGCGATGCGGACAGCACCATCAAGGCAAGACCTTTGGCGAGCTTCATAAGGATTCCTCCAGTCAGATTGTCGGCACGGAGCCGATGTTTACACGGACAGCATTCAGACGTCAATGTTCCAGAACAGCTTATTTTTTGACTGCCGGTTTCAGCCTTGGCATCGCGCTTAGAGCCATTTTGTCTTTGGGGTCGATCTTGAGCGCCTCGTTGAATGCCTTCAGCGCCTCGTCGTTCTGGCCGTCGATCATGAGCAATGTGCCAAGCTGGGAGTAAGCCGGCGCCCACGGCCGTTGTTTGCGCAGCTCGATGGACCTGCGCGCATACTCGATCCCTTTTTTGTACTGCTGGGTCTTCATGCATCCCCAGGCGGAATTGTAACACTGATTCGCTTCGACGATGGCGGCCGGAACGCGCTTGGCGGCGGCGGGGTTGGCGGCGGTCCGGTTTTGCACCGGCTGGCCGGCGACCGGTTCGGCAATTTTCCGTTTGAACTCCGCGAGCGCGTTGTCGTGCTTGGCCTGGTTTTTTGCATATCCGCGATAATTGTCCTCGACGGCCTTGACGATCCGTTCGCGGTAAGGCACCCAAATGTCGCCGTTGTGGTAGATGGCGGCGAGGACCTGCAACATGAAGTCCTCATCTTCAACCTTGAGGGCTTCGACATAGTATTTAAAAGCGTTATCGGGTTGCTTGAGCTCCGCGTATCCCGTTCCGACTGCCCAATTCATATCGCGCAACCCTGTTTTGCGTTCGAATTGTTCCGCCCAGTCGAGACCTTCCGTGCCGAATGCGACGGCCTTTTGATAATCCTTTTTGTCCAAATACGCCCGCGCCAGGGCGTAATCGACCTGCGGCAACGCCGGGTGTAATTTGAGCGCGGACTCGAAATAAGCGATCGCATCGTCGTGCCGCCCCATATCGCGCAGTGCGCTGCCTTTGAGCGTGATGAGGTCCTCATTATAGCCCTCGGTGAGCAGGAAGTGCTCAGCCGCGTCGATGGCCTGCGCATATTGTTTCTGGCCGGCATAGATTTGGGCAAGCGTACGCCAGCAATTGGCCATGGATCCATCGATCTGGAGTGCCGCTTTGAGATCGGGTAAGGCCTCATCGCTGTGGCCGAGATGCATCTTAGCCATCCCGCGCATTTTGAGCGACTGTGCCGAGCGAGGGTTCTTCTGCAACTCGGCATTGGCCTTGCGCACCACCCACTCAGCGGCTTTCTGATCCGGCCATGCCTCATGGACGTAATAGAAAAGATATTCGCTCGTAACCAGCCAATGCGCCCAGTTGGTCCCGATGAGATCGAGTTGCTGGCGCAAGACGTCGAGGTGGCCCGCCTTATGAGCATTGATTGCATAACGCGTCCGCAGCCAATTGGGTTCTTTTTCCAGCGGAATCAGTTTCTTGAAAATCGCATCGACCTGTTCCCAATTGCCCGGCTTCTTCCACCAGTCTTTGCCTTCATTCATCCTGTCCGCCATCTCCTCGTGGTAATCGACCCACAGCAGCGGCAGAAGCGAGCCCGGGACCTTGTCGGCGTTGTTTTGGGCAAACTGCCGCATGATCTCGTGGCTGCCGCCCCAGCGTGGTCTGTTCATGTTGATAAAAGACGAATATGCGGGGTAGAAGCTGGGATCGATATTACGCGCGGCAATAAAATGCGTGGCGGCGGACTTGAGGCCGCGGCTGGCGCCCATGTCGATCGTGATCATGCTTGTGAATGGGAACGGGCTGTTCGGGTTGAGTTGCGTGGCGCTCGTCAGGTCGGCGTCGGCTTGTGTCAGGCGCTGTTCGAACAGGCGCCAGGCCTCGCGGCTGACCGTGTTGGCGAATCCGGCGCCGCGCGCGTCCCAGGCGTGTGAAATGTAGAAATTGCCGCGGCTCAATCGCGCGACGTGCGAGGTGGGCTTGGCGGCGACCCACTTGTCGAGGTGCGGCTGCAGGTCGGACGAGTAATAGATTTTACCGAAGGCTTCCGACACCGGCTCGTAGGAGCTCGCGACTTTCGGATTATAGTTTTTAAAGTAATACGCGTAATACTCCTCGAGCTTGTCGAACTGGTCGGCGCGCAGGAGCGCCACGGGGGAGACGTCGGCCATGGGATTCGGCGCGGCGGCATTGGCGAGGCTGATCAGCATGGCACACCCGATCACGATCGCGAACAGACGCTTGGTCATGGCCGTTTTCCTTCTGGAACAAGAATGGGTCCTATGGGTCCTATGGGTCCCTCTGAGTCCTATAGGACCTATAAAACTCTTCGCGCTTATAATCAAATTATTTGCGATTGGAGATCTAAAGTTTTTCGTGAAAGCGTTCGAGGGCGGCGTTGCGTTTGGATTCGTCGCCGCCGGCGTGGTAGTTCTGCTCGACCAGCCTGGGGATGCGGTTCTTGAACCGCGCCCACTGGCCGCCGGCGCGGTAGAGCTCGGCGAACTTGTCCAGCGTCCGGTCGCCCGGATCGTATTTGAGCGCCTCGGCGAAGCTGTCGAACGCCTGCGGCAGTTCAGCCTGCTGCTGGTGCGCCAGGCCGCGCAACCAATACAGATCGAACAGGACGGTTTCGTTCTGCTGGCGCTGGGCCCAAGGCAGGCCCTCGGTGCAGGTTTCGATGAGCGCCGGCCAGTCGCGTTTCTCGCGCAGCGCGGTTGCGAGCGAATCATAAACGCCCGCCAGCGTGGGGAAAAGCTCAAGCTTCTCGCGGAAAAATTTGATGGAATCGTCGAGCTTGCCGGAGGCCCTGATCGCGTTGCCCTTGATCTGGACGATCCGTTCAGCGCTCGGGCGGACCATCAGGTAATGTTCGGCGGCGTTGAGGGCGTTGGCGGTCTGGTGCGTGGCGTCGTAGGAAATGGCCAGCTCCATCCAGCCGTGCACGAGATCTGGGTCGAGTTCGATGGCGCGGGTGAGGTCGGCGATTGCCTCGGTGTATTTTTTTTCGCGGCAGGATGCGATCCCGCGCAGCATGAGCGGCCGCGCGGCGCGCGGGTGTTTCGCAAGCTCGGCCGTGGCCTTGCCGATCATCCACTGCTCGGGATCGGCCTTGGGCCACGCAGTCTTGACGCAGTCGAACACCGCCGTCTGCATGCTCTCGGGCAGGTATTCGCCCCAATACGGGCCGATCAGCTCGAGCTGCTTGCGCATGAAGTCGGTCTTGCCGGCGCCTTGGGCGTAAAGCACAAGCATGCAGCGCGCGCCGATGGGGTTCGGCTGGAGCGCGATCGCGTTGTTGAAGCCATCCTCGACCTGCTTCCAGTTCGCGGGATCGTTCCACCATGACGACCCCTCGTTGCCCGGCGCGGCCATTTCGCTGTGATAAACGCCCCACAGGAAGGGCAGGTTGGAGCCCGGGATTCTGTCGGCGTTGTTTGCGACGAACGTTTTCATCATCGAGACGTCGCCGCCGTGGCGCGGCGAAAGGAGCCACAGGTAGGCGGTGTAAGCGGGCGTGTAGCTTGGATCGGCCTTGCGCGCGGCCAGGAAGTGGGCGGTCGCGGTTTCGAGCCCGCGGTCGAGCATCTGGTCGATCGCGATCAGGCGGGCCTGCGCGAACGGAATCGAGGGGTTGATCTTCACCGCCTCGTTGAGGTCGGCGTCGGCCTTGGCCAGGCTGTCCTCGAAGACCCGTCTGGCTTCGGGCCCGATGTTGGCGAAAAGATTGGCGCCGTGCACGGCCCATGCAAGCTCGATATCCATGCTGCCGCGAATGAGCCGCGCGAAATACGACCTGGGCCTGGCGGCGACCCATTTGTCGAGGTGCGGAAAAAGCTCGGTCGTGTAGGACGGCTGCGAGAGCGCGTAGCCCAGCGGCAGGTAGGAATTCGTTTTCCGCGGGTCGTAGTTCATCAGGAAGGAGTTGTAATAATCGTCGAGGCGATCGAACTGGTCGGCGCGCAGGAGCGCGCCGGGTGAGACCACGGCCGTCGCGGTGGTTGCGGCGTCGGCATGCACGGCGAGCGCGAAGATCAACAATGCGAACACCGTGTGCATTGTCAAAATCCTCATCGCCGAATCCTCCCGGATGTTGTGAGACCCGTTATATTGCTACTGAGGGACGATATCAAGCTTAACCCCGAGGCGGGCGAGGTCGGTGAAGAACTCGGGGTAGGATTTGCTGATATGCTCGGCGCGGCGGATCGTGAGCGGGTTGCGGCAGCGCGCGCCGACGATGGCGAGCATTTGCGCGACGCGGTGGTCGCCGCGCGAGTCGCACTCGACGCCGCCGTCGTAGCCGTCGGGGCGGCCGTCGATTTCGATCCAGTCGGGGCCCGAGCGCGAGGAGACGCCGATTTTCGCAAGCTCCTCGAGCGGCTCGCGGATGCGATCGGATTCCTTGAGGCGCAGGTTGCCGATGTTCTCGAAGCGGCTCGTGCCGTCGGCGAAACACGCGGCGCCGATCAGGGCCAGGACGGCGTCGGTGGCGAGGTCGCCATTGAACACGACCGGCTTGAGGTCGGCCTTGCTGTGGATGATGAGCTCGCCGGGGCGCGGCGTCATGAAGTTGCAGCCCATTTGGGCGAGGCAGTCGGCGGCGCGGCGTTCGCCCTGGGCATCGTCGCTGAGGCCGTGGATCGTGGCCATGCCGCCGGCGACGGCGATGGCTGACATCAAGGCCGCGGCCGAGGGCCAGTCGCCGTTGACGGTGCAATCCAAGGCGTTCGCGCGCTGGGAGCCTGCAATGTTGAAAATGAGGCCGGTTGGGTCGCGGTCGATCGTGATGCCGAACCGGCTGAGCGCGTCGAGCGTCTGGTCGATGAGCGGGCGCGAGACGAGGACCGGTTCGGGCTCGTTCTCATCGCCGACTTCGACGCGCGAGTCGCCTTCAAGGAATGGACACAGGAACAGGAGTGAACTCAAGTATTGCGAGCTTTTGCGGCCGCTCACGCGCACGTGGCCGCCGCGCAGTTGTCCCCCCTTGATCCGGATCGGCAGCGTGCCTTCGGGACCCTGGCCGCGCGCATCCGCGCCAAGCCGGCGCAGGGCTTTGAGCAAATCTTCGTTGGGCCGGCGGCCGAGCGATTCGGCGTAGTCGGTGACAAACTCGATCTCGCCTTCGACAAGGCACGCCGTCCCGAGAAGGAGGCGGAGAACGGCGCCGGCGTTGCCGGGATTGAGACGGCCGGGGTTGATCGGCCGCGCGGCGAAACCGGTGATGCGCAGGTCGTCTCCCTGTTCGTCGATTTTGGCACCCAACGCCCGGCAGCACGCAACGAGCGCGCGTGCGTCGTCGTTGATTGCGGGGCGGCGGATGAGCGAGACGCCGTCAGCGAGCGCGGCGCCGAGGATCAGACGGGTCGAATAATTCTTCGACGGAGGCGCGGCAATGTAGCCGGCGAGTGGGCCGGAGGGATGGATAACGACGCTGAACGGGCGATGGGACATTCGCGTAATCCTGTTTATTTCATCCGTCGGATTGGTCGGATCTGCCGGTTCGGCAATCCCTCGCTTACGCTCGGGCTACTGCATGCTTAGCCCAGTCGGCCGAACTGTCGGTCGATTTGCTCGCGGGTCAGGTGCAGCGTCGTCGGGCGGCCGTGCGGGCAGCGGAGCAGTTCATGGGTCTCAAGGAGTTGATCGACGAGCCGTTGCATTTCCTCGCGCGTGAGGTGGTCGCCGGACTTGACGGCGGCGCGGCAGGCCGCGCGCGCGCAGATGCGCTCGCGCAGGCGCTGGATCTCGCGGCCGAGATTGCCACCGCCGACGTCGTCGATCAGGTCGCGAATGAACGCCTCCACGTTCATGCCGTCGAACACGGTCGGCACGGACTGCACCATGAACGTGCCGCCGCCGAACGGCTCGACTTCGAAGCCGGCGTCGCGAAGGGGCGCGAGGAGCGGCTCGATCGCGGCGGCTTCGGTGGGAGCGAGCTCGATCGTGTGCGGCATGAGAAGCGGCTGGACTGTGATGGCGCGCCGCTCGGCCTCGCGCATGAATTTGAGGTAGAGGAATTTTTCGTGCGCCGCGTGCTGATCGACGAGGATCATGCCATCCGGGCCGGCCTCGGCGAGGATGTAACATTCACCAACCTGCGCAAGCGCGCGCGGCGGATTGGGCAGCGAGCGGAGCCGCTCGATCAGGCCGGATTCATCGCGCGCGGCGGGATCGGCGGGCGGAGCAACCGCGTATGGCGTCGAGGGCTTATGATCCGGCGCCGGTGAAGTGGGCGCTGGTGCCTGCCCTGTGCTTGTTGTTGGAAGCCCAAAGCCCGGCACGAAATCGAGTTGGCCGCGCGGAGAGTCCTGAGTCCTGAGTCCTGAGTCCTGAGTAAAAATCGTCGCTTGGGGAATCGGCGAAGTTGATTGCGATACTACAGCGGGCTGTATTTTCTCGGGAGAAGGTTTAACCGGCGGCGGCGTTGCCGGCGTGACCGGCACGGTGAGCGTCGGGATCAGGTTTGCGCCCCTTAACGCCTCGGCGACGGCGCGGTGGACGGCGCCGGCCACGAGCGGTTCCTCGCGGAAGCGTACCTCTTCCTTCGTCGGGTGCACATTGACGTCGATCATGTCGCCGGGCATCTCGATGAGGATTGCCGCGAGCGGGTAGCGCTGCGTCATGAGCAGGCCGCGGTAGGCTTCCTCGAGCGCGAACGGCAACGGCCGGTGCACGATCGGGCGGCCGTTGGCGAAGTAATATTGGAATCGCCGGTCGCGGCGTGTGGCGGTCGGGTGGCTGACCGCGCCCCACACGCGCACGCCCTGTAGCGTTGAATCGACATCAATGAGGCCGGCGGCGGCTTCGTGCGGCAGGATCTGCGCGAGGCGGTCGCGAAGGGCCTGGTTGGCGGGCAGGTCGAGATACGGCTTGCCCCGCCACCGGATCGCGAACCCGACGTCGGGCCGTGTGAGCGCCTGGCGCAGGATGGTCTGCAGGCAATGGCCCCACTCGCTGACGGCGCTCTTCATGAACTTAAGGCGCGCGGGCGTGTTGTAAAACAGGTCGCGCACGATGATCGTCGTGCCGGTGTTGGCCGCAGTGGCGTTGACGGTCGGCTCGCGGCCGCCGCTGGCGCGCAGCCGCAGCGCCTCGCGTTCGTCGGCGCGGCGGGTGATGATTTCGACGCGCGCGACGGCGGCGATGGCTGCCAGCGCCTCGCCGCGAAAGCCGCGCGTCGTGAGGCGCGCGAGGTCGTCGAACTCGGAGATCTTGCTGGTGGCGTGGCGCTCGATCGAGAGGCGCAGGTCGGCCTCGTTCATCCCGCAGCCGTCGTCGCGAATGGTGAAATTGAGGGCGTCCTCCTCGACGGCGACATCGATCCGGGTCGCGCCGGCGTCGAGGCTGTTTTCGATGAGTTCCTTGATCGCGGCAGCCGGGCGCACGACGACCTCGCCGGCGGCGATCTGGTTGATCAGCCGGGTCGGAAGCCGGTGAATATGCGGCTCGGCGGCAGGGGCGGTGGGCGGAACGTCGGTCATCGAAACAAGCTAAAACATTTGGGGGCTGGCGGCAAGCGCGGCGGAAAACTTTTGTCGCAGAGAGGCAGAGATAAGGCGGAGAGCGCAGAGAGAATTTTTACGCCGAGACGCCAAGATCGCCAAGAAATGCAAGGGCGAAGCCTTGGAATTACACACGCGGATGATACGGATTGAACGGATTTACACGGACCGGTTCAAAAAAATAAGGCCGGCTGGGCGGCCGGCCATACGTTTTGCTGAACTGTGATTCGATTGCGAGTCCCTCGCTTACGCTCGGGCTACTGCATCCTTCGCCTCAGCCTACTTCACAAACATCTTCTTGAAATCGGCGTTGGCCATGAGTTGGTCGGCGATCAGGCCGTAGCCGTTGAGGATCGGGTGGCTCGAGTCGGTGTAGATCTCGGTCGGCAGCGCGGCCGGCGCAAGGTAGGGAACGTTGTGTTCCTTGAGCCACTTCTCCATGCCCGGCTTGATTTCGTTCTTGTAACGATCGACCGCCTTGCCCTTCATCATGTGCTCGTTATACGGGCCGACAAGGACGAACACCTTGTTGCCGCGTTGTTGCAGCAGTTCGACGAGCTTGCAGAAGTAGCGCCACTGGTAAGACTTGTCGAGCGGTACGAACTGGAAATCGACCTGCTTGATTTTGCGCGTCGTCCACGGCTTGGCGAGCGACGGCGCCTTGTCGGTCGGCAGGTCGGGGAACTCCTGCACGGCCGGCACGGAGTAGGGGTTCTTGACCGTCCACGCCGGGATGTCGTCGCCGCCGAACGCCACCGTCTGCATGTGCATGACCCAGCCGTAGATTGAGAAATGATGCTTGAGTGCGATGCCGAAGCGCTCGTCGAAGCCGGTATCGCCGTAAGCCGGGATGCTTTCGCTGAGCTGCGGCAGGAGCTTGGGGTGATTGATGCCGGCGAGCGAGGTCGTCGTGAGGTCCTCGCGTGGCGTCGAGAGCCACAGCGGGTTGAACTGGATCAGCACGTTCTTGTTGGCGATCGACTTGCCGTAATATTTGACGAGGCCGTAGTTGGCGACGGGGTGGCAGCCGCTGATGCCGAGGTTGGCGAACTTGGCGCCGGCGCGCTGAGTGAGCTGCGAGGCGAGCGTGTTCTCGGGCGCGACGTAGGCGCCCCACATGACCGAGTCGCCGACGACGGCGTTGTCGATGCCCTTGAGCATCGCATTGAACGACTGCTCGACCATCCAGTAGTCGTTGCCGAGGTCGAACGGGACGCGGCCGAGTGGCGCCGAGAGCTTGACCGGGTGCAAGGCGCTCCACACGTGCGGGATCGCCCACAGCACTGCCGCGGCGATCACGAGCGTGGCCAGCCATTGCCAGCCTGTCAGTCGCATTTCGTTGGAGCCGAACGGAATGCCTTCGCCGCCGAACGGGCCCGACGAAAGTCGCTTTTTCGGTTTCGCTTCCGCGGGCGCGGGCGTTGTGGCGGTTTGGACTTCGGGTTTGATGTCGTTCATCGTCTATGTCTCCCGCGGGGTTGCTCAGTAATTGGTGTAGATGAATTTGGCCGGGGCCTGCTGGCAGACGAACAGGCACACGATCATGATGACCGCCAGCGCGACGCGCACCGGCGCCGGTTGAAGTAGCTTTTGCACCTTCGAGTTATACACGAACTGGTAGATCCAGATCATGAGCACGAACGAAATCGGCAGAAGCGGCAGGCGCGGATCGGCCAGCCAGCTCGAGCTGCAAATTCTTTTCAGGATGTCCCATGCATCCTTAAGCGTTCCGCTCGGCATGGAGCCGACCTTGAAGAAAATCCAGGTGACCATCACGAACGCGAACACCAGCAGCTGCTTGCAGAAGCGCGGGACACGGTCGCGATAGAACGCGGTGCGCTCGGCCTCGCGGGTGATCATGCGGCCGAAAGCGTGCAGCGCGCCCCACACGATGTAGAGCCAGCCCGCGCCGTGCCAGATGCCCGACAGCACCATCGCCACGAAGATGTTGAAATACATGCGCGCGGGGCCCTTGCGGTTGCCGCCGAGCGGAATGTAGAGGTAATCCTTGATCCAGCTCGAAAGGCTGATGTGCCAGCGGCCCCAGAAGTCGCCGAGGTCGGTCGCCGTGTACGGGTTGTTGAAGTTGAGGATGATCTTGAAGCCCATCAAGCGGGCGACGCCGCGCGCCATGTCCGTGTAGCCGGCGAAGTCGAAGTAGATCTGCCACGTGTAGGCGAACGTCGCCGCGACGAGGCTTGCCGTGTTGTGCGAGGCCGCATTGGGGTAAATCGTCGAGACGTATTTGTCGAGCCAGTCCGCCATCACGACTTTCTTGAACATGCCGACGAGGAACAGCGAGGCGCCGTCGGTGACGTCGAGCATCGTGATGCGCGGGACGCGCTCGATCTGCGGCAGCATGTTCGAGGCGCGCTCGATCGGGCCGGAAAGGACGTTCGTGAACAGCGAGATATACGCCGCGAAGCGGATGATGTTCGGCTCGGGCTTGACCTCGCCGCGGTAGGCGTCGATGGCGTAGCTCAGGCCCTGGAATGTGAAGAACGAGAGGCCGGCCGGCAGCATCGCCCATTTCCACTTGGGCAGCGAGGTCAGCGGCGGCAGCTCGGTATTGAAGGCCATGTTGATGTTTTCGATCAGGAAGTCGGTGTATTTGAAGAAGCACAGGACGAGCAGGCTCAGCGTGACGGCGATCCCGAGCCACAGCTTCCGGTTGCCGCCCTCCATCCGGCGCACGCAGAACCAGTTGACGACCGTGATGTAGATCATCAGGACGGGATACAACAAGGCAAGCCAGTTGTAAAATATGCACCACGCCAGCCAGCCGTAGAACACGTAGGCCGCGAGGACGAGAAACGAGACGCGCAGCATCGGAAACTTGCGGATGCCGTAAAACACCACGAGGAAAATCGCGAAGAATAGCATAAACGTCCAGGACTGGAAGATCATGGCTCGTCGTTCTCCATCAGGGTTCGGACATGCGCCTCGGCAGACTCCGCGAGGGCGTCAGGATTGTACCCGCCTTCAAGCAAACTGACAAGTCGGCCGTGACATTCTTCAAAAGCAATTTTTTTCACAATCCGCGTCAGAGCGGCATAACCGGCGGGCGTGTAGGCGAGTCCGCCGATCGGGTCGTTCTTGTGCGCGTCGAATCCGGCCGAGATGAGAATGAAATCAGGTTTGAATTTCCGGGCGGCCGGAACGAGCCGGTTTTTAAACGCAGCAAGCGCCTGTGCGTCGCCGGAGCCGGCCGCGAGCGGCACATTGATCTTCGTCCCTTTTGCCGCGCCGACGCCGGTTTCATCGGCGCCGCCGGTGCGCGGGTAGAACGGGCTCTGGTGCACGCTGAAATAAAACACGGTCGGGTCGGCGTCGAACGTGGCCTGCGTGCCGTTGCCGTGGTGGACGTCGAAATCGACGATCAGCACGCGCGCGAGATGGTATTTTGTTTGAATGTATTTCGCGGCGATCGCGACGTTGTTGTAAATGCAAAATCCCATCGCGCGGTTGGCGCTTGCGTGGTGGCCCGGCGGCCGGATCGCGCAGAATGCGTTCTTCACGCGGCCGGCCATCACCGCATCCACTGCGCCGAGCACGTCCGCGACCGCCGTCCGCGCCGCAAGCTCCGAATCCTTGCAAATCGGCACGTCGCGCGAATCGATGAACGCGTCACCAGTCGCGCACGCCGCCCTCAGGCGTTTGAGATATGCGTCCGTATGCACGAGCTTGAGCCACTTGTCGTCGGGCGCATTCCCCTTCAGCCGCACGCCGCGCGCAAAAATCCCGTCCTTCTCAAATCGCTTTTCAATCGCATCCACCCGCGCGGCGTTCTCCGGAAATCCCGCGGGCGTCGCATGCCTGTGATGCATTTCGTCGATCAGAATTCCGGTCCGGGCGAGGGAAGCACTCGAAGTTGCATCATTCCCCACCGCCCACGCCGGCGCGACTACCAGGAGAACCAAGACGATTAAAAGAAAGCAGCGCATGGGAGCCACCCATAACCCACAAGACCCATAAGACGCAGAAGACCCATAAGACCCCAAAGCGCATAACACCTTTACGCTTTACAAAATCAGAAAGGGCCCTTGCGTGAACAAGAGCCCTTTTCATCATTCATCACTCATCATTTATTCCGCGCGCAGCGGAAGCCAAGGTAGTCGCCGTTGATGCAGCCGTCAGTCGTGCCGGGGAACTCGCCCTGGCGCCACGCCGAAGTGCAGGTCGCGGGCTCAAAGCGATAGGCGCCGCCGCGGATCACGAACTTGGCCTCGTCGGACAGCGTGCCGCCGCGCGGATCGGCCGCCGGGCTGGTCTTGTAGTAGTTCTCGTCGAACACGTCGTTGGTCCATTCGGCGACGTTGCCGTACATGTCGCAGATGCCCCACGCATTGGGCTTCTTTTGCGCGACCGGGTGCGTCTTGTTGTCGGAGTTGTCCTTGATCCACGCGTAATCGCCAAGCTGGCGCTCGTTGGACCCGAAACTCCACTCGGCGTCGCTGCCGGCGCGGGCGGCGAATTCCCATTCGGCCTCGGTCGGGAGGCGGTAGCCGTTGGCCTCGAAGTTGCACTCGCCGGTGTCCTCGTTATAGCAGGGCGTGAGGCCCTCGGCCTTGCTGCGGGCGTTGCAATACATGACGGCCTCGGCCCACGGGACCTGCTCGACGGGGTTGTTGTCGCCCTTGAAGCGCGATTTTTCCTTGCCCATCAGCTTGACGAAATTGGCCTGCGTGACCTCGGTTTTATCGATCAGGAAGGGCTTGATCGTGACTTCGTGGATCGGGCCCTGTCCGGGGGTGTTGCTGCCCATCTTGAATTTGCCGCCGGGCAGTTGGACCATTTCGATGCCGCTCTTGTCCTTGACGACCGGCATGGCGGCCGCTTTCTGCTCGTTGACGACGGGCTCGCCGCCGCCGGCCTGCGGGGCGCTGCCCGACTTCCCGCAGCCGGCCGCGAATGCCAGCAGTGCCAGTATGCTTAACACGCTCATTGTCTTGATGTGCATTTCGATCTGCCTCCTTGGGACGCAAATATGTTCAACAAACATCAGTGCCAACGCAAGCCTTAAAAAACGGCGCTTTCAGTCGGCGGACCCATGTGGAGTGCGGGAGCTTGCTCCCGCTTTCGCCGGGCAAGCTTGCTTGCCCGTGACTGGCCGACATGCGGACGGGGAGCAAGCTCCCCTGGTTTAAGCGGCAGCAAGCTGTTGCACTCCACATTCATTGCCTTAATCGGACGCCTTCAGCCAATCGGGCTCCTTGTTGCTCTGGCCGTCGCGCGTGATGAATGTATAGACGCCCGGTTTTTGCGTATCGACGATGGCGATGTCCCACCCCTTCGCGATGGCGCCCGGGGTATAGGGAGCCTTCTTCGCCATGATGCCGGCGCGTTCGCCGCGGCTGAACGCGATGTAGCGGCCGTTGGGCGACCAGTCGGGGTGATACAGCTCGATCGGCGCGACGTCGCTGACGATGTCCTTCTTGTTGGCGAGGTCGCATTTCGGAAGCGCCGCGTCCATGTCGATCGGCGCGACGTCGATCCACGCGAGCTTGCGCCTGAGCGCAACGGCCCACGTCACCATCTTGCCGTCGGGCCTGATCGTCGGCCGGCAGCCAAGCAAATCGCCCGTCGTTTCCGATCCCTGGTGCAGGAAATCGACGACGCGGTCGCCGCCCACCTCGATCGCGACGATCGACTGGCTGAAGCCCATCGTGGAGACGATGCTGGCGAGGATCCACTTGCCGTCCTTGGAGTAGGTCAGGTTCAGCAGGTTCTTGAGGCTCGAGGCGGGGACCTTCGTTGCGTTGCCGCCGAGGTCGATCTGCGTGATCGTGGTCTTGCCCTCGTCCCATCGCGTGATTTTGCCGGTTTTCAGGTTGTAGAACGACAGCGAGTGGTTGAGAGCATAGGAATGCTTGCCGGCGGTCGGGACGACGTAGGCGAGCGTCCGGCTGTCGGGGCTCCACGCTTCCTGGCGCGCCTCGTTGACCAGGATGCGGCGGCCGGTGCCGTCGGCGTTCATGACTTCCAGGCGGTATTCGGAACCGCTGGTTTGTTCGCAGCACTCGAAGGCGATCATCTTGCCGTCGGGCGAGCACTGCGGGAAAACTTCGTTGAGCTTGGGGGTATTGGTCAGGTCTTTCTTGTTCGTGCCGTCGGCGTTCATGAGCATGATCTCGAAGTTGCCGTCGAAATACGACTCGAACACGATGCGGTCCTTGAGCTTGCCGAGCGGCGCCAGCAGGTCGTCATTGTGCGGGCTCACGGTCTGGGCCCGGCACACGGCCGCAACGAGCAGTAACATTGCCACAAACAAGACGGGTTTTTTCATGGCTCGAATCCAGTCTGATGTTGGGATATGGATGCGTGGCCGGAAGCCGGCGTCGCCTTCTTGACTCCTTGGATGATAAGTTTGGACCGTGCAAACGATCAAGAAGAACAAAAATCCATCCACGCGGGGGCGATGCCCCGCAACATGGCTAAACGCAAGGAGCGGCAGGTGTTTACGCCGCAATCGTGGAACGTGGACCGTGGATCGTGAATCGAACAATCCGCCCAGCCGCAAGACCGACACTTTATCGTAAGCGAGCTGATGCGCCGGCTCCGCGGCCTACGGCGTTCTTGCCAGGCGCATGCCGATGTAGTTGGTGCAGCGCGTTGGCTGGGAGCGGATGTTGTCGCGGTAGGCTGTCCGCTGGCTTCCCTTGGAATCGCCCCAGTCGCCGCCGCGCAGGCAGTGGCCCTGCGAACCCGTCGCCGGACCGATCGGATTCGTCACCGGGGTCGTCGGATACGGCGCGTAGAAATCGTAACACCACTCCCAGATGTTGCCGCTCATGTCATAGCACCCGACTGGGCTCGGGCTGTCGATCGTCGGAATGTTGCCGTGCGGCGAAACCATCTTCCCGTTGAACCAGCCGACGGGGCACGACCACGGCGGCGACAGGTTCAACGGATTAAACCCGCCATAGCTGCAACGCTGGTAATCGATCGTGTCCGCCGTGACGGCGTAGATCCAATGCTTCGTGCCGTCCCAGGCCGCCGCGCGTTCCCATTCGGCCTCGGTCGGCAGGCGATAGCCTTTCGTGAAGGGGAAGATCACGCTCCACGTCTTGAGGTTGTAGGCCGGCGTGAAGCCTTCCTTTTCGCTCAGCCAGTTGCAGAACGCCAGCGCGCCATACCAGCTCACGTTGTTCATGGGATGGTTTTCCATGGGATAGCCGCCGCGGCTCTTCCAAGTGAACAATCCGTTGGAATAAACGATCTGTTCGTAGCCATCGAAACCGAACAGCAACTGGCCATAGCCATAGACGTTGCCGCTCGTGTAAAGCCCGCCGCTCGAGTTCCTGAGGTAGCCTTTCAAGTTCGCATAGTTCAGGACGGTGCAAAGCTGGCCGGCCGTGACCTCGAACTTTCCAATTTGGTATGCCGAAAGCGTCACCTGGTGTTGCACCTCGTCCGCGAGCGCATACAGCGCGTCGTCGCCGCGGTGGGTCTGGCCCATCGGGAACGTGCCGGCGGGCACGGAGCGCATCGGCATGAACACGCGCGGATAGACTTGAGTGAACGCGATCGTGCCTCCGGACTGCCCGGTTTTGGTCTGGTCGGCCGGCGTGATGTAGTCCGTCATCGGGTTGAAATGAAGCGTGTAGGTCCCGACCGGGCAGTTCGCGATCGCATTCGCGCCGAAGCGGTCGCCGGCGCCGTCGATGGTGGTGAATCCCACGGGGCCGGTCAGGCGCCAGCTTGCGTCCTCGGGCGACACGTCGATCGTGATCGTGATATAGGTGCGGTTCAGGATGTTGACCACGTCGGCGACATCGACGATCTGGTCGTTGTTGATGTCGGCACGCGCGAGCTGGTCGGCATTCAGGTTGATTTTCCCGATCAGGTAATTGCGCACCATGTTGGCGTCGCCGACGGTGATATAGCCGTCGCCGGAGACGTCGCCGCTGCCGGCGATCGCGTAAACAAGCAGACCGGAGAAAATCAGGACAACAATCAGCAATCTTTCAACGAGCGCCTTCTGACTGTGGATGAGTTTCATGGCACCATCCATTTTCCTCAAGATTTAGCTATCGGAGTTCTTTTTTCACTACCTGAACGGAATGTCAACCTAAATGCGTTTTTCATGACTGGACAAAGCCCGGCGGCATTGGGCAGATTGGATGGGTTGCGCAGGGAGGCAACGCGCCGTGCATCGCGCCCGGAACTACACGCCGCTCGCCGTCGGATTGGTTTCCGCGCTCGCCCTGTTTGCCCTTTTTTATTTCGGTCTGCTGAGCCCGTGGAGCGCCAATTCGGACAACCCGAATCGCGGCTATGACTACTTCGGCTGGCCGCGCGCCGCGCTCGCGATCCGCAACGGGACCAACCCGTTCATCGCGCACGACGATTACCCTGACTATGGCCCGTGGGCGACGCCGTGGGTGAGCTTTCCGACGCTGGCCGTGGCCGGCGTGCCGCTTAGCTATTTGTCACCGTGGGCCGGCTACTGGGCCGCGAACCTGCTCGCGCTGGCGCTGCATCTCGCGATCATCTTCGTGTTCGGCAGGCGTATCGCCGCCGAGCCGTTGCGCGGGCGGCCCGATCTCGCCCGCAACTGCCTGTTCATGGCGTCGATGGGATTTTTCGTGCCGTGGGCAGTGATGGATCACATGGGCCAGTATCACAGCGTGGCGGTGCTGGCCGTATTTCTCGTGCTCGGGTGGGAGAATCGGTTGTCGCAGGTTGCGGGATTCACGATCAGCGCGCTCGGCAAACCGGTCCTTGCCCCGGCGGCGCTGGTGCTGGTGATTCGACGCGAATGGCGGACGATCGCGATCATCACGGCCGTGCTGCTGGTCACGATGGGGCCGTGGTTCATTTTGCGGCATGACGCAAGCGGCGGCCTCGAGTTCGGATTCAATCCGATCATGCGGACATACCTCGGGCAGGCGGGCGATATCGCGAAATACAGCGGCTTCCGCTGGAACCAGCAGATATCGCTCGCGGCGGCGCTCGACGAGATCGTGCCGCCCGAGCCGAACCTCAAGATCCGCTACGACCTGTTGGCGCTGATCCTTGTGGAAACGGCGATCGTGGCGTGGCGGCGCAACCGGCAGGCCGCGATCTGCCTGTCGATCATGTCGTTCTTCGCGTTCTACGCGCGCGGCCACGAATACCACTACACGCTGATGGTCCCGGTCATGATGTGCCTGTGGAGCCTGCCCGGCGGAAGGTATCGGACGTGGTGGATGCTTCTGCTGGCAATTTCATTCGCCGCGCCGACGACCTGGATCATCTTCAAATACTGGTATGGTTTCAGCGATCCGGTGACCGGTTCGTGCGATCAAATGCTCGCGGCCAACCCGGTGCTGTATTACGGGTTTTTATGGCAAAAACCAGCCACCGCGTTGCTGCTCGCCGCAACGATCGCATGGACCGAAGTGAACACTCCGACCGGCGACATAGGGCTCACAAATCGCAGGTTGAAAAGCCAATCCTTGTAACCCCGCGTTTTCAACGCGGGGTTAAAGCGATCTAACGACGGGGAACCGTTTCAACGGTTTCTCTCTTCTTCCGTTTCGCTCTCCTCCCGCCATTCGATTACCCCGCGATGAATCGCTTGTCTTTCCCTAAATCTTGGTGAGGGAATCATGGCGATCGGACGGGCGCCCCAGCGTGCGCCAGGACCAATGTGGAGTGCGGCAGCTTGCTGCCGCTTAAACCCAGGGGAGCTTGCTCCCCGTCCGCATTCCGGCCAGTCACGGGCAAGCAAGCTTGCCCGGCGAAAGCGGGAGCAAGCTCCCGCACTCGTGCGCCTGAAAGGGTGCGTATCTAGAAGGGTGCAAGTCCCTTCCGGGCAAACGCTCTCCGGCCCGTAATCGACCGCAACTGCGT